>CALAQT010000199.1 GCA_937888775.1 uncultured Actinomycetes bacterium | reverse complement strand
CCGCAGGGCTATCCGGGCAACTACGGTCAGACCAAGCCGCTGATCTTCATCCGCACGCTTTACTGCGTCGACAACTCCTACCAGGAGCTGCGCGGCTCGATCGCCGGGGCGGAGGGCTGCCCGACCAACGCGGCGGGCTCGCGCAAGTTCCGCGCGCAGAATCCCGCGCTGTTCAACGCCAGCGGTGTGGGCGATCACCCCTATCCGCTCAACCTCTCGCCGGTGAGCGACGGCCGCTCGGATCCGAACTTCGCCGCCTTCCCTGACCTGGGCAACCTTGCCCTCGTGCTCGACCGCACGCAGAAGGTCTACGGCAGCGCCAAGAAGTTCCCGATCTATAACGACGAGTACGGTTACATAACCGACCCGCCGAACGTCAGCGCGGTTCCAGGCGGCGGTCACTACGTGTCGCCGGCGACCGCGGCCTATTACCTCAATTGGGCCGAGTACCTCAGCTATAAGAACCCGCGGATCAAGTCCTACATGCAGTTCCTGCTGAACGATCCGCCCAGCGTCAAAGGTCAGGGCCTCTTCGCCAGCGGTCTGCTGACCGCGAGCGGAGCCCAGAAGCAGACCTTCAGCGCCTACCGTCTGCCGCTCTACATGCCGGTGACTGCGTTCAAGCGCGGCCAGAACGTCGAGGTCTGGGGCGACGTGCGCCCGGCCGGCTTCATGACCAGCGACACGCATGCGGCCCAAGAGGTTCAGATTCAGCTGCAGTCGGGCTCGCGCGGTGCGTTCAAGACGATCAATACGGTCAAGATCTCCAGCCGCGAGGGTTACTTCGACATCGGCATGAAGTTCCCCTCGAGCGGGACCGTGAGGCTGACCTGGACCTATCCGCGCACGGATTCGCTGCTCCCCACGGGCGCGCCGGGCGCGACCGTCTACAGCCGTCACGTCGTGGTCAAGGTGCGTTAGCGGTACCAAAGACGCCTCGATCGGGAATACTGGAGGGCGATGCCGTCCGGCGCGCCCGAGCTGATCTCACGCCTTCACGGGATCTGCGGTCGCGAGCACGTGCTGACCCATCAGCATGAGCTCGCGACCTACCGATCCGACGGTCTGGCCCAGTACCAGCAGACGCCGGCGGCGGCCGTGCTGCCGGGCAGCGCCGAGCAGGTCCGCCAGGTCGTGGCCGCATGCTCTGAGGCCGAGGTGCCATGGGTCGCCCGGGGATCGGGGACCGGGCTGTCGGGCGGCGCGCTGCCCGTCGCGCAGGGCGTGCTGATCGTGCTGGCGCGCCTACGGCGGATCCTGTCGGTCAACCTCGATGACTCCGAGGTCGTCGTCGAGCCGGGCGTCACCAACCTGGCCGTGTCCGCCGCGGTGGCGCCGACCCACTTCTACCCGCCGGATCCGTCCAGTCAGATCGTCTGCTCGATCGGCGGCAACGTGGCCGAGAACTCCGGTGGGGCGCACTGCTTCAAGTACGGTTTTACGACCAACTACGTCACCGGGCTGGAGGTCGTGCTCGCCGACGGCTCGGTCGCGACGCTCACGCGCGACGCGCCCGGGTATGACCTGCTGGGGGCGTTTGTCGGCTCGGAGGGCACGCTGGGGGTGGCCACCAAGATCACGCTGCGGGTGATCCCAACGCCACAGAGCATCCGCACCCTGCTGGCCTTCTTTGAGGACACCGGCGCCGCCGGCGACGCGGTCTCGGCGATCGTCAACGCGGGGATCGTGCCCGGCGCGATCGAGATGATGGACCGCCTCTCGATCAAGGCCGCCGAGCAGGCCACCGGGGCCGGCTACCGCCTCGACGCGGGTGCCGCGCTCGTGGTCGAGCTCGACGGGCCCAGCGAGGAGTGCACCACCCGGCTCGAGCAGTTGATGGAGCTGTGCTTGTCGGCCGGGTCGCTTGACGTGAGGGTCGCGCTCACCGGCGCCGAGCGGGATCTGATCTGGAGAACGCGCAAGGCAGCGTTCGCCGCGATGGGGCGGATCGCGCCGGCCTACTACGTGCAGGACGGCGTGATCCCGCGCACCCGGCTGTCGGAAGTGCTGCGGCAGATCGACGCATTGGGGGCCGAGTACGGGCTGCAGGTGGCCAACGTGTTTCATGCCGGAGACGGCAACCTGCACCCGCTGGTGTGCTACGACGCGGCGCGTGAGGGCGAGCCCGAGCGCGCCGAGGAGCTGGCGGGACTGATAGTCAAGGCGTGCGTCGACGCCGGCGGTTCGATCACCGGCGAGCACGGAGTCGGTGTGGACAAGAAGGGCTATATGCCGTCGATGTTCTCCGAGCCAGATCTGGCCAGCTTCCAGAGGCTGCGCTGCGCCTTCGATCCGCGCGGACTGGCCAACCCCGGCAAGGTGATGCCGACCCCGCGCCTGTGCGGCGAGGTTCCCGGCCCCTACCGCGAGCACCCGCTGGAGCGCGCCGGCGTGGCCGAGCGCTTCTAGTGGTCGAGATGGCGACCGCGCTGCAGCCGGCCGTGCCTCAGACCTTCGAAGCCGCGGCCGCGACGCTGGCGCAGTGCAGCGTGGCGGGCACGGCGGTGCGGATCCGGGGGGCGGGCACGAAGCTCGGCTGGGGCCGGCCGGCCGACCCGCCCGATGTGGAGCTGCGCAGCACCGCACTGACGGAGATCGTCGAGCACAACGCCGGCGATCTGACGGCGATCATGGAGGCGGGCGTGCCACTGGCGCGCGCGCAGCAGACCTTCGCGCGGGCCGGGCAGATGCTTGCGCTCGACCCCCCCACCGGTGCCGACGGCGCCGCCACCATCGGCGGCATCGTCGCCACCGGCGACAGCGGTCCGCTGCGCCATCGCTACGGCGCTCCGCGGGATCTGGTGGTCGGCATGACCTTCGCGCTGGGCGACGGCACGATCGCCCGCACTGGCAGCAAGGTGATCAAGAACGTGGCAGGGTATGACCTGGCCAAGCTGTTCGCCGGCTCGTTCGGCACGCTGGGGATGATCCTGTCAGTGAGCGTGCGCCTGCATCCGCTGCCGGCGACCACGGCGACCGCGCTCGGATCAACCGCTAACCCGGATGTGCTGAGTGCGGCCGCCCTGGTGCTGACCGCGGCGCCGTTTGAGTTCGAGGCACTCGATGTGGGCTGGCACGCCGGCCGGGGCGAGCTGCTGGCGCGCTGCGGAGGCACCGAGGCGGCGCGCCGTTGCAAGCGCGCCGCGCGACTGCTGCGCGAGCAGGAGCTGGAGCAGATCGACGTAGTCGCCGACGACGAGCTGCTGTGGGAGCGACAGCGGGCCCGTCAGCGCTCAACGCACGGCGCCCTGATCAGGCTCGCCGCCCGGCCGAGCCAGCTGGCGTCCGTGCTGCGTGCGGTCGCCGACTGCGACGGAACACTCGTGGGCCGCGCGGCGCTGGGGTGCAGCTTCGTCGAACTCGAGGTGGACGCCGTGGGGCGTCTGCGCCGGGCGCTGCCACCCGGGTCGGTCTCGATCGTGCTCGACGCACCCGCGGAGGCCCGCCGCGAACTGGACCCCTGGGGCTCGCCCGACGCGGGTGCACTGGAGCTGATGCGTCGGATCAAGGCGCGCTTTGACCCCACTGGCGTGTGCAACCCGGGGCTGTTCGTGGGCGGAATCTGAGCCGTGCCGGCGTTTGACGCCAACCGGCCTCCCGAGCAGGCGGTGATCGATGACTGCGTCCACTGCGGCTTCTGCCTGGACAGCTGTCCGACCTATGTCCTGTGGGGCAACGAGGCCGATTCGCCGCGCGGGCGAATCGTGCTGATCGGCGAGGGGCTGAAGGCCGGCGCCGAGATGTCCGACGAGATGGTCATCCACTTCGACCGCTGCCTGGGCTGCATGGCCTGCGTCACCTCCTGTCCCTCCGGCGTTCGCTATGACCGGCTGATCGAGCGCGTCCGACCCCAGGTCGAGCGCCACCATGAGCGAACCCGCAGCGAGCGAGCGCTGCGCCGGCTCCTGTTTGAGACCCTGCCCCATCCCAAACGGCTGCGCGCGTTGGTGCCACTGCTGGCCGCCTCACGCAAGCTCGGCGTCGAGCGATTGCCCGAGCGCGTGTCGGCGCTCGCCAAGGTCGCGCCCAGAGCGCCGCTGCACGCCGCGCGTGAAGCCGCGCTGCCCGAGCGCACGCCGGCGGTAGGCAAGCGACGTGGGCGCGTCGGGCTGCTGCTGGGCTGCGTGCAGCGCGTGTTCTACCCCCAGGTGCACCGCGCCACGATCCACGCGCTGGCCGCTGAGGGCTATGAGGTGATCGCCCCGGCGATGCCCGAGTGCTGCGGAGCGCTGGAGTTCCACGCTGGTGAGGAGCCTGCGGCGATCACCCGGGCGCGGGCGACGATTGCGGCGTTCGCTACCGCGAGCGGCACCGCTGGACTCGATCACATCGTCGTCAACGCCGCCGGTTGCGGCTCGGCGATGAAGGAGTACGGCGAGCTGCTCGGCACCCCGGAGGCACATGAGTTCTCGGCCCGCGTATGCGATGTGTGCGAGCTGCTGGGCTCGGTGGAGCCCCAGGCGCCCCGCGGCCCGATCCCGGCACGGGTCGTCTACCACGACGCGTGCCATCTCGCCCACGCCCAGGGCGTCCGGGTGCCGCCGCGCACGCTGCTGGAGTCGATCCCGCAGCTTGAATTGCTGGAGGTGGCCCTAGAGCGCGATGTATGCTGCGGCTCGGCCGGGATCTACAACTTGGTCGCGCCCGAGGCGGCGGCTGAGCTGGGGCTTCGTAAGGCCCGAAACCTGCTCGCCACCGGCGCCGAGTTGATCGCGGCCGCCAATCCAGGCTGCGCGGCGCAGCTCGATCGCCATCTGCGTGACCTGGGACATCCCCTGCCGATCCGCCATCCGGTGGAGCTGCTGTCGCAGTCGATCGCCGCCGGATCACCGTCCCCGGTCGCGCTCGCCCCGGCACGCTAGTGGTCCGGGCCACGGGCTGACGCCCGCCGCCGGCTCGTCCATCAGCGCACCTCCCCGTCAGGCGGCGGCTGGGGGCGTTGCGAAACCGTTGCGCCGGTTTCGTAGAGCCGCTGGAAGATCGGGGCGTAGTGGTTATAGACGGCGTTGCGCTTGACCTTCAGGGTGGGCGTCAGCTCGCCGTTGGATTCTGAGAGGTCGTGGTCGAGGATCTCAAAGCGCTTGATCTGTTCGATGCGCGCAAAGCGGCGGTTGTTGGCGTCGACGTCGCATTGCACAGCGGCGTGCACACGCTCGTCGCGGGCCATTGAGGCCAGGTCGCCGGCGATGCCCAGCTGCTCGCTTAAGTTGTGAGCCTCATCGGGGTCGAGCGTGAGCAGGCAGACCAGGTAGGGGCGCTGGTCGCCATACACGACGGCGTGGGAGATCCAGCGGGTATCGCGTAGCCCGGTCTCGATGTTCTGGGGCGCGATGTTCTTGCCGCTGGAGGTGATGATGAGATCCTTCTTGCGGCCGGTGATGCTCACGTAGCCGTCCTGTGACACGGACCCCAGATCGCCGCTGTGCAGCCAGTCGCCCTCCATCAGCTCGGCGGTGGCGTTTGGATTTCGGTAATAGCCGCAGAACACCTGCGGTCCGCGCACCAGGATCTCGCCATCGTCGGCGATCCGCATCTCGCAGCCGGGCATCGCCCGCCCGATCGTGCCGAAACGCGGAGCGTCAGGTGGGTTCAACGTGCCCACCGAGCAGGTCTCGGTCATGCCCCAGCCCTCCAGGACCAGCACGCCGCAGGCATCAAAGAACTCCAGCAGGTCGCGGCTCATGGGTGCGGCACCCACGATGCCCATGATCAGCCGCGGGCCGAATACGCTGCGCACCTTGCAGAGCACCAGGCGGTCGGCCAGCCGGTGGCGAGCTGAAGCAAGCGGGCCCAGACGCCCGCCCGCTCGCTGCCGGCGCCGCGCCCGGCTGCCCTCGGACAGCGCCCAGCGGAAAACGGCGCGGCGCGCCGGGCTCTGGCGTTGCAGGTCGCTCATCACGGCCGTGTGGACCTTCTCATAGATCCGCGGCACCGCGGGCAGGTGCGTGGGCTGCGCCTCGGCGAGGTCAGCCACGATCCGCTTGGAATCACCTGACCAGAAGACCAGTGTCCCGCCGACGTCGAGGACAACGGTTTGGATCACGCGGGCAAACACATGCGCCAGCGGCAAGAACTGGTAGACGACCGGCTGGATATCGTCCAGCCGCAACATCCCTTGCGACATCGTCGTCGCGGCGATGAAGTTGGCGTGGCTGAGCGCACAGCCCTTGGGCGGCCCGGTGGTGCCCGAGGTGTAGACGATCGTGACCAGGTCCCCGGGTGCGACCGCCTCGATGCGCCGGTCGACCGTCTGAGTGTCCACCTCCTCACCGCGGCGGATCAGATCGTCCATCGTGATCGCCCCTGGCGCCGTGCCGTCGATCATCACCACGTGCAGCAGCGCAGGACATTGCTCGCGGATCTGGGCAATCTTCGCGGCTTGCTCTGAGTCCTCGCAGAACACCAGCCGGGCTTGGGAGTCCGCGAGCACATAACCACATTCCTCGGGAGCGTTGGTGTGGTAAATCGGGGCCACCACGGCCCCCGCGCACAGCGATCCGAGATCGCACAGCGTCCACTCCACCCGCGTGGAACTGAGAATCGAGACCGTGTCCCCGGACTGCAGACCCAGAGCGATCAGACCACGTGCGATCCCCCGGCATCGGCCCGCCATCTGCGCGTAGCTGATTGTCTGCGTCTGCCCGCCGCCGGGGTAGCGCAACGCTACCTCGTCGCCTCGCTCGGCGGCCAACAGGACCATACGCCCGATGGTGGACGCCCCGGTCGCCCGCTCGGCGGCGGGACGCAAGGGCACAGCCTCGATGGAGCGGGGGGTGACGACGGACATGATCTCTGCTCAAGTCAGCGAACTACGGAGGTCCGTGGGCCTGGACACACGGGTCGACACATGGACGCCGGCCGCGAGTTGGAGCCGGAAAGCACCGCCCGCCGGGGTCTGAGGCGAAGCGGTACCGATCATATACCGGGTGATGCGGGCTCCCCGTTGCAGACGACGGGAGCCAGGACCGCGCGGGCAAGCGCTCGCAGCTCGGTTCGGCGTGTCAGGCTCGGCGATCCGATACGGAGGGCCAGGCTGACCTGACCGAGGCGCACGACCATCGTCCGGGCGCTCATGCGCTCTGGGGCTGGCCGTGGTCACGCTCAGCCGGTTGTGACTTCCGACCCGGCGCCCTGGGCCGAGCCCACCGCGGCGAAGAAACCGCCGCGCGCAGCGGCCACGGAGTTGTAGCCACCACTGGCGGGGACCAGCTGGCTGGCGATCACTTTGCCCGACGACACGGTGACCAGCGAGCCGTAAAACGCCGCTGTCGTCGGCGGGGGCGGGAGTTGCTCGCCCACGGCCGTGCAGGCGGTACCGCGGCAGGCGATCCCGGACAGGTCCGACGCGACGTGAGCGGGGGCGCTGGCGACCCCACGCTTGACCGTTAGGATCAGCCCGCCCGACTGGTTGAATCCGGACGCATAGCAGAGCGTCGCGCTCGTGCATGAGACTCCGTAAAGCGAATCACCGGGGACGACGTGCAATCCGGTCGGCTTGCCGTGGCTAATAGTCACGATCAGCCCTTTGACGACGGCGACCTTCTCGGCGTATCCGACCACCTCGCAGGCGGTGCCCGAGCACGAGACCCCCTCCACGACCGTGTCGGTGGAGCCCGCCGGGGCGCCAACTCGGTGCAAGCTGAGCGTGTGCCCATTCCATGATCCGACCTCGACTGCGTGCGAGACGAAGATGTCTGTCCCGGCCACCTCGCAGCTGTGGACGCCGGTGCAGGCGATCCGATCAAGCGTCACGCCGCTCGGCACCTTCACCGACACCGTCTTGGTCAGCAATCCGGAGCCGTTGATGCTGATCAGCATCGCCCCGATGTCATTGCTCGTCCGGCCGAGCGCCACGCATCCCGAGGCGCTCGGGCAACTCACCCCGTAAATCCCCTGCGTCCCGGCCACCGTCGACAAGCGCCCGGGCACTCCACCTAACAGCGGGATCAGATCGCCCACACCGTGGTTGTCATACCCCGCGAGCACGCACAGCTTGGAGCTGAGACAGGACACATCCGTCTGAACGCCGGAGACGCGTACTTCGTTCAGCGCGGACGCCTGGGCCGGCGTACCGGCGAAGGCGAGCGCACCGCAGACGAGCACGCCGACAAGACCGAACCGGCCCGCGAGCACAGCGACCGTTCGGCGCAACATCCGCGGAGTTTATAGCGATGGTTGGCACACCGCGGCCGCATCAAGGGCAAGCCGGAGCCCTGAGGCCCGGTGCATAACTAGCGCTTGTACATCTCGGCGATCGCCTGCTCGTACTTGGCGGCGATCGGCTTGCGCTTGAGCTTGATCGTGGGGGTGAGCTCATCGCCGCCCGGCAGCCAGTCACCGGGGATGATCGTGAAGCGCTTGATCTGCTCCACTCGCGCCAATCGCTGGTTGGCGGCGTCGACGCCGGCCTGGACGGCCTCGATCATCACCGGATCATGCGCGAGCGCCTCCAGCGTGGTGCCGACGAGGCCGTGCTGAGCGGCCCATTGCGGCGCGAAATCGACATCGAGCACGATCAGCGCGGTGTTGTAGGGCCGGCCGTCGCCGATGGCGCACGCCTGGCCGATCAGCGGACTGCCGGACTTGATCGCCGCCTCGATGTTGGCCGGGGACATGTTCTTGCCGGCCGAGTTGATGATCAGCTCCTTCTTGCGGTCGACGATCTTCAAGAAACCGTCGGCGTCGATCGATCCGATGTCGCCGGTGTGCAGCCAGCCGTCGGGATCGATCGCCTCGGCGGTCTTCTCAGGAGCGTTGCGGTAGCCGGCCATCAGGAACTCGCCTCGGCACAGCAACTCGCCGTCGTCGGCGATCCTCAGCTCCACCCCCGGCGCCGCCGGTCCCACGGTTCCGATCTTGACGTGCCCGGGCCGGTTGACCGACCCGACCCCGCAGGTCTCAGACATCCCCCACAGCTCCGCCAGCTCGATCCCCAGCGCGTGGAAGAATTCCAACACGTCGACGGGCGTCGGCGCGGCTCCGACGTTGACGGCGAGCGCCTGGTCGAGACCGAGCATCTCACGCAGCTTGGAGAACACCTCCTGATCGGCGCGGGCGACCGCCGCCTCCAGATCGTCGGGAACCGGCAGACCCTGCTGCCGTAGACGCACGCGTTTCACGGCGGCCTGCAGACCCTCCTGCACCGGGCGGCGTTGCTCCTCAGGCTGACCGGCGAGCATTGCCTCCAGCCCGGCCTTGAGCTTCTCCCAGATCCGCGGCACGGCAAAGAACCAGTGCGGGCGGACCTGCGGCAGGTAGGAGAGCACCTCGCGAGGGTTGGGACAGCAGGTGACCGTTCCCGCGTAGACCACCGGGATGTAGTGATGGGCGGTGCGCTCGGCGACGTGGGCCGCCGGCAGCCATGAGATCACCCTCGAGCCGGGTGCGAACGCGATCACCGCTTCGACCGTCCGCGCACTGAACATGACCGCGTGGTGGGTGAGCTGCACACCCTTGGGATGCCCGGTGGTGCCTGAGGTGTAGATCAGCGTCACGATGTCCTCAGGGCGGACCCGGGACGCGGCGGCGGCGGCGTCGAAGCCCGGATTGGATCGCTCCAGCTCGGCCAGCGGAATCGTGTCCGGCGCCGGGTCGCCGTCGACGACGATCACGTGCTCGAGCGCCGGCAGCCGCTCGCGCACTGCGAGCATCGCCGCCAGGTACTCCTGCTCGACGATCGCCACCCGACAGCCGGCATCGGCACACAGGTACTCGATCTGCTCCGGCGGATAGGTGAGGTAGATCGAGAACGGAGTGGCGCCGAGGCTGGCGGCGGCTAGGTCGACAATGTGGAACTCGGGGCGGTTGCCCAGCATCAGCGCGACCGTGTCGCCGTGCCCGACGCCGAGCTTGGCCAGACCGCCGGCCGCCGCCTGCACCCGCTCCAGCAGCTCTGACCAGGTCAGCGAGACGCTGTCGTCGGGCGTGCGCACCGCAACGATCTCCGGGTGAGCGGCGGCGGTCCGCCACAGCGCCTCGGTGAGCGTCGAGGCGTCGACGGCCCTGCCGGGCACAGCCGTGATCGTCGTGCTCTCCATGTACTCCTCCTGGCCACGTTTTCCCTTGGCGGCTGAGGCTATCGCAGCTGCCGCGCTCGCCCACGGCTTCCTGACCCTGATGCCACCAAGTGCCCTAGCGGATGTTGAACCCCTTGCCGCTGAGCGTCGAAAGGTCGTTGCTGAGCCCGATCACGAACAGCAGCAGGATCAGCACGAAGCCGACGATGCCGGCGCGCTCCATGACCGCGAAGGGAATCCGCCGGCCGCGCACCTTCTCGGCCAGCGCCCAGAACACATGGCCCCCGTCGAGCGGCAGAAACGGGAACAGATTGATCACCGCCAGCGACAGCGAGATCAGAGCCAGCACCTCGAGCGCCCGCGCGGGGCTTTGGGCGAAGGATTCCTGGGTGACCGTGTAACCACCGACGACCCCCGACAGCTGCTTGCGCTCCTGGGGTTCGAACACGCGCGCGATCGTCGACACCGTCTGCTTGGTGACCGACCACAGTCCGGTGACGGCCAGCGATGCCCCGTGGAACGTGCTCGGATAGGCCGTGCTGTACCTGACGCCGAACTCGAACCCGACCAGGGGCCGCTTCTCGCTCGAGCTGTAACGGGGACGCAAGTCGAAGGTCAGCAGGCGCCCGTCACGACGCACGACCACCCGGGCCGGGGTCGCCGCCAGACAGCCACTGGTCTGCGCGCCCGCGCACTTGTGGCCGGCGATCTGGCTGCGCAGCTTGGCCGGGGATCCGGAGATCCCGTCGATCGAGACCAGCTGGTCGCCCGGTCGCAGGCTCCCGCTGGCCGCCGAGTTGGTCACCACGGCGGCGACGCGGTTGACCGGCGTTCCCGTCGACTGGCCGTTTGACAGCAGCAGCGCCCAGACGATTCCAAAGGCGATCAGCAGGTTGACCGCGGGGCCGGCCAGGATCACCACCACCCGCTTCCACACCGACTGGTTGAAGTACGCGCGCGGCAGATCCTCGGGCGCGATCTCCTCGGCCGGGTTCATCCCGGTGATCTTCACGTAGCCCCCCAGCGGGATCGGGCCGATCCCGTACTCGGTCTCGCCGCGGCGCACCTTGACCAGCATCGGACCGAAGAACAGCGAGAAGCGCTCGACGCGCATGCCCACCGCCTTGGCCGCGAGGAAGTGGCCGGCCTCGTGCAGGATGATCAGCGCGGCAAAGCCGAGAAATGCGAGCAGGTAGGACAAGCGGCTCTCAGTGTGTCAAGCCAGGCTTTGCGGCCGCTCAAGCGACCGTATGGGTTGCCACCAGCCCGCTGGCCACCCGTCGCGCGTCGGCATCGGCCTCGGCCAGGGAATCAAACGAATGGACGCGCTCGGGGGGCAGCTCGTCGAGCGTCCGCCCGACCACCCCGGCGATGTCCAAGAACCGCAGTCGCTCACGCAGGAACGCGTGCACCGCGACCTCGTTGGCCGCGTTCAGCGTGCACGGGGCCGTGCCCCCCACCCGGCCGGCCTCACGGGCCAGACGTAGGCAGGAGAAAGTCTGATCGTCGACCGGTTCGAAGGTCAGGGCACCGACCTCGGCCAGGTCCAGCCGCTTGACCGGGACGTCCACGCGCTCGGGATAGTGCAGCGCATAGGAGATCGGGACCCGCATGTCCGGATAGCCGAGGTGGGCGAGCGTGGCGCCGTCGCAGAGCGCGATCAGACTGTGCACGATCGACTGCGGATGGACCAGGACGTCGATCTGCTCATACGGCATTCCGAACAGATGGTGGGCCTCGATCAGCTCCAGTCCCTTGTTCATCAGAGTGGCCGAGTCGATCGTGATCTTGCCGCCCATCTCCCAGGTGGGGTGGTCCAGTGCCTGGGCCACCGTCACCCGCGCCAGCTCGGCGGCGCTGCGGCCGCGGAACGGGCCGCCGGAGGCGGTGAGGGTCAGCCGGTCGACGGTTCCCGGTGGCTCACCGGCGAGCAGCTGATGGATCGCCGAGTGCTCGGAGTCGACCGGGATGATCCTGGCCCCGGTGGCCTCGGCCAGCTGGGTGAGCAGCTCGCCCCCCACGACCAGCGACTCCTTGTTGGCCAGGGCCAGATCGATCCCCTCCGCCAGCGCCGCCACGCTGGGCACCAGCCCGGCGGAGCCGACGATCGCGTTGAGGACCAGATCGCAATCGGTCTCGGCGATCAGCCGCACGAGCCCGTCGGGGCCTGCGAGCACCTCGCCCTCCGTCCACGCCTCGCCGGCGCGCGCCGCCGCATCCGGGTCCGAGACGGCGATCCGCTTGACGCCGCGGACCCGCGCCTGGGCGACCAGCGGCTCCCAGGCGCTCTGCGCGCTGAGCGCCACCACGCGCAGCTCGTCGGGGCTGCGCGACACCACGTCGAGCGCCTGGACTCCGATCGACCCGGTAGAGCCGAGGATGATGAGACGACGCACGCGTGAGATTCTAGGAAGGTGGGGTAATGGGCTGGCGCCGTTACCGGTTGCGCGGCTAGTGAGAGAGGGCGAGCCAGACGTAGTAGCCGGCAACGGTCGTGAAGATCACCGCGTCGAGACGGTCGAGCGCGCCGCCGTGGGCGCCGAACACCTTGCCCGCGTCCTTGGTGCCGGCGTCGCGCTTGACGACCGATTCGAACAGGTCGCCCACAGGCCCGAGCACCGCCACGGCCAGACCCAGCAGCAGCGCGTCTCCCTGGGTCAGCCAGAGCTGGAACAGCCCGGCCACGAACACCGACAGCATCGCGATCAACATGCCACAGAACAGGCCCTCGACGGTCTTGTGGGGGGAGATCCGGGGCGCCAGCGGCCGGCGTCCGAACAGGCGCCCGCCCAGGTAGGCCCCGGTGTCGCCCAGAAACGTTCCGACCAGCACGTCGATCATCACCGCGCCACCGTGCGGGAGCTCGCGCAGCAGCTCGGCGTGGGCGAAGGCCAGACCCACCCAGAAGACGCCGAGCAGAGTACCGGCGACCGAGACCGTGACGCCGGCACTCTGGCCCCGCGCCACGACGACCAGGAACAGCACCGGCAGCGTCGCGACCGCCACCTCCAGGACGTCACGCTGGGTGCCGTAGCGGCCGGCCAGGACCATCGCCGCCAGCGAGGCGAACCCGACCAGTGGGGCCGGCCGCCAGCGCGCCAGCATCCGGTAGAGCTCATGCAGGCACAGCCAGCCGAGGGCGATCATGAACAGCGCCCACGGGAGTCCGCCCAGGTCGACGAACACGATTGCCAGGATCGCCGCCGGGATTGCAATCAGCACCCGGGCCCACAGGTCAGAGCGCCGTTTGGGCGGGCGCGGGGTGCGCTGCGCGCCCGGTGTGCGGCCGGCCGGCGCCCG
>CALAQT010000198.1 GCA_937888775.1 uncultured Actinomycetes bacterium | reverse complement strand
CGGCATACGAGATATTGGCGTGACTGGAGTTCAGACGTGTGCTCTTCCGATCTCTGCCGAGCTGGGTGGCGCGCGCCAGGCTCTCCGCGTCCTGCTCGACCCGGTGCCGCCAGGCGGCCTCGCCGAGCCACAGCGCATCGGGCTCCACGAGGCCGGCGAGCGGCCACCCGCAGTCCGCCGGCAACGCCCGGCGCAGCGCCTCGACGCTCCGCGATCCCATCCAGGCGCCGCCGGGGACAGGAGGACGGAGCGCCGCCAGCTGCTCCGGCGCGCGCCCGGCGAGCAGGAGCTCCCGGGCCAACAGCAGCGCCACCGCGCCGAGCGCCCACTCGCGCGCCTCCGGCACCGTCGCAACGACCCGGCGCGACCATGCCAGCCGCAGCGCGACCCGCAACGCGGCCGGGTCCTCGCCGCCGGGATCGCCCCACGCGGAACCCCTCAGCGCCTCTCGCACCTCGGCGACGCCGGCTGCCCCGGCGAGCGCATCCCCGGCGACGGCAAGGCCGCCGAGATCGAATGGAGCCCGCAGCGCGCCGCCGGCGAGGTAGTCGAGGCGGTCCTCGATGTTTGCCAGCTCGAACCACCCGGCGAGCGTCCTGACGAGATCGATTGCCCGCGGCGGCATCCAGCCGGCGAGCACCCGCACGTGCCAGAGCGCCGTCTCGGCGACTGCGCGCTGGGCGGATGCGAGGTCCATCCCTCTCCGCACCGATCGCCCGTAGGGGCTTCCAGCCAGCACGTCGAGGGCCTGCTCGAGCGAGGCAGAGGACGCCAGCGAGAGCGCGCGGTCGCGCCCGAGACGCCGCCCGAGCATGTGGCTGGTACGAACGCTCCCTGCGACCCAGCCGGGGGTCAGCGGCCGCTGCGCCGCACGCACTCCAGCACCTCCGAGAGGAGCTCCGGCACGCGATCCGCGCTCGCCGCGCGGATGCGCTGCGCCTCCCGGCCGGACTCCTCCTGCAGCTCGGCCGCCCGCCTCTTGACCTCCTCGCGCTGCTCGAGCTCCGCGCGCGTCCGCTCTTCTTCGGCGTGGCCGCGGGCGCGCTCGAGGATCGCGGTCGCCTGCTCATGCGCCCGTGTGCGTCGCTGCTCCACCTCGGCGGCCGCCTCACGCTCGATCTCCCGTGCCTGCGAGGCCACCGCGTCGAGCTGCTCGAAGACGGGCCCCAGCTCGCCATGCAGATCCTCGCCCGACGCGGGCACCCCGAGCGCCTCGCCCGGGCGTCCCGGCGGGGCGATCAGCCGCCTGAAGCGGTCAAGAAACGACGGGAACCCTGGCACGGGTCGCCTTCATCGGGCCGGTGTCGGCGCGGCCGGTGAGGGGCAGCACGAACGCCTTGACGATTTCTCCCGCCACCGGGTCCGGCTTGCCGATCACGCCCGCCTCTGCGACCGCCGGGTGGGCCAGCAGCGTGCTCTCAACCTCGAATGGGCCGATCAGGTGGCCGGCGGACTTGATGACGTCATCGCCCCGGCCGACGAACCAGTAGTAGCCGTCCTCGTCGCGGCGGACGAGGTCACCCGTCAGATACCAGTCCGCGGCGAAGCACCGTTGGTAGCGGGCCTCCTCGCCGAGGTAGCCGCGGAACATCGACGGCCAGCCTGCTCGCAGGACGAGCTCGCCCCGCTCGCCCGCCTCGGCGAGCTCGGGGCTGCCGTCGCCCTGAAGCACGGGCCGGTCTTCGGCGTCGCGCCGCACCACGCCCGCCTCGATCCCCGGCAGGGGTCGCCTCATGGACCCCGGGCGCACGGCCATCGAGCGGAAGTTGGCGACCATGATCCCGCCCGTCTCGGTCTGCCACCAGTTGTCGCGCACGGGCATGCCGAACGCCTTCTCGCTCCATTCGACCACCTCGGGGTTGAGCGGCTCACCGACACTGGCGATGAACCGCAGCGCGGTGAGGTCGTACTCGTGCGCCACCTCGGCGCCGATCCTCATCAACATGCGCAGTGCCGTCGGGGCCGTGTACCACACGGTCACGCGCTCGTCCTGGAGCGTGCGGTACCAGCGATCGGCATCGAACTCGGCCTCTTCGACGATGCTCGTCACCCCGAGCGTCAGCGGGGCGATGATCCCGTAGGAGGTCCCGGTGACCCAGCCGGGATCGGCTGTGCACCAGAAGCGATCGCCTGCGTGGAGATCGAGAACGCTGCGCCCGGTGGTCTGGTGCGCGAGCACCGCTTCGTGCACGTGCATCGCGCCCTTCGGCGTTCCCGTCGTGCCGCTCGTGAAGTGCAACAGCGCGAGGTCCTCCGCGGCTGTCGGTGCGATCTCGCTGGAGGGCTCGACCGAGGCCATCAGCGTGCGGAGGTCATGTACGTCGGGGACTCCGGCGACGTCCGCCTCCTCGCCTGCGAGCAGCACGTGCTCGAGACCCGGCAGCCGCGCGCGCAGCTCGGCCACCTTGCGACGGTAGAGCGCGGGCGTCGTCACCAGCACCCGCGCGTCGCCGAGCCGCAGCCGCTGCTCGATCGGCTCGGGCCCGAACGCGGAGAACAGCGGCGAGAAGACGCTGCCGTGCTTGAGCGTGCCGAGCGCGGCGATGTACATCTCGGGTATACGGCCGCTGAGGACGAACACGCGCTCCCCGCGCTCGACGCCGAGCGACTCCAGGACGTTGGCGAACCGGGCTGTCTCGCGCCGCAGCTCCGCGTAGGTGATGTCGCGCGCCACGCCGTGCTTGCCGAGGAGGCGCAGCGCAGCTGTGTCCGCCAGCGCTCCGTCCGCGTGCCTGTCGACCGCCTCGTGGGCGGTGTTCAGCCCGCCGCCCGGCAGGCCGTCGAGCTCTGCTCGCGCCTGCGCCCACGAGAACTGTGAGCGCGCCTCGTCATAGTCGGGCATGTTCGGCGGAACGACCACAGAGGACACCGCCCGAACCTAAGGCATGGAATGACGAGCCGGCATCGGCGATACCTACCAGCGGCCGTGCGGGTTTTTACGGGACCGGCCGCCGCGCTGCAGGGCCGTCGCCGGCGTCTGCAAGGCTCGGGTGACATGACGGAGACACAGCGATGACCCGGGTCGGCCCCGCCGCCCCGCCGGCCGCGCGCCGGCTCGCGGCGGCGCGATGACCGACCAACGCGAGCACTCGCATCTCGCAAGGGCACACCAGCGGGCGCGCGAGCAGGGTGTGCTGAACCCGCTCTACGCCCTCGTCCGCTTCCTGCTGACACCCGCACTGCGGCTGTGGTTTCGCATGCGCATATCCGGGAGCGAGCACATCCCGGTCAGCGGGTCCGCGATCGTTGCGCCGAACCACAAGAGCTTCCTCGACGCGTTCTTCGTCGGGATCTCGACACGTCGCCACGTGCGCTACATGGCCAAGGCAGAGCTGTTCAGGGGGCTGCTGGGCTGGCTGTTCCTACGCCTCGGGGCCTTCCCGGTGCTTCGCGGCGAGTCGGACGCCGAGGCCCTGAAGACCGCCAGGCTGGTCCTCGAGCAGGGCGATGTGCTCGTGGTCTTCCCCGAGGGCACCAGGGTGGAGGATCCCCACGCGCTCGGCTCTCCCCACCATGGTGCCGGCAGGCTGGCGCTGATGACCGGCGCGCCCATCGTCCCCGCGGCGATCGCCGGCACGCAGCGGCTGTGGCTCGGGCCGCTGCCCAAGCCCCGGCGGGTGCAGGTCGCGTTCCTGCCGGCGATCGAGCCCGCGCGGCTCGCGGGTCGCGCCGACGCCGTCAGCGAGCTGGTCGACCGCGAAGTGTGGCCGGCCGTCCAGCAGGAGTACCGCCGCGAGCTGTCCACCCCAGGCCTGATCCTCGCCGCGCTCGCGGCGCTCGGGCTCGGCGGTGGCCTCCTCGCTCGCCGCCGGGCGAGATCCGAGACACGCCTGCTCGGCCTGATCGAGCCGCTGAAGGTGAGGCGCCGGAAGTCGCGCCGGCGACTGCTGGGGCGCCTGCCAAGGCCCCGGCGGCGATCGTAGCTGCGGTCGTCTACGCCAGCGCCGCCGCCGGTGCCCCGGTGCTGGGAGATCGTCATCTGCCCGCTGCTCGACTCGGGCGACGCGTAGAAACCCGACTGCCGCCTGCGGGAGCGCAACGATGGCGGCTGCCCGGCGGGATCCTAGGTTGCATTGCATGGCACTCATCGCTCTCCCGTCCGAGGCGCTCGAGCGACTGGCGCGGCTGGAAAGCGACGGGCAGCCCGTGCTGAGCGTGTACTTCGATCTGGACCCCGGCCGCTTCCCGACCCCAGCCGAGCGTGATACGGAGCTGTCGGCGTTGCTCTCGCGCGCCGGCGCTCACGACGCTGACGCCAAACGCGTGCGCCAAGCCCTGCAGGATCAGCCCGAGCTCGTGCGCGGTGCGCGCGGCATCGCGATCTTCTCGTGCGCCGCGACCGGGGCGCTCGAGATCGTTCCGCTGCCCGAGCCGGTCGAGCCGCTGGCCGTCGTCGACACCGTGCCGTGGCTCGAGCCGCTCGCGGCCATGACCGCAGCGGGAGACTGGGGCGTGGCCGTGTTCGGCAGGCGCACGGCGCGACTGTTCCGCGGCGGGCCGGAGGGGCTGGTCCAGTTCGCTGCAATCGAGGACGATCTGCACGCGCGCCACTCGCAGGGCGGCATGTCGCAGGCGCGCTTCCAGCGCGGCATCGAGCAGCAGGTCGCCCAGCATGTGCGCCACGCCGACGAGCTGTTGCTGCGCGCACACCAGCGTCGCCCTTTCGAGCACCTTGCGATCGTCGCCTCCGACGAGCTGTGGCCGGTCGTCGAGGCGGACCTGCATCGCGATCTGCGAGACCGCGTCGCGGGGGTGATCAGGCAAGACCTGGAGCACGCGGAGGTGGAGGAGATCGCGCGTGCGGTGAGCCCGGTCGTCGAAGCCGCCGAGCACGAGCGCGAGCGCACGCTGATCTCGCGCCTGGAGGACTCGTTGGGGACCGGCGGCGCCGCCGCGGCGGGGCTCGACGACGTCCTGGTGGCCCTGCGCGAACAGCGCGTCGAGCTGATGCTGCTCGCCGACCAGTCGAGCCTCACCGCCGGGCTGTGCACGCGCTGCGGCCGGCTGTCAGCTTCGAGCGACGGTCGCTGCGCGGATGACGGCGAGCCGCTCACCCCGGTCGACGCCGGCGAGCACGTCCTCGCGCTGGCCGCACAGCACTCGATCGGGGTGGCCGTGCTGCGTCATGAGTCCGCGGCGCTGCTCGCGCACGGTCAGATCGCGGCCCTGCTGCGGTGGTGAAAGCCGGTCGCCGCACGGGCCGGCTGGCCGCCGTCTTGACTGACGCGCGGCGATGCCAGAGAAGGGACTCGAACCCCCGACACGCGGATTCTCCTTAGCCGCTGCAGAGCTTGTAGCCGGTTGCGTGGGGGTTGAAGTGTTCCCGGTACTCGGGGAAGTACCACTGGACCGCGTTGTACGCGGGCCGGCCGTGGCAGCTACCTAGCTTGAAGGCGACGATCACAGCCGCCGCGCGGTGCCCCTCGGCCGTGATCTGGTTCGGAGCCACATAGAACCCGCTTCCGACGCCGACCGCCCGCGGTCCGCCCCAGGTCAGCCATTCGATCTGCTTGACGAGTCCGGTCGGATCACCGCCGTTGAAGACAGTGCTCGGCTCGGCGTGGCCGTAGCCTTCCTGGTAAGGAGCCCACGGACCGGCGAGAATCGGGGTCGCGGCAGCCGTGGTAGCCGTCCGGTCAGCGGCGTTCGCGGCGTTGACCACGGTCGTCGCTGTGTGGCTCGCGCCGCATCCCGTCACGCCCACGAGCCCCAGGACGGGAACGAGTGCAACGAGGGAGCCTCGGACTGCGCGTCGCATGTTCGGAGTCTATGTCCGAGCCGATGCAGGAGTCGGCGCAGCCTCGGACCGGGCCGGGGCGCCGGGGATCGTCAGCGGCTCCCGGAGGTCGTCGTCGAGCAGGTGCACGTACGTGGCCAGCGTGAAGGCGGGGGAGTGGTGGCCCGGCGAATCTCGCGGGAGACCCGCTTAGGGGCGTGCTCGCAAGGCCCACTTGCAGGAGAGGGCACCCTGGTCACTGGAGACAGCCTCCGCGATGCGCGGAGCAGCGGCGGTCGGTAAACCCCTGATCAGCCTTCGGAGCACTGCTGATGCGCCGAAGGCAAGACTCGCCCTACTGTTCCCGTAAACACGCCGGGCGGCCCGAGCGAGGCAGCTCGGATGAGGGCCGAGGTCCGCGGTTCGGCAAAGGAGGCAGCATGGCCAGCAGCCGGTACGTCCGTTTCTTCGAGGAGGTCGGGATCGATGATGTGCCGCTGGTGGGCGGCAAGAACGCGTCGCTCGGCGAGATGTACAGGGCGCTCTCGGGCGAGGGCATGCGGGTGCCGAACGGGTTCGCGATCACGGCCGACGCATACCGCTACGTGCTCGAGACGGCAGGCGCGTGGGAGCCGCTGCGCGCCGAGCTCGGGAGCCTGGATCCTGGCGACGTCGCCGACCTTCGACGGCGCGCAAAGCGGGCTCGGGAGATCGTCTATGGAGCGCCCCTACCTGACGATTTGAAGGAGCAGATCCTCGCCGGCTACAGGCGACTGCAGTCGGAGTCCGGCCAGGACGTCCATCTGGCGGTGCGAAGCTCGGCGACAGCCGAGGACCTGCCGAGCGCGAGCTTCGCCGGCCAGCACGAGAGCTACCTGAACATCCATGGCGAGGAGAGCCTGCTGGACGCCTGTCGTCGCTGTTTCGCGAGCATGTTCACCGACCGCGCGATCCATTACCGGATCGACCAAGGCTTCGACCACTTCTCGATCGGTCTGTCGATCGGAGTGATGAAGATGGTGCGCTCGGATCTCGCCTCATCGGGTGTGTTCTTCTCGCTCGACACTGAGTCCGGCTTCCGCGACGTCGTGTTCATCACGGGCGCCTACGGGCTGGGAGAGAACGTCGTCCAGGGCGCGGTGGACCCAGACGAGTTCTATGTGCACAAGCCCACTTTCGAGGCAGGCCATCGCTGCGTCCTGCGCCGCCTGCTCGGCGACAAGGCGGTCAAGATGGTGCTCGTCGAAGGAGAGACCAAGCGCACGACGCGCAACGTGCCCACACCGAAGGCCGATCGCCGGCACTACTGCCTGGCGGACGAGGACATCCTCGAGCTGGCCGGTTACGCGATCGCGATCGAGCGCCACTACGGCCGCCCGATGGACATGGAGTGGGCCAAGGACGGGACCGACGGGAAGCTCTACGTCGTTCAGGCGCGGCCTGAGACTGTGGCCTCCCAGCGGAGGGAGACGGTTCTCGAGAGCTACGTGCTCGAGAGCACGGGCGAGGTCCTCGTCGAGGGCCGCTCGGTCGGGGAGAAGATCGCCTGCGGGCGCGCGCATCTGATCGAGAACCTGTCGCAGCTTGCGGACTTCCAGGCCGGCGAGGTGCTCGTGGCGGATATCACGACGCCCGACTGGGAGCCGGTGATGAAGACCGCGGCGGCGATCGTCGCCAACCGCGGTGGACGCACGTGTCACGCGGCGATCATCGCCCGCGAGCTGGGGATCCCAGCCGTCGTGGGCACTGCCGACTCTACGACGAAGATCGCCAGCGGTGAAGTCGTGACCGTTTCTTGTGCCGAGGGGGACAGTGGACGCGTGTACCGCGGCGAGATCCCGTTCCGCGTCGAGCACACCGAGATCGGCGAACTCGAGCGCCCCGCGACGCAGATCATGGTCAACCTCGGCAACCCCGAGCTCGCGTTCAAGACGTCCTTCCTCCCCAGCGACGGCGTCGGGCTGGCGCGGATGGAGTTCATCATCAGTGAGTACATAAGGGCTCACCCGCTCGCGCTCCTTCACCCCGACAGGGTGGGAGACCCCGAGACGCGAGATACGCTAACCCGGCTGACGAAGGGGTACCGAGACGGGGAGCACTTCTTCGTGGAGCGCCTCTCCGAGGGCATCGGCACCATCGCCGCTGCATTCTGGCCCAAGCCGGTGGTCGTGCGGATGTCCGACTTCAAGACCAACGAGTACGCGAGCCTGCTCGGGGGGGCGGGGTTCGAGCCCGAGGAGGACAACCCGATGCTCGGGTTCCGCGGCGCGTCCCGCTACGCCCACCCGGCGTACGAAGAGGGCTTCGCGCTCGAGTGCCGGGCGATGAAGCGGGTGCGTGAGGAGATGGGTCTGACCAACGTGATCCTGATGCTCCCGTTCGTCCGGCGCGTGGAGGAGGCGGACCGCGTGCTGGCGCGCATGGCAGAGCTCGGGCTCGAGCGCGGCAGCGCCGGGCTGGAGGTCTACGCCATGTGCGAGATCCCCAACAACGTCGTGCTGATCGACCGCTTCGCCGAGCGGTTCGACGGCTTCTCCATCGGCTCAAACGACCTCACGCAGCTGACACTCGGCGTCGACCGTGATTCCGAGATCGTCGCCTTCGACTACGACGAGCGCGACGAGGGCGTCAAGGAGATGATCCGCCTTGCCGTGCAGGGATGCGCCCGGAACGGGATCCACTCGGGGCTGTGCGGGCAGGCGCCGTCGGATTACCCGGACATGGCCGAGTTTCTGGTCGAGCTCGGCATCGACTCGATCAGCCTCAACCCCGACACCGTCGTGAAGACCACCCAGCAGGTCCTCGAAGTCGAGCGGCGCCTCGAGCGGCCTCGCCGCGACGGCCACGATGGGAGCGCCTCAAAGCCCGCCCGCGGCTGAACCCCAGGCGTGCGGCCGCCTGGGAGGAGGCGGCGGCTCGCTCAGTCCTCGCGCTGCGCACGACGCGGGGTCTCCCGGGCAGTGCTGAGCAGCGCAGTTATCTCGCGGGAGATCCGCATGCGCAGCTCCGAATGCACGTTGGGGTCCGTAAGCACGGCCGTCACGAGGCCTGGAAGGTGCTCCCCATGGGCCGTCAGCGCGCTCTCATGTGCCGCGGATCCCGCCGAACCATGGGCCTCTTCGTGCGTGGCACGCAGCAGCTGCCTGATTTCTTGCTGCAAGTGCATTCGCATGTCCGTGTGCAGGTCCGGGTCGACGAGCACCGCCGCCAACTCGTCAACGACGTTGCCCTCTTTCGGCGTGAGCTCACGTGCCGGGTTGTTCTCCACCGCACAACCATCTCACGAGCGCGCGGGGAACTCAAGGCCGCAGGAGAGATGCAACGCTCGAGACTTCGCTCCACTTGACCCCCTCCGCAGCTGGGCCGCCTCGATCGCGCCACATGCGCCGTGCGAGGATGTCGAGCGGCATCCGTATGCTGTGCCCTGGCAGGAGCGTGTGCGGGGTGGGTGCCTCGAGCCGGAGAGGTTCCCTCAGATCGGGATCCGGGGATCCCATGGTCACGATCGTCGCCCCGGCGACGATAAGACGTATCGCGGCCTTGACAGCAACCTTGTTCACGAAACACGGGTTCACGGCCCCGTTTACGGGCCCAGTCCAGGTCTGTATGCGGACGTTAGACAGGGTCGTTTCTGATCAGTCGGGGACGAAGTTCGGCCCGTGACAGTGGTCTGAGTAAGCGAGGCGCACGGACGATTACCGGGCGGGCGGGTGGCAGCCCTGACAGGGGCGCGCGAAGTGGGGCCGAAGGACCCACCCTGGCGGTCGGCCGCCGGCTACGCGAGCACCGGCGGACGCCGGAGCGCCTCGGCGTGAGCCAGCCCGCGCAACCCACGAATCCCCTTGCGCGGGCTCCCAACGATCGCTAGGACGATGTTCCCGCGCCCAGCGGCTTGGTCGTCGTGGTCGGAGGCCACCCCTCAAGTGCGTAGTCGTTCAGGAACTGGCGTTTCCAGAAGTAGCTGCGGCCGGTCTCCGTGAGCTCTGCCTGCTCGCAGACCTCGGCCCAGTCGCTCTTGATGACGTCGATCTGATGATCCACGATGGCCGACGCCTCCTTCCGGCTCAGGTGGTAGAGGTAGGCTCGCTTGACGCAACCGGCGACCTGGCTCCCTTTGAAGCGCTCGGCGGCGTCTCCGATGATCATCGCCTGCGTCGCGCGCCCGGTGTTACGCACTTGCGGGCAGATGTCATAGGCCGGGGTCAGCGTCAGCATCTGCCCGTTCCAGAAGGCCGCGTGGTTGCGAGCGTGGTCGTCGGTGTTGCCGACGAGAATGTTGAACGTGATCCGAGAGAACAGCTCGCGCAGGCTCGAACCCGGGTCGGTAAAGCTGGCCCTCATGATCTGGGCCAGGTCGGCGTAGCTGGCGTGCCGGGCGGCGAGCTCGTTGAGACCGAGCATCGTCAGAGCTGAGACGAGACTCCGCCGCTCCTGGGTGCCCGGTATCCGGTCGAAGCGCTCGACAAGCAGCGCCGTCTTTTTGAGAGCATGGGTGAGCTGGACGGGGGCCACCTCAAGGCCGGCGCGGCGCGCGAGCTCCATTGCGACGTACTCGCCCTGCTCCACCGCGTACGTGTCGCTCGTCGAGGAGAACTTGGCGATCAGCCTGCGCGGCCCGTCGTCGATCAGGGCCTTGGGTCGAGCGCCGCCAATCGAACTTCCATGGAGCAGCGCCGCATCCAGTGCCGGCGAGAGGGGGATGCCTTCTTCGACGCGCTGGGCCGAGCCGGCAAGTGTGTCGAGGCTTGCGTTCTCCCGTGCGCGGGCGACGTAGTTATCGGCGGAGCGCTGGAAGTCCAGGGCGCCCACGCGGTCTGATCCAGACTCGAGGAGCAAGGTGATCAAGCCGAGGTCCGCCGGGTCTGCCTCGGCCGCGGCGGGTCCGATCAGCCGGTTCATGATCACGCGCTGGCCCCAGGCATCTGGACGAGCATCGAGGATGCAGCCGGGGGCGTCGAGGCCCGGAAGCGGCCTGACCCGTCCCTCGGTCAGCGGTAGCTCGGGCGTATAGAGCGAGATCGCGTCCGATCGCTGGAGGTAGCTTCGCCCGTAGACGAAGGTCGCTTCGCCGCCAATCTCATCGAGGCGTCCCGCCACGACCGGCTCCGGCGCGCCCGGCAGCCAGATCCAGACAAATGCCTCGCCCGGCGGCTCAGAACTCATTGTCGAGCGCTCGTCCAGGGTGACGTACCGCCCGCGGCAGAAGCGTCGGGCGCCGTAGGCGTGCGGCCTCGTCCGCGAGGCGGGAGCCGTCCGTGTAGAAGAGGGGCACTCCAACCAGCGTGGCGGCGTCGAACGCTGTTCCCAGCGCGACGGTAGGGTTGCCGCGTTCTACCTTCTGCAGGGTGGCAGGGCTGATCCCGGCGCGCTCGGCGAGTTCGCGCACGGTCCAGCGCCGCGCGAGTCGCGCCTGCGTGATCTCGGCGCCGAGTAACTCGGCGGCCTCGTAGACCGTGGGGGAATAGGCGTGCTGACGCTTAGACATCTGTACCAATATAATAGCATTTAAGGCCTTCCGTATTGTTTTATTGGCACCAGCCTACGTCGCCTGGAGTTCTGCATCCCAGCGCCCCGTCCTTTGTTCGGTTGCGGATTTCTTTGCTACACCACGTTCTTGGACGCTGGCGAAATCCCCGAGTTCGGGCTCCGAGACTTTCGGCGACCCGGGCGATAAGCCGCACTCGCCGGGATCGTCGTCGAGGTCGAGGCCGATTGTGCTTCCCGCCCCCCGGGACGCAACAGGAAGGAATCGAGTGTCTTTCGCGGTATCGCTCTCGCAACTACTCTTGGCCGTGGTGTTCGCGGTGGCCGCGGTGGCCAAGCTGGCAGACCTCTCCGGCACCCGACGTGCGATTGAGGCGTTCGGGGCGCCGCCGCGCAGCGCCCCCGCGGGCGCGCTGCTGCTGCCGATCGCGGAGCTCGCGATCGCCGCGGCGCTGGTTCCGGCCGCCACGGCCCGATGGGGCGCGTTGGCCGCGGTGGCGCTTCTGGTGGCCGGCGGCGAGGGATCGCCCGGCCATCGTCTTCATGCTCGCCTGCCTCGCCGGCCTGGGATGGTTCTGCTGGCAGTTGTTGCGGCAGAACGGCACGCTGCTCCTGCGCCTCGAGGCCGAGGGCGCTGGTAGGAGCCCCGCGAGGGCGGGCGCGAAGGCGCTGCCACCGCTTGAGCCGGGGACGGCCGCTCCCCGTTTCGCCGGCAGGGATCTCCACGGCGAGCCGGTCTCGCTCGACTCTTTGCTCGCGCCGGGTCGCCCGGTTGCGCTCTTCTTCACTGATCCCGGCTGCGGGGCCTGCGAGTCGGCTCTCGACGCGGTCGCGCGAGCTCAGCGCGAGCGCGCGGGCGAGTTGACGCTGGCCGTGATCAGCAGCGGTAGTATCGATCGCATCGAGGAGAAGGCGCCGGATCGAAGGCGCGTGCTGCCGCAGCGGCTGACGAGCGCGGCGCATCGCCCGGTCGCGCCGGCCGGCACCGGTTAGAGCGCGTCGCACCGGCACTTCAAGGCTCGCTCGAGCCGCTGCCCAACCCCTGCAACCCGCATTTCTATGCGGTCTATCTGTGATGCCAGAGGAGGGACTCGAACCCCCGACACGCGGATTATGATTCCGCTGCTCTAACCGACTGAGCTACTCTGGCGCGGTCCTGCATGGCGTCCTCCGGGCGTGTCCGCGGAACGGCTCCGACAGCGCCGCGGGCGCCGGGTGATCGCGCTGCACAGTCTACGCACCGCCGCCCCGGATCCCAGCGGCGCGGCCATGCATGCGCTGGCCTCGCAAGCCTGCGGGCGGGCCGCCCTCGCGCCCTCGCCCGCTAGCACGTGCCCGAGTAGGCCGAGCTTCCCGTTCCCGATGAGGGTTCGTCGACGATGCCTTCTTCGCCTTCGCGCAGCACCGCGCCGAGGTGCACCACGTACCACTCGCCGCGCCAGGAGATCATGGAGGCGATCCCGAAGGAGTGGATCTGGCCGTGCTCGCGGTAGACGACGCGGGCGTCGGGCATCTCGTAGTAGCCGACGCTGTTGTAACAGACGCCTGAAGGCACCCAGTGGGAGTAGCTGTCGACGACCTTCACCGTCACCAGCTGTGCGTGCGCGGCGCCCGATCCGAGCAGGCGATGCGCGGCGGCGATATCCATCGCGTAGTCGTGCACCAGCCGGTAGTGCCAGTCCGAGCCGGGCGAGCCGATCGCCTTCAGCTGGACGTAGGAGCCGCGCGGGAAGAACGCGGGCAGCGCGCTCGTTACCGAGTCCTTGACCACTCCCGCCCACAGCGAGGCCATCAGCGATCTGAACAGGGTGCTGTGGCCCGAGGGCTGCGCTTGGGTCTGCGGCAGCGATCCCGGAGAGGGCCCCGATGGTTTGGCGGCCGGCGCGCTCGGCGGGGGTTTGGTGGCGGGCGTGCCTCCCGCGCCGGTGTGCGAGATCGGCTTGGCCACGGCGGCGCTCGCGCCGACCTTGGCGAGGTGGGGTGCGCTCGCGGGGTGGGAGCCGCCGCCCAGAGCGAGCGCGGCGCCGATGATCGCGGCCACGAGCACGCCCGCGGCGGTGAGCCGCCGGCGCCTAGATAGGAAGAGCGTCGTGTAGGGAAAGAGTGTAGATCTCGGT
>CALAQT010000197.1 GCA_937888775.1 uncultured Actinomycetes bacterium | reverse complement strand
CAGTCTTGGCCCTCTCCCGGCGGCGGTCGAGACAACAACAGGATGGCCTATGAGCAGTCCGACCTGGCCTTGTCCATAGCTTCGCGCGCCGGATCAGGAGCGGGGAGCACCTGAGGGTTTCAATCGAGTGATCGGTCTGCATTAGGATGGCCGCATGGACTGGAACCTAACTACGATCGATGGCCAGCCGCTGGATCGCACGCTCCTCGAGAATCGGGCCGTGCTCGTCGTCAACGTCGCGTCGAAGTGCGGCCTGACACCGCAGTACGCAGGGCTCGAGCACCTCCAGCAGCGCTACGGCGGCGCCGCGTTCACGGTCCTCGGCGTTCCCTGTAATCAGTTCGCCGGGCAGGAGCCGGGCACTCCCGAGGAGATCCAGACGTTCTGCTCGACGACGTACGGGGCGACGTTCCCGATGACGGCGAAGCTCGAGGTCAACGGGCAGCGCCGCCATCCGCTCTACGAATGGCTGACCTCCACACCCGACGCTGACGGTCGAGCGGGCGAGGTCGAGTGGAACTTCGAGAAGTTCCTCGTCTCGCCGGCCGGGGAGGTCGTCGCGCGCTTTCGACCGCCGGTCGAGCCCGAGGACGAACGCGTGGTCGGGGCGATCGAGGCCGTGCTCGCGTAGACGTGGCCGCAACGACGATCAAGACGACGGAGGTCCGCATCGGCGATCGTCTGCGCACGCGTCTCGGCGCCGAGCTGACCGTCACGCGGATCGATGACGGGTTCATGGACCGACCCGGGATGCTCGCCTTCGTGGAGGATTCCGAGACGCAGTGGCTGAAGATGCCGGCGCGGCTTGATGCCGACGTCGAGCTCGTTCGTCGCAGCGCAGACGCGGGATGACGGAGATGCGCTACCGGCCGCTGGGCCGCTCGGGGCTGATCGTCTCGGTGGTCGGTGTCGGCTGCAACAACTTTGGCGGGCGGATCGACCTGGAGCGTTCTCGGGCCGTCGTGCAGGCCGCGCTCGATGCGGGCGTGACGCTGTTCGACACGGCTGACATCTATGGCAATCAGGGTGGCAGCGAAACGGTCCTCGGCGAGTTGCTGGCGGACCGGCGTGACGAGGTTGTGCTGGCGACGAAGTTCGGGATGGACATGCGTGGCGCCAACGGCGAGGACCACGGTGCGCGGGGCTCGCGGCGCTACATCCGGCGGGCGATCGAGGCATCGCTGCGCCGTTTGCGCACCGACCACATCGACCTGTATCAGTACCACCAGCCGGATCGCGTGACGCCCGTGGAGGAGACGTTGGAAGCGATGTCCGAGTTGGTGGCCGAAGGCAAGGTGCGCTACATCGGATCCTCGAACTTCGCGGCCTGGCAGGTAGCCGAGGCCGACTCGACGAGCCGCGAACGCGGCCTGGCGCGCTTCATCAGCGCCCAGAACCAGTACAGCTTGCTCGACCGGTCGGTGGAGCCCGAGCTAGTCCCTGCCTGCGAACGCTACGGCGTCGGCATCCTGCCGTTCTTCCCGCTCGCCAACGGACTGCTGACGGGCAAGTACCGGCGCGGCGAGCCCGCGCCTCCCGGAACCCGGCTGGCCGCCCGCGCCGAGGTGCTGGCCAAGGCGGACTTCGATCGGATCGAGGCGCTCGAGGCGTTCGCCGCGCAGGCGGGACGATCGCTGCTCGACGTTGCTATCGGCGGCCTCGCGGCGCGACCCGGCGTAAGTTCGGTGATCGCGGGCGCCACGACGCCCGACCAGGTTCGCGCCAATGCGGTGGCCGGCTCCTGGGTACCGAGCCCGGACGAGGCCGAGCAGATCGACGGCCTCTGACCTTGCCCCGACCGGACGACCGAGGCGGATCGTCACCGCCCTCGATGATCAGGCGATGACATACGTCGCCCGCGTCGAGGAGATGCAGGGTCGCAGCCCCGCTGACGATCACCTCGCGTTGATCGTCCGCCAGCCGGGACTTGAGCCACTCGGGCTCGGCATGGCGATCGTCGGCGACACCGCGACCGCCACCCGCGCCGTGGGTCTGGATCGGCGATGATTGCCGCTCCTACGGAGCGGAGGTGAGGGATGGTGCGAGGTAGAGTGCCGGCAATCGCGGCAGCCGCGATCGCTTTAGTCGGGCTGGTTGCCACTGCGGTGGCGGCGGCAGTGACTGTCGTGGTGCCGATCGAGGACACGGGCCCGCCGCCGACGCTGCCGGCGTTCATCGGCAAGCCCGCGACCGCGCACCCCGTCGCAGGGGTTCGGCCGGCCTGGCAGGACTCGTTCATGGCGCCAGACCCGCTCAACAGCGTCCACGGTGACGCCTGGGCGACCGACAACTACACTGCGCTCTCGGGTCCGCTCGGACACGATCTGAAAACGCTCTCGACGGGTATCGGCCGGGACTGCATCACGCTGACGTTCGATTCTGCGGGTCGGCTGATCGGCACCTGCACCGACCTCACCCACGGACCCGGGCTGTATCTGATCGATCCCCGTACTCTGGCGACGCTGGCTTTCCTGCAGCTCCCCTTCGTCCCACCTCCGGCCGGTACCAACCCGGCGCTGAACACGACAGGCGGCGCGTACTTCTACCTTGACAACCACAACCGCGTCGTTGTGGCCGCGTCCACTGACCACATCCTGGTCATTGCCCTGAAGACCGTGAACGGCACGCCGGAGTTCAAGCAGGTCGCCGACTACAACCCGACGCCGTGCCTGTCGCAAGGCGACCGGATCCCGTCGGTGCTGCCCGACGCCCAGGGCAGGCTCTGGTTTGTCGGCCGCTACGACGGCGCCGTCGGCGTCCTGGACCGGCGGACCGGACGCTGCCGCTCGGTGATTCTCGACGAGCAGGTCGAGAACTCGTTCGCGGTCGGAAGCGACGGCGTGTATGTCGTCACCGACAAGACGATGTACAAGTTCCGAGCCGGCGCGAATCTCACGCCGCAGCTGATCTGGAGCGTGCGCTACCGCAACAGCGGCGTCCACAAGCCTGGTCAGATCAATGCGGGCTCGGGCACGACACCGACGCTGATCGGGCCACTGAGCGGCCACAGCATGTCCCGGGCGCCGGCCTACGTCGCGATCACCGACAACGGCGAGCCGATGGACGTCGTCGTCTACCGCACCGAGAACCACCTGCAGCCCGGGCAGCAGCGCGTCGTCTGTCAGGTCCCCGTGTTCGGCAAGTACGCCGCCGCGGACGAGAACTCTCCGATCTCGATGGGACGATCGCTGATCGTCGAGAACAACTACGGCTACGTGCTGCAGAAGTGGAATGACGTGATCGGCGGCGGCGTGAAGGTCGGCGGGAACCTCGCGCTCGTCAGCTCGCCCGGGATGGACCGGATCGACATCGCCCCGAACGGCTCGGGCTGCCGGATCGTGTGGCGCAACCACACCGTCCGCACGCCTTCCGCGGTCGCCAAGGGCGACACTGCTAACGGCCTGATCTACACCTACCAGAAGGTCAAGGACGGCCCCTCCGGCGTGTGGTACTGGACCGCGCTCGACTACCGCACCGGCAAGGTCGTCTGGGAGCGCGTCGCCGGTCACGGCGGGCTCTACAACAACCACTACGCCGGAATCGCGCTCGGACGCGACCCGCGGACCCGAAAGACGACGCTGTACCTGGGCGGGGTCGGCGGGATCATGGCACTGCGCGACGGATAGGGTTGCGGCGGTCGACCCGGGTTACTCCCGGCCATCCCGCCAGCACCGTGCGGTCACAGCCCGCGAGCTTGACCGCGATCGGGCCGTTGGTCTTGATCTGGAGCGCCAGGTTGACATGCTCTTGGTCGTTGCCGTCGCGGTATTAGCCGCTGACGGCACACCCCCTAGCCGCGCGGTTTGACCAGCGCGTTTGCTGCCGCAGCGACGAAGCCGGCGGCCACCGAATCCCCGATCCCGCCGACCGGGACGAGTCGAGGCACCGACAGGTTCGCGTCGAGCGTGAGGTGTACTCGGGTCTCCCCGCCCGGTTGAAGGCGCCAGATCACCTCGAACCGCTCTGGGTCGGAGGAATCGTGGGGGATCCGAGTCAGCTTCACGGTGCTGAACTGCTCCACGGTGACAGCCAGCAACAGATGGAAGTCCTTGACGAACGGGCCCACCGACGCATGGAGCGTCGCCCGCGTCCTCGTGGGATGACCGTCGCCGTTGCGTCCGAGGATCTCGGCCTCGCGCACGACGTCCGGGTACCAAGACGGGTAGCGGTCAACCGCCTCGACCAATGCAAAGCACTCCTCGATCGGGGCGGCCACAGAAGCGGATGCGGTGCCGTGCAGGTCCTTCATCGGTCTCCGACGTTAGCGCTCTCGCACACGACGAACGTGAGCCTACCGGGGTTCAAAGTCCCGATCGCCGCTTGCGCTTAGGATCGCGCCGGCGATCAGCATTCGGATGCGCCCGCGGCTCGCTCGCTTGGTCTTCGCGGTGGGCGCAACCGCCGCGCAGGGCCGACCAAGGGTGGCGCGGCATCTATCTCTTGGCATATCGTTGTCGGATGACCGCACAAGCGCTGATCCAGCTGCTCGAGGGCGGGGCCTTCTTCGAGGCGCCCCGGTGGCACGAAGGTCGTTGGTGGGTTTCGGACTTCTATCGCGAGGCGGTCTACACCGTCAGCGTCGATGGGGTCGAGGAGCGGGTGCTGGAGGTCGAACATCAGCCGTCAGGGCTGGGGTGGCTGCCCGACGGGGCGATGCTGGTCGCCTCGATGAAGGATCAGCGGGTGTTGCGACGTGATCCTGACGGGAACGTGAGCGTTCATGCAGACCTCAGTGCATTCACTGACAGCTCGCTCAACGACATGGTCGTCGACGGGCAGGGACGCGCGTGGGTCGGCTGCTTTGGCTTTGACCTGATGGCGTTCGCCGATCCGCAGTTGGCGCCGTTGATGCGCATCGATCGGGACGGCACCGCCTGCGTCGTGGCCGAGGAGCTCATGTTCCCCAATGGCTCGGTGATCACTCCCGATGGAAAAACGCTGATCGTCGGGGAGACCGCCGGCTGTCGCTACACCGCATTCACGATTGCCGCGGACGGGTCGCTGACCGATCGACGCGTGTGGGCGCAGCTGGCACCGACGCCCGCCCTGGCGCCGCTCGAGCAGATGCTCCCGCAGATCACTGTCGGCCCAGACGGGTGCACCCTCGATGCCGAAGGACACATCTGGGCGGCCGACGAGGCAGGCGGACGTTGCATCCGCGTCGCGCCGGGTGGAGCGATCGTCGACGAGATTCGCACGCCCGAGGGCCTCGGCTGCTTCGCCTGCGCACTCGGTGGCGACGATGGGCGCACGCTGTTGCTCTGTGCCGCACCAGACTTTCTCGAGATGAATCGTCGCCAGGAGCGCGAAGCGGTCCTCCTGACAGCCACCGTCCAGGTCCCGCACGCGGGCAAGCCGTAGGCAGTGTCAAGACGCTCTACCTGTGTGAACGCGGACGCCCGCGACTAGCTGGATTTGCCTGTACTGCCCCGATTGAGCCCCGCTCTCCGCCCGTCGATCAGCCTGACCGCCGGTCGCGGCGCTTCGGGCCGGACTCGCGTTCCCTCTGGCTCGCCAACTCGGCGGCACGCCGGAGATCCTTCAGCGTTCGCTCTGCTGTCGACGAGCAGCGCGGTGGCACGGAGCACCGACTCCCTGCCCGCAGCGCTGGCCACCTCAGGTACCTACCTCATTGTCAAGCGGCCTGTCGTCCCAGGCACGCCCCCCTCGGCCACGCAAGCCTAGGTTTGGGTCTTGACTTGAGCACCCGCCGCCGTTACGGGAGTTAACCCGGAACGTGCAGTAAGCGTGCGGCTGTGACCTGGGCTCTCCGGCCGGGGGTCA
>CALAQT010000196.1 GCA_937888775.1 uncultured Actinomycetes bacterium | reverse complement strand
CACCGAGATCTACACTCTTTCCCTACACGACGCTCTTCCGATCTGGAGCGTCGCCTTCCCGCGCTCCGGGAGCGGCACCTCGATCGTGTCGAAGTCGCGGGGCGCCTCGGTGGCGGCGAAGACCGCACGCGCCTGCTCGCGGATCTCCCCGCCCGCGTAGCGGCTGGAGATGTGCGTGAGCGCCAGCAGCCCGACGTCGGCCTCGCGCGCGAGCTCGGCGGCCTGGCGCGCCGTGCTGTGGAAGGTCTCGCGTGCGCGCTCGGCCTCCTCCTCGGCGAACGTGGCCTCGTGGACGAGCAGGTCGGCCTGGTGCGCGGCCACGGCGAGTGCCTGCACGGGCGCGGTGTCCCCGGAGATGACGACGCGCCGCCCCTCGCGGGAGGCGCCCATCACCTGCTCGGGGCGCACGCCCCCGACGACCTCCCCGCGCTGCAGGCGCCCGAAGTCCGGGCCCGGGCGGACGCCGAGGCGCTCGGCCTCCGCGGGGTCGAATTCGCCGGGGCGATCGTCCTCGATCAGCGCGTATCCGTAGGCGACGCGGTTGCCGTGCCTGACAGGCACCGCGGCCACGCGATAGCCGTCGAGCTCGACCTCGCCCCACGGCTCGATCTCCTGGAGGGTCAGCTCATACGGCAGGCGCCGGCCGTATACGACGCGCATTTCGCCCATCAGCTCCCTGAGCCCCTCGGGCCCGTAGACGGTCAGCGGCGCGCTGCGATCGCGCAGCGCGAAGGACTTCAGCATCCCCGGCAGGCCCAGCCAGTGGTCGGCGTGGAAGTGCGTGATGAAGACCATGTCCAGATCCACGAGCCCCACCGAGCGCAGCAGCTGGCGCTGGGTGCCTTCGCCGCAGTCCACGAGCAGCCGCTCCCCGCCGCGGGTGATGAGCACCGCGGGCAGCCCCCGCCGTGCGCTGGGCACCGAGCCGGCCGTGCCCAGGAAGAACACCGAGAGGTCCATGCGGGCAACGGTAGCGACGGCAGACGCGCCGCGTGCGGTTCGCGCGCCCCGGGGCGCCCTCCCGACTGCCCTATCCGCCGAGGGTGCGCAGCAGGAACTCGGTCTCGTCCGCGACGACGCGCTCGAACAGCTCGCCCACGTAGGGGTCGAAGTGCCCGCCGGGGTAGTGGCGGATCTCACTGTGGGGCGCACGCATGGCTGCCTTCTCGGCGAGGTCGGGCGGAGTGACGGCGTCCTCGTCGGCGACGGCGAAGAGGATCGGGCAGCGCACTCGCTCGGCGCTGCGGATCGGGCGGTAGGCGGCAACGCGCAGAGCGATCCGCGCGGCGGCCTCGTTGGGCCAGGACAGACCCTCAGGGTTCAGCGCGAGGAAGCCGGGCTCGGCGTCGGGCGAGGTCATCACGGCGGTGGAGCCGGGCGGCCCGACGGAGGCGAGCATGTGCGGCGGGCGGCCCAGGAGCGCACCCGCCTGGTCCTTGATGCCCTCGACGGTGAGGCGCAGCGAGTGCACCTTGCCGAGGCGCATGAGGTTGGCGAGGCCATCGATGAAGGGCACCTGCGCGACGACGGCGGCGATGCGCGGGTCGCGGGCGGCGATTTCGATGACATGCCCGCCGCTGAAGGAGCTGCCCCACAGGGCCACGCGTTCAGCGTCGATGCCCTCGAGGCTGCGCGCGTAGGTGACGGCGGCGCGCCAGTCGGCGAGCTGGCGCCCGATGTCGAGCAGGCTGCGCGGCTGTCCCTCGCTGGCTCCGAAGTGGCGGTAGTCGAAGACGAGCGCGGCGAGCCCCGCGGCGGCGAAGCGCTCGGCGAACGCGTCCAGGCGCTGCTCGCGCACCCCCGTCCAGCCGTGGGCAAGGACGACGCACGCGGTTGCTCCCTGCGGGCTGTACAGCCAGGCCGCGCAGCGCTCGCCGCCTGAGTCGAACGTCACATCGGCGCGGTCGGGCACGGCGGTGATGCTACTCGCACCCGCGCTGCCCTATGCGCCCTGGCATTCCTTCGCGTATTTGGCCAAGCTGGGAGACGGCGGGCCGGTGGCCCGTTCGATGGCGGCCAGCTGTTTGACCGTGAGGTGAGCCTCGAGCTTCTTGAGGTAGCAACGGCACTGTGATGCCGTGCCTCCACTCGTGGTGCAGCCGACGATGATGTTGTGCTGGACCTGGGCCGGGTATTCCTTGACCTGGACCTGCACCGTCGACTGCCCGGTCGTAGTAGCGATGGTCGCGGTTCCGGTGGTCGCGGTTCCGGTGCTCGTGCTTCCGCAGCCGGTGACGACAAACGCGAAGACGGCCAGCAGGAAGGCAAGGGAAGGTTTCACGGCGTCAGCCTACAGGCGAGGGACCTGGAAGCCCGAGAGGCCGCCCGGCCACGCTGGCGGCGGGATTGCCGCACGACCTCGGGGGCGCTACGCGACGAGTACCGCTTCCCCGCAATAAACTCGGTGGCTCCGCGCCCGTAGCTCAGCGGATAGAGCGCTCGCCTCCGGAGCGAGAGGTCGCTGGTTCGATCCCAGCCGGGCGCATGGTCAGAACTGGCTCTGCGATGCGGGGTTGCGGCGCTTCCACCTGGGTGGCGTCATCGGGCACTGACACCTCAGAATCGCCGCCAGTGCCAATTAGTGCCAATTCCTCGCCGTTCACCAGGGCGCGGAGCTTCGCCTTCTCACCGTCTCCGCGGCGCATCGCGTGCCGATACAGGCGCAGCGCGAGCGCGGGGTCCGTGTGCCCCATCTCGTCCATCACCACGCCCGGGTCATAGCCGAGCGCATAGAGGATGCTGGCGAACGTGTGGCGCAGCTTGTGCGGCGTCAGTCCTTTCGGCAGCGGCACCAGCCCGAGCGCCGCCAGGTTCTCGTTCGCGCGCTCCACCGACTTGCGGAGAATCCGCGCGCGGAAGTTGTCCGGGTTCGTGCGGCCACCCCGCTGGGTCGGGAACACCGGCTCCCCGGGCTTTGGGTCCACCTCCGCCTTGAGCGCCGTCAGCGACTCGCGCAGCACCGGCAGCAGGGTGACGTAGCGGATGCCTGCGGGGGTCTTGGCCTCCCCCACGCGCATCCTCCCCATCGCCAGGTCAACGTCCGCCCAGTCGAGCGAGATGTACTCCTCCATTCGCAGCCCTCCGAACACCAGCGACTCAAGCTGCCTGCGGCGGTGCACGCGGCCGTTGGACTTGGCCTCGGCGTCCAGTTCCCCGGCGGCGACCAGTAGCGCGGTCACCTGCTCCGCGCTGTCGAGATAGACCGCGGGTTTGGCCGGTGCCTTGAGCTTGCGGCGCCCGACCTTCACGGGGTTGCGCGGGATGAGCTCGCGCTCGACGGCCACCTCCAACACCTGCCCCAGCCGGGTGAGCGTTTTGTTGATCGACGTGGCCGACAGCTTGCCCGCGTCCACCTTGTGCTGGCGGTAGCGGTCCACCTCGGCAATGGTCATCTGCGACAGCCGGTGGTCCTTGAAGAACGGGAGCAGGTGGTGTGTTAGCTGCCACTCGTAGTCCAGCCGGGTGGCCTCACGCCAACGGCCCTTTTCCGCCTCAAACCAGTCCGACGCGAAGTCCCAGAACAGCGGGTCCCGGTCGGCCTCCACCATCGGGGCGGGCGGTGGCGTCGGGGGCGTCCAGGTTCCGCGCTCCACGTCGGCCAGGACGCCGCGAAGCTCGCGCTCCGCGTCCTCCCGGGTCGAGCCGTCCGGCAGCGTCATGTAGCGGCGCTCACCGTACGCGGTGAACCGCAGCCCGTAGGTGCGGCCACGCTTTGTGTCCTTCTCCACGATGGTGCCCGACACTCGGCGGCTCATAGCTGACACCGTGCCTTTTCGCCCAACGCCGCGGCCACCTTGATGAAATCTTCGTTGGAGGCGTAGCCCGACTGGACCCCAGCATTTTCGACCTGCACGACGTATGGCTCACCTTCCGCCGGTTTGTCGTAGTAGGCGAGCACCCGCCCGTCGTCGGTTAGATAGAAGGTGCACCCGTTGTGGGTGTTGGTGAGCTGTTCGCCTCGGATCACGCCCACGTAAGGGGTGCCCTCCGGCAACCGCATGTCCAACTCGAACTCCTGCGCATCTCCAGCCATCTCGGCGGTGCGGTCGAGCCTGTCTAGCTCTGATTTCGCCGCCTCCCGGAACAGTGCCGAGAAGTTCACCTTCGGCGCCACGCTCTTTAGTCGCTCCCCGAGGTCATCGGGGACATACACCGTAAAGTCCACTGTAGCCTGCCTTTCTGCGTCGTTGTTAGCCTAACGCCAGGGGAGTCTAGCATATACCCGGGGACTGCGGCAAGTCCCCGGGCATAGCGGCTAGGGTACGTGGAACCCGGCGGGCGTGACGATGGCGTCCCGGAACGGCGCCGGGATGCTCTTGTTACTGCCGGGCGCGGTGTTCGGGTTCGGTGGCATGCCGTCAGCGCCAGCCGTGGTCCCGTCCTGCGCGGCCTGCTCGCCTTCCTTGTCGGCCGCCCGGAACTGGGCAGGGATTCCGTTCTGGCGGTCGGTGAGGTGCTTGGGGTTCATGGGCGCCGGGGTCAGCACCTCGCGGGGCGGCCCTGCTTGTTTCAATCGAGCCATGATGGTCTCCTTGGTGTTAGTGGGTGATTTCGGTGGGCGGGGTCGGGGCGAGCGGGCCAAGCCCACCCGCTCCGACCAGCCCGGCGATGCCGGGCGGCAGTTCTTCCGGTGGTTCTTCGGTGACGCCGAACTTGATGGCGTCCTTGGTGGGCTCGTCTATGGGTTCGTCCACTGCGGTGCTCCTTTGTCCGTTTGTCGTCTTGCGGCGGCGTGCCGTGCGTCCTGCGGGCGCCTAGCCAGGGCCAGCGCAGGACGCACGGCACGCCGCCGCAGCGGGTTACGTGAAGCTGACCGGCATCGGCAACACCGCCGCCTCCAATCCGTTGATGCCGCGCAGCGGGTTCGCCGGGATCTCGGCGATCAGGTCCTTCCGGCCCGCGAGCTTGAGCAGTTCGACCCAGCCGTTCTTGGTTCGCTCATAGGCATCCGCGACCGCCCGGCCCTCTATCAGCACCACGGCCACCCGGTCCCGGATTTCCCCGGCGCGCGGAGCGCGCTCCACCGCCAGCGCGGTGAGGTTCGACGCCACGTGCTGTTGGAGTTCGCTCTCGCGCTCCGCGAGCATCTCCACGGCGCCCTCGTGCATCGCCTCGGCGCGCTCATCGACCGCGACCAGCGCGATGTCCGCGTCGCCGTTGCCCATCGGGTACTGCACCGGGCGCATCGTTAGGCCGCCTTCGGCCTCGTGCAGAGCGGCCACCAACCGCTGCTCCTCCGTGATCGGCTCCTGTCCCATCGCCAGGTCGCCCTTATCGTCCGCGGGTGCCTCGCCGCGCCCCTGGGCGCGGTAGTGCTCCAGCAGTTCCATCCGGGCGCGCTCCACCCGGCGGGCACCATCCCGGCGCGCAGCGTCGAGTTCGGCTACTCGGTGCTTGGCAGCGGACACCGCGGTGTAAAGCTCCTCCAGACGCTCCGCTATGGCGCTCACGACTCGCCCCCGTCCTGTTCGTATCCGCGGCTTAGCGTCTCCGCCACGCCCGCCGCCGTGAGGGGCTTGGGCTCCTCGTCCTTCTGGTTCTGGCGGTCAAGCTCTGCCACCAGAGCGTCGTACCGGGCGTCGCTGTCCTCCCGCTGTTTGGCAAGCTCCGCTCGCAGCTCGGCCAACATGGTGTCATCGGTCATCGTGTGCTCCTTGTGGTTGGGGTTCTCAGGGCCTCGCGCACCTGCCGCTGCACCTCTCGGGTTTCCGGGTCAACGAGGTCAAGGCCGGGGGGAAGGGTTAGCTCGCTGCCCGCCACGCTCATCCACACGGGGCGTCTGGGCACGCGCAGCCCGTCCGGGCCGTCCACGTGCTCCGATGCCGCGACCGCCGCCGGGAGATACGGCTCCGGGAGCACGCTGGCCGGGTTGAGCAGATCAGCGAGATACGTTTTCCAACTGCACCCGTCGCGCCGGTAGGGCGCCGTGGCGAGCATGAGCGCGTCGCACAGGTCGTCCCGTCCGCTGCCCGCCGCTTCGATGCGCTCGACGCCCGTCGGGCTCAGGTCCACTCGGAGCATCAGCATCTCGCGGATCAGGTCGCTGGCGCTCGCCGGGATCACAAGCTCGCCCCGGTCGATCATCAGCCGCAGCCCGCTGTAGCCCGCCGCCTTGAGTGCCGAGCTAAACACGATGGCGCGCTTGTCCGTCACGAACGACGCAGACGGCTCGCGCCGCCGCCGCGGTTTCGGCGGAGGTTCCGCGCCGATGCTGTAGAGCTTCTCCTGCACCATCACCAGCCCGCGCGACGGGAGCCGCCCGCCGCCCGCCGTGTAGGGCCGCTCCCGCTCGTAGCGCGGGGATATTTCCTGAGTGAAGATCGGGCCGCCCATGCCGGTGCCATCCACGCTCAGGATGTGAAGGAGAGCCGGGCTCCGCACGATGTCCCCGGACACCTTGTGCAGCAACTCGCCCTGCGGCCACGCATGGGCGTAGCGGACCCCGAACACGCGACGGCCAGGGACCGCCAGCCGCGCGATGACGACTTTGGTGCACAGGTCGTTCGTCGTCGCAAGGTCCACTCCGCCAAGCCCGCGCGCCAGCCCCGTGGCGCCCATCATCAAGTCCGGGGTGTAGTCCACGGTCGCCCGGTCCAGCACCGCGCGCGGGAACAGCGAATCACCCGACCCCGCGAACTGCCCTTCGTACTCGGCGCTGAACCGAAGCTCACTCATCGACTCCCGCGCCGCAGCAATCGCGCTCGCGCCGATCCACGGGCACTCCGTCAACGACCAGCGGAAGGTCCGCACATGCTCGCTGCCCGCTTCGCCCAGCTTCGCGTGGTCGTAGAAGCTGCCCGCGGCCACCGTCGCGGACGACGCCAGGACAATCCTCGCCTCGGACCGCGCCGCCGTGGTCGGCATCGCCGCCCCCAACAGCAGGTCGTCGCTCACCAGGGCGCACTCATCGACCAGCAGCAGGTCCGTGGACCAGCCCCTCACCTGCCTCTCCGACGCCGGGACGCTCCGAATCTCCGAGCCGTTGCTCAGCGTCAACAGCCCCGCGAACTCATCGACCACGCTCCCGCGGAGCAGGTCGCTGCCCTGCGCGATCCGCCGGACTTCCGCCAGCAGACGCCGCGAGCCTTCCTCCCCGGCGGACACGATCAAGATGCGCTGCTTGCGCTGCCGGTAAGCCCACCAGAGCGCCAAGATCGCCAGCGAGCGCGACTTGCCGCTCTGCCGGGGCGCCACGATCACCGTGATCCGCAGCAGCAGTTCCAAAGCCCGAATCTGGAAATCCGCGAGCGGACAACCGGCTGCGCGCGCGAACTCGGAGAGGCTGGACTGCAAAGCGCCGGGGGTAGTCGCGTCAGCCATCGTGCTCCTCCCCGGCGTCGCTCATCGCACGGGCGAGGTCGAAGGCCGCTGCCTGCACCAGCCCGAGCTTGGACCGGGTGTAGGGGTCGATGGCCAGCCGGTGCTCAGCCGCCTCGGCCTGCCGGTTCCACCTGTCGAGCCGTTCGTGGGCCGCGTGCACCGTGCCCATCTCCGGGTCGCTGAACACGTCGTCGGGCTGGTCGGCCAGCCAGCAGTTGACGCGCTCGATGCGCGCCAGCAGCGTGCAGTACCGGGCGATGGCGGGGCCGTCCTTGGCCGCGTCCAGGTGAAGGTGCGCGCCGAGGGTCTGCTCGGCAAGCTCGCGTGCCCGCGGGCTAACGAGCGAATCTGAAAATGCTCCGTGCGTCAAAGCGTTACCGCGCGGCGGAGCAAGCTCGCTCAGATGCAAAGCATGGGGGGTCGGCTCGGTCATCGCTCACCCCGAATTGGCAGCCGGTTGGCGCTGGTGCCAATAACTCGCCGTCGCTTGGTCGTCGGCCTTGGCTCTGCGACTGGCGTTGCGACCGCTTGTGACTGCTCGCTAGGGCAGCGTGCGGTCAGCAACGATTCCACGCGCGCACGGTCGTGAAGGACGACACCTGGGAAGCCATCGAGCCTGCCGAACACGTCTGGGTGGCGGCGCACGTAGGACTCGCTCAGAGGATGTCCGGATCGTCGTGGAACTTCGACGGCGATCCTCGGTTGACGGTCACA
>CALAQT010000195.1 GCA_937888775.1 uncultured Actinomycetes bacterium | reverse complement strand
GCACTCGCGATGCTCTCACTCGGCGGCCTCTGCCCACCCCTACCCGGCCGGTGAAACAACCCACGGATGCGTCAGTAGGTTCTCAAAACGGCTGTCCAGCCGCTCGGGCGCGACGACCTCGCGGGTCTTGCCCTGTGCCCAGGCTGGCCGCCGGACTTGCGCATCGAGCGCTTATACGCCTCCCGCGCCAACCGGCGTCGCTCAGCCCGCGACGCCGGCGGATCCGACGATGGCGGCATCGAACTGTTACCCGAGTCAGGGTCGGCGCGAGTTCTTCCGGCAGGCCAAGCAGAAGCCCGAAGGCCAGGAGACGGACGGCCAAGAACCGCAGCCCGAGGAGCAGGCAGCAGCGGACGGCGAGTTTGAGTTTGATGCTGAGCGGATCGTCGGCCGCGTCCAGGGTCGGGAGGGGTGGTTGCGTGACGCGAAGCGCCAGCTCGAGCAGCGCCGCTGGCAAGACCCGGACCCGATCTCACGCTCGCGGGCGAGCGGCTGGAGGAAGATCTCGATGCCGAGCGCCGTGGGAACGAGGCGTATGAGGAGTATCGGGCCCGTGGGCGGATGAAGGACGGCCGGCGGTTCGGCGGACCACCGAAGCCCTACACGCCACCCGAGATCCCCGACGGGAAGGTGAACCTGACCGACCCCGACAGCAAACAGATCAAGGCCACCGACACCTACGTGCAGGGCTACAACGCCCAGGCCGTCGTCGACGAAGGGCAGATCGTGCTCGCCGCCGAGATCACCAACAGCACCGTGGACTGGTCACAGCTGGCTCCGATGGTCACCGCGACGATCACCGAGCTCGAACGCGCGGGCGTGACCGGCCGGCTGCAGACCGCGATCGCCGACGCCCAGTACTGGAACGAGGAGCACATGGACGAGGTGATCGCCAACAAGCACGTCCAGGTGCTGATCCCGCCCGACTCCGGGACCCGTGCCACGCCGCGGCCGGGCTGAACCGGCGGGCACTACACCTGGATGCGATACGTCCTGGCTGGCGAACTCGGCGAGCGGCTATACCGAAAACGCAAACAGATGATCGAACCGGTATTCGGTCACACTAAGCACAACCGGGGTGTCACTCGGTTTCACCGACGAGGCAGGACCGCCGTGCGCACGGAGTGGCGGTTACTGATGGCAACGCACAATCTCACTAAGCTCCACCGCCACCAACTCGCCACCGCAGGGGCCTGAAAGGGTCCCTGCGGAGGTCACACCGCCGAGCAGGACCGGCCCGTCAGCAACGCCGCACCTATCGCCCGTCGCTGACGCCGACCATCGCCGACCTTTGCGCGACAGCGTCCCGGGGCCGGCGCGCCGGCCAACCTCTGAGGGATGAGAATCGCGATCCGGGCAGGGCAAGCCCACCCCTTGGTCTTTGGCGCTGCCGCGAAGGGGGTTGACTTCGCGCGGACCGCGATAGCGAAGTGGGACCGTTGCGGGCATTCTGACACCGATCAGTCCCGACCACCACAGATTCACAGGACAGCCTCCGACGCATGCGAGGGCGATTCCGAGCATTCGTGTCCTCTCCGGCGGACATCTCCCCGCGATCGAATGCAGCTGCGAGGCTTCCTGCAGGGCACGCCGCTGTAGCACGCCTGGAGCAGCGGTGCTGGCTTCGGCGCTGGCGCGACCGCTTTGGTGTGCTTGCAGCTTCCCGACCTTCAGCTAGCGCCCGAGCAACGATCGGCCCTGCTCGTCTGCGATGCGCGGCGTGCGCGGTTGTGGCGAGTTGCGAGACCGAGGCTGACGCATGGCGGAGCCCTGCAATCGTGTTGCCGCGCCGTCACGAGTGCGGCGCTCCGTGGCCGATTTCAGCTGCAGCGGATTGCGGGAGCGGGGTTGTCCCCTAGCCGATTGCGGAGGCCCCACTCCGGCCGATCCGTTGATGTCTCGCCTCGTCCGAGGCGATGACGACCTTTAGTTGAGCTCGCACGATATTCAAGTCGACAAGGGTGCGAGCGACGCTCTCGTGAGGCTTGGCGCGCTTCAGCTACGTTGCCTCGAAGTAGCGACGGGTGTCGCGGAACAGACTCCGGGTGATGAGCGAGTTGATCGGGTTTCCGGGCCGCGCCGCCAGCGGCGCCTCGCTCGCGACGGTCCAGGTGAAACGGCACCTCGAGGGCGAGATCTCCTCGATGAGGTAGTCCTCGGCGAACCGGCGAAACAGCGGCAGGGTCGCCTCGCTGACGTAGAAGGAATTGCGTCTGCCCTCGTCCCAGCGGAAGTAGACCTGCTTGAGCGCCAACGCGCGCGGCCGTGCCGTGACGGTCCGGGTGGTCCCTACGCTGAACGGCCGTGGCGAGGTCCAGGTCACCCCGGCGAGCGCGCGGCACCAGCTCAGCGTGTCGTCGGATGTCAGCGCGGCCCAGACACGGTCGGCCGGCTGCGGAATCTCAAACACTGCGACTTGACGCTGTGCGCCGAGCGCAGGAAATCCTCGTCCACTGCCTTGAGCTTGAACCTCATTCGCCGGATGCGTGGCTGCGCGTTCTCGCCGATGCCATCCGCATCCACCCCGACTGGGTCAGTGTCGTGGTTTGTCACTCGATCCAATCCGGAACTAGTAGTCATCTCTGCTCCTTGAGCATTGTTTGCGTGATGGCAGTCGGACCTCCGTGTTCGCGCTAGCCGACAGAGGCTGCCGGGACCTGCGGCGAGCGGAAGTCCAGGATCTGTTCAGGCGGCGGGAATCCGTCCTCGAGGTTGATGCCGTGAACATCGCGCACCTGTTCGCGAAACCAGACATCGAATGGCTCCTGTGAAGAGGCCAGCCCAGCGAACGCCGCCGGCAGGTCGTCGGCCTCGAGGTAGACGATGGCCAAGTCGCCCATCGGGGTCGGCTGGATCCAGACGGCCTCGCGGGTGACACCGTGGGAAGCGCGCGAAGCTTCGTGGGCAGCTTGGCGCTCGCCCCATGCGCACGACCGCATGTCTTCGCGGTCCTGCTCGGTCTTGCCCGGAAGAATCGGTGCTGCAAATGCCACGCTTGGCATAGCGGTCCCCTCTCGTAGTTGGAACAGGTCGTGTTGCAGTCTTGCTCGGCGACCGAGCCGAGACATCACACAAATGCATGATGTTGCTGAAGCCTGGAGCGTCAGCCAGACGTAGGCGTTCACGGGGTGTCGTCGTGAACGTCGTGGTTCCTGCGTTGGGTTATGTTGGGACGAGTGAGGGGGCGGGGAGCTGGTGGTGGGCGGCGGTCGCGGCGTCGTTGAGGTAGGCCAGGATGGGGCGGTGTTGCAGGCGGCAGGTTTCGCGGGCGGATTGGATGCGTTCGATCCAGCGGCTGCCGCGGTCAGATTGGGTGCCGCCTTGGAGTTTGCGCATCAGCACGGCGTGACGGACGGCGCGCTCTGCGGCGTTGTTGGTCGGGTCGATCGCGAGGTCGGGAACGTCGCAGAAGGTCCATAGCGCGTCGTACTCGTCCAGCAGCCCGGCGGCGAAGTTCGCTGTTCGGGTGTGGTGGCCGGCGGCGCACTGCTCGAGCAGTACCCGGATCTGTTGGCGCAGCGGCGCGAGCTCGGTGCTGAGCCACCCGGGGTCGTGGCTGTCGGTCAGGTAGGTGCGGTGGACGGCGATTACTTCGCGGGCGAGCTTGACGAGCTGTGTGCCGCGACGGCCCGTCGCGCCCTGGCGCTGGGAGACCTCGACCAGCTGGCGGATGACATGACACCAGCAGAGCTGTTGTTGGAGGACGTCAAGGAAGTGATACCCGGCGTAGCGATCGCTGATCACGAACCCGCCGAACTCCTCCCCGAGCAGCTCCTTGGCCGCGGCCTGGCTGCGCGACGGGTCGATCCGAAAACACGCCACCAGCGCCGACGCAGCGACCCACAGCCACTGCTGCGCGCCGCACAGCCGCCACGTTGTCTCATCGACATGGACGGCCTGTGCCCGGCGGATCGCTTCGCGCAGCTCGACCCACGGGTCAGCCAGGATCGCGCTCATCCGCATGATCGCGTTGTCGATCGACCCCTTCGACGCCGGGACGCCGAACACCTCAACGACTGTCTGGCGGACCTGGTCACGCGAAAGCCGGAACACCCCGGCCAGCATCGCGATGTGCGCGTCCAGCCTGGGCCCGAACCCAGAACCAGCCCCCGGCGACAGCTCCGCGAGCGTCGTGCGTTGACACGCCGGGCAGCGCAACCGCAGCCGCCCGTGCTCAAACACCAACGGGCGGATCGGCGGGAGCTCGAACTGCTGATGGACGACCGGATCGCCGACCCGTTCCTCGCTGCCATCAAACTCACGCCCGCAACCACAGCAGTCCGGGAGATGCCCAACACGCTCGTTCACGCGATCGGGCGCGACCAGCTCCCGGGTCTTGCCCTCATGCCCCGGCTGACCGCCAGACTTCCGCATCGACCGCTTGTACGCCTCCCGCGCCACACGACGACGCTCAGCCCGCGACTTCGGCGGATCAGACGACGGCGGCATCGAACTGTTACCCGAATCGCGATCAACCAGCCGCTCAAGTTCATCGATCCGCTCACCGAACCCGTCAACCGCCGCCGTCAACCTCTCAACGCCCGCCCACGCCTCGAGCAGCGCCTCCACGACCGCCTCCCGGCCAGCCTCATAGATCGCTTCAGCCCGATCCCGGTCCACGCACGCAAGATTCCCTGCACCACGCAGGACTCCTGCCCACCACCACGACACCCCCTGAACGCCTACGGCTGGCTCGGGCTGCTGCCCTTGGTGCGGCGAGCAGCAGCGTCCCGGTCGCCAGCGCGTGCCTCCCCGGACTTCTCCAATCGGAAGGGCTGACCGGGCCCCGGTGCCGACCAGTGCCGGGGGCGCCGATAACGCTGCCGCTCCGTGATCGCCGAGCGGTAGTCGCTAACCACCCGCAGAACGCGCGTGCTCCCGTTCCGGACGGGGAGCCAGGTGAGGGTCAAATCGCCGGGCGGAGACTCCCGCTTGCCGTGGGTGCAGGAGCCGGACGCCGGGTCGTCCGGGCTGTCGGAGCTCGTCCTGAGCGCAAGCCGGCGTCGGCATCATCCGGACTGTCGCTCCCCGATTTCGATGCGGAAGCGACCGACACGACTGTGGCCGGGACGCCGGCCAGCGCTACCAGCTCTACAGGGCCCAGGCCTACGGACAACGACCCACCAGCCAGGCGGGCATGCGCGAGCTCCAACGAGCCTGCGAGCAGCGCCGGTGAACCCGTCGACGAGAAGAACGTGATCTGCCCACGAGCCGAGGATGCCGATCCACGCATCGAGGTAGCCCTTCAGGAGCTGATGCTTGGCCGCAGTGTGCCGCGCAGGGGGCCAGAGAACGTCGGATCGTTTACCACGGCCCCGCCGTTCGCCGATACGCATACCGATGCCCTTCACAGCTGACGGTCCTTCCCCAACAGCGCATTGTGACTCCTTCCGCAGGCGCCGGCCAAGCGGCAGTAGAGCGCCGGGTCAAGGATGATCTTGCGTTACATCATCGGGGCGTGACTTTGCGGCCCCGAATCCCCGCGTCAGCGCCAAGACATAGGCGACGGCCAGAAGGGCTTGGGGTACAGCGTGGATGATCAAGTTCCGGTCGGGATGATCTTGCTGGCTTTATCGCGGCTTGGTTCGGCGAGCTTCCGGTCCTTGACGGCTGAACTCGAAGGCATTGCTACCCCAGCCGGGGTTGCTCGAGCGTTCAAGACCGCCCTTGCTGATGGATTCATCACGTCTCAGCTGAGCAGCGGTAAGGCGAGCGAGCTGCGTTACGGGCTGACTGACGAGGGCGTTGCCGCCCTTGGGAGCTTCAAAGAGGTACGGGTCGCTGACATCCTCGAGGTCCTTGCAGCCTTTGACGACTTCGGTGGCGGCAGTCTCGGGCTGGTCGCCTGGGAGTTCGGCCGGGTCGAGGAAGCCGTCTCGCCTGCCTGGGCTCGGGCTATCGAGGAGGGACTGCTTGAGCCGGCCGGGACAGATCCGGTCTATGGCGAGGAGATGTGGCGGCTGAGCGAGCGAGGACGGCACGCCTGGAGCGACGGTGGCGGCATCCCGTCCGCGTAGAACGCGAGCGGTTCAGCGTCGTTCGACAGCTTCTCGGCAGGCTAGAACTGCCAAATCGCTGATTTCCCCGTGCAACGCTCGTGTACCGAGGCGGCCGGCTCGACGCTCGTCTGGGGCGTGCTGGCGGGTTCCGGGGTGGGGGCGCGCCTGCCCGCCAGCACCCCCACCAAGCTTTCTGGCGGCGTCCCGGCCGGGTCGATCGCGCTCAGGCGAAGCGCGGCTTCGCTTGACCGGCGTCCGAACCGCACTCAGAGAGTGGAAGTAAACAGCCGGTAGACAAGATCGCGGCGCCGGCGGGAGTAGGGCCCAGCCATTTCAGGCGCTGCGCCCGGCGCGGGCCGCGGTCATCGGTGGTAGGCGGCATTCTCAGGGATGAAAATCTGAACTCGGGCACCCACGACAAAGCGGTAGTCCCGACCGACCTCGAGCTCACTGACGCCTTGGACGAGCAGCGGGCGTCCGCCGCTAACGCCCGGTCGGCGGTACCCACGATGTCGAACCGAGCACTGTCAGCGCCGGCTTGTGCTCGCGGCCCCGGCTGGGGTCTCCGCAGCTGTGGTGGTGTCCGCGGCCGTGACCGGCGGCGCGGGACGGGGCGGAAGGTGCCGGTAGAGGCTCGTGCGCGGGATTGACGAAGATGACCCTCGGACGCTTCCATCGCAGGGGTAGACCAAGCGAGTCCTCGTGTAGTGTGAGGCCAAAGCCCGGACCGCTAGATCTCCGCTCGCCGTCACGCTGGTACTTCGGCTGGCCCATTCGCTTGAGCCGCGCCGAAAGATCGAGCGCGTAGCAGTGCGCGCAGCCAGGGGACACGCGATCGCAGCCCGTCACCGGATTCCAAGTTGCTCCCGTCCATTCGATCGCGCTCGAACCCGCCATAACCTCATTTTCGACGTGCAGCAGCCGTGATCCTGGCATACGAACACATGTTCGCACGCCGCTCGGACAGATCCCGGAGGATCTAAAGGGACCCGTATGGGAACCCGCAGAAAGAGATCCCTACCTGGATCGTTCCATTTGAGGTCGGTACAGAGGTCGGTCTCACGCAGGCCGGAGACCGGTGCCCTCAGGATCTGCCCGGTGTGTAAATCGTTCTTTCATCGGCCGATTCCTGGACCTCGTGGCATGTCCGGCGATGCCTAATCCAGGTTGCGATCAAGAGCACCCAAGCCGTCCGCCCCTGGATGATGCCCGGTCCAGCGGGCTCCGACTCGATCTCGACGAGCTGATCCTTGAACTCTTTCCGGAACTCCACGAAGTCAGTCGATATCTGGACAGCTAAGGTCCTCCACGCCTGTCGAAATGCTGGGCGGCCTAGGTTCGTTTGACGCCCGGCTTCCACTCGTTCCAGGTCTTTTTTGAGACCCGATGAGATTCGCGCAGAAAGATTTGCTCGTTGCAGAGATCGAAGTATCGGTAGAAGGCAGACAGCGACTCCCTATCTTCGATAGGCGTGAGCTTCTTGCCCAGCATCGCGTCCACGGGCAGCTCTGCGACGAGTTGCCGGTACACCGAAGTCAATCGGTCCTCAAAGTCGGTCCTGGCCCGCCTGTAGTTGAACTGGAGTTGAACTACGGCTGCACCGACTCCGGCAGCGGTCAGACATGTACCAATGTCCGTAACGATCGTCATGGACGGCAGAGTCTCGCACGTCCGCGCGCCCTCCTGATGGCCTTGCAGCCCAGCAAGCCATTAGAGATCGTCGTCGCCTGAGGTCGTAGGTTCTACCCTCCTGCGAGGAGCACATGACCGACGAAGACGACGATGATGAGTATGACTTCGATGATCCGGACTCCTACGATGAGGATGGAAACTTCGTTCGTCCCAAGGCAGCGAGGAGCTTTTTGTCGCTCCAGCAGGCGAGGATGCCGTCTGCCATCACTGCCGCTGGCTCAACCCGTGGAGCCTGATCAGGCTCCCGGATGTCGAGGACCTGCTGACCAAGCCCAGTACCGGGCCCATACAACTCCGACGACGAACGTAAGTGCGAGGAGCATCACCCACCAGGGCAGTCCAGTCACAGCCGCCAGGCCATAGGCGACCGCCAGGAGGACGACATAGCGGATGAGCGTCGCAAGCAGACCGCGCCAAGTCTTCGGTGCATCCGCCCGAAAGAACGCGGCTAGCGCGTGGTTCATGCCAAATTCTCCTGTATCCGTGGTCTCCGGCCCCCGTACCGGAACACGTAGCAGTAACCGGTGCGCCACGGCCGAGGCTCTTGCGGATCGATCATCTCGGGATGAAAGGATACGCTTGGTGTCGCCGGGCAGCGCACGGCGCTCGAAAGCGATCAGCGAAGTAGAGCATCATGGAGGCGAACTTGTGAGAAAGGCATTCATCATTACCGCGCTTGCCGCTTGTGCCTTTCCGGCAGGCGCTATAGCCCGGCAGGGAGTCAGCGGCGCTCGGAAAGCTCCAATCGTCAAGGCTGGGCTCGGAGGAAACATCCCGATTCAGTGCGCTGCGGTCTATATCTCGACCGTGAGTCGCTTCTGGGCCTCAGCGACCTTCGACCCTCAGCGAGGGTACGTCTCTGCCTGCCAGATGTATGGATCTAACGGTGTCACGATCCTGCACCACGTCCGTGGACGCTGGCGCTTCGTCACGGCAGGCAGCGCCTTCACTTGCCCGGTGGCCCACGTACCAGCATCCATCGCTCGGGATCTACGTGTCCCGTGCGCCAATTAATCGGAGAGAGACCTTCGAGAGGGGCGATGGGCGGCCGGAGCGCTCGGCGGTGAGCGAGCGTGCTGAGGCGTTCACCGCTGGGGTGTTGGCGGAGGCGATGAACCGGCCGGTGCAGATGGTCAACGGTGGCCTGTATGTGCGCGGGTTGCTGGAGCAGGGCGCGCACGTCTGGCTACGCCGCCTCACGTAGCTGCTCGTACACCTTCTTGACGTAGTAGTCGCCCAACAACTCCCGGAAGTCGTCGTCATCCAAGATCCGCTTGAAGATGTCGGAGTTCGCGTCCATGCGCGTGATAATCGTCTGGAGGAACTTGCGATCGAAGACTAGGCGGAAGTTCTCGATGCTGTTGTTCTGAGCCTGATCGGATAGCTCGCCATCGGCGACCCAGCTCTCCTCAAACTGGTCGAGCAGCAGCTTGTCGATATCGGTCAGATCGGTCCCGAAGCGATCGTTGAGGATCTCCACGATGCTGGAGAGATGCTCCAGGTCAAGCTCTTGTTGGCCGCCCTTGCCCTCCCCGAAGAACGACCGGACCTCGCCTAGTTCAGAGGTCAACGACAGGGTGCCGCTGAAGGTGATCTGATGGCGCAGATGGGTTAGCTCGACCTCCGCGCCCAGGTCGAGCCGTTCGACGGTTGCCGTATCGCGTAGATAGAGGGAGAGGGCTCGGCAGTAGATGTAATCGCGTTCCAGCGCAGGGTCCGTGAAGGCGGCGATCTGGGAGACGAACGAGTAGATCCGAACGAACCGGGTCAAGGCATCTCGGAACTCAAGCCGCTGCTCATCGCGCATCTGCTCAAAGCGAGCCTTCCCCGGTCCCAGAGCTGCATAGGTCGCAGCCGAGCGCTTCTCATCCGAAGAGCTGGCACCCAACAGCGCTGGCATCGCCGCCTTGATCTCATCGGGCCGCAGCACGTCGAAGTCATCGAGGCGACGCCTGGTGTCCCAGAGGATGTTCGGATCCGTCGGCGGTGCGACCGTGCAGCCGTGGAACTGCTCGAAGGCTTCAACGATGTCTTCGGTGTCGTTGCGGAAGTCCAGAACGAACGTGTTCTCCTTCAGCGGATGGATCCGGTTCAGGCGAGAGAGGGTCTGTACCGCCGCCAGCCCAACCAGCGTCTTGTCGACGTACATGGTGTGCAGCAGCGGTTGATCAAATCCCGTCTGGAACTTCTCGGCCACGATCAGGACGGCGTAGTCCGGGGTTGAGAACTCCTCAGCGGTGCGGGACTCCGGGAACCCGTTCATATTGGTCTCGGTCAGCGGCAACCCAGAGCCGTCATCGATCTTGCCGGAGAACGCGACCAGCGTCTTGATCGAGGTGTAGCCCTTGGCGGCGATGTACTTGTCGATGTTCTGCTTGTAGCGAACGGCGTGCAGGCGCGAGGAGGTCACCACCATCGCCTTGGCCAGCCCGCCGATCTCCTTGCTCGTGTGCTGGCAGAAGTGCTCGACGATGATCTCGGCCTTCTGGGCCAGATGGTGGGGATGCAGACTCACGAACCGAGCGATTGCCCGACGAGCCTTCTTTGAGTCGTACTCGGGATCATCCTCGGTCGCCTTCTCGATCTTCCAGAACGTCTGATAGGTCGTGTAGTTCGCCAGCACATCCATGATGAAGCCTTCCTCGATCGCCTGGCGCATGGAGTACAGATGGAAAGGCTCATGAACGTGGGTCTGCGGATTGAGACGCCCGAACATCTCAAGCGTCCGCCCCTTGGGCGTGGCGGTGAACGCGAAGTAGGACAGGTTCGACTGACGGCCACTGCGCGCGCCAACAGACTTGGCGAGGGCCTCCTCGACCGGATCGATCGCCGCCGACAGCAGCCCGGCATCCTCAACCTCTGCCGCCGTTAGCTCCTCCTCCACCCCGGCCCCGAGAGCCACGCGCAGCTCCTTCGCCGCCTCGCCGGTCTGCGATGAATGTGCCTCGTCGATCACCACCGCATAGTTGCGGGCCGGAACCGACCCAATCTTGCCGATCACAAAGGGGAACTTCTGCAACGTCGTGATGATGATCCGCGCCTGCTCCCCGGCCAACGCCTCAGCAAGCTGACTGGAGTTCTCATCGATCTTCACAACGACCCCACGAGCGTGCTCGAATTGGTAGATCGTGTCCTGTAGCTGGCGGTCAAGGATCACTCGGTCGGTGATCACCACCACCTTGTCGAAGACCTTGCGGTCATCCGCATCGTGAAGCGTCGAGAGACGATGTGCAGTCCAGGCGATCGTGTTCGACTTGCCCGAGCCCGCTGAATGCTGGACGAGATACGAATGACCGGAACCATTGGCTCGGGCGTCCGCCTCAAGCTTCTTCACAGCATCCCACTGGTGGTAGCGGGGGAAGATCACGATCTCGCGTGCCCTCCGAGCGGCCAAGGAGCCCTTCTCAGGCCGGTCAACGTGAATGAAGCGGTGGAGGATGTCCAGCCAAGCATCCTTGGCCCAGACGCCCTCCCACAGGTAGGAGGTCTTGTGCCCGTGCGGGTTCGGCGGATTGCCCTTCCCCAGGTTGTGACCCAAGTTGAAGGGGAGAAACCGCGTTGATTTCCCCTCCAGCTTGGTGGTCATTGCGACGGCATCGGGATCGACAGCGAAGTGGACAAGCGCCCGACGCCCAAGCGTCACGTTCTTCGGATCACGGTCTGTGCGGTACTGCTCGATCGCATGCTCGATGTTCTGGCCGGTCAGGTGGTTCTTTAGCTCCGCCGTGGCGACTGGGATCCCATTGAGGAACAGGCAGAGATCAACCGTCTTGGTGGAGTCGGGATCGAACGGGAGCTGGCGGGTGACGGTCAGCCGGTTGGCGTCGTAGTGGGCCACCAGCTCAGGCGCGACCCCGAACGCGGGCTTCCGATACGACAGCCTGATCTCGACGTTCTGATCGCGCACGCCATGCCGGATCACATCGACCGTCCCGCGCTCATCGAGCTGCTGAGCCAGGCGCTGGACGAACCGCTGGCGAGCCTGGTCCTGGTCCCCGCCATGCGCCTTGACTAGCTTCTCCCACTCTTGGCCTTGAGTCCCTCCGATAAAGCCGAACAGCTCCACGGTGTCGAGACCGAGCTTGGCGTCGAAGTCCTGCCGCCACTCTGGGGCCGTCCCGAGCTTGCACAGCAGATAGCCACCCTGAGCGACCAGGTGGGCGGTGATTTCGCCCTCCAGCAGCTTCTCGCTGATCGAACTCATGCCGCTTCCGCGATGTCGAGCTGGCCGGTTACGGCGGCGGTGATGAAGGCCTGGCGACGCTCTTGCAGAAGTCCGATCTGGTCGTGGAGAACGTCCAGCACTTGCCTTACGCGCAGTCGCTCGACGCCCAGCCGCGCAACTGCCGCATCTTGATCTGCGCGCGGAGCCTGAGGGACAGGCACTGCGCTAGCGGCTCCAACGTTGAAGTGGCTCTGGATCGTTCCGACCGAATATTCCGCAACGTGCTTCTGCATCCAGTCGGAGTTCAACACGTACTCCAAAAACTGAGGCGAGTAATGCGGTGACGGGCGAATGATTACGAGATCAATGCAGTTCGCACCCTCAAGTTCGGGCGGCACAACCGCAGCAGCCCCAGCCTGACCAGTCCGAACAACAACGACATCCCCACAGCACAACCGCGACTTCAGATGCAGCTCGTGACCTTCCGGAGTTAGATAGACAAGCTCATCCTGGGAGATCGCCCCAGGGGAGACGTTCACGCCTCGAATTGCCGGGATTCCTGAGTCTGCGTACCACGCTGACGGCGTGATGACAATCCCCACGACGACTTCCCGACACACGTATTTCAGAGGCGTTTCCCCGAAACGTCTCACCAACGCCTGAATCGTTGTTTCCAGAACTCCTTGCCAGCGCTCCTCCAACAACTCCGCCATGCGCCGCTTCGCCGCAATGAGAGCATCGATCCGCGCCGTCTCGCGGTCGAGGTAGTCGGCGATCGCCCGTTGCCGATCCACAGGTAGCTGCGGGATGCGTATTGCCCACATGTCATCCTGCGTGAGCTTATCTCTGGTCGAGCCAGTGATATAGCGTGCGTAATCGACGGCGTTCAGTGCGTAAACCAAGAATCGGCGTTCGATTGCTGCGTTAGACCGCAACACATGGATGTGGTTGTTGACCCAGGCAGGGCCATCTAGCAGGAAGGCAACGTCCCTGCCGGGCTCGAAGAAAGGAGCCCCATCCTCACCGAGGAGTACAAGGGGCTCATCGAACAACGCCTGTCCAACGGTGTCCAGGACGCCACCTGATCCCCAGTATGGAATGTTGCCAGGGATGGTTCCTCGTTCCTCTCGGCTGATTGGCACCCGCTGGCCGTCAAGGCAACGAGCCAGCCGCCGCAGCGGCACGGTGGCGCCAACGGTTCCGCTCACCCCGCAACCTCGATGAGCAGGCGTTGTATCTCGTCCTCCAAGGCTTTGATCTCGGCGTCGATCTCCACCAACGGGCGGGGGGGCACGTAATGGTAGAAGTGCCGCGTCAACGGGATCTCATATCCGAGCTTGGTCCGATCGTGTTCGACCCAGGCATCCGTAACGTATGGCAGCACCTCATCGCGCATGTGGTCATCGACGGCCGTCCGATACTCCAGCATCGCAAACCGATCGGTGGGGTCCGCTACGAACTTCACGGGCATGTCAGGCAGCGGCACGTTCTCGTTGTCGCGTAGTTCTGGATCAGCCTCAGGATTGCCCTTGCGGTCGGTGATGACGGGAGCATCCGCGTCGCGTACCGCTAGTGCCGACCACACCGCCTTCTGAACCGGACCGGCAACGCCGAGACCAGCCATCGCTGGTCCCATGGCCTTGACCATCTCCTTCTCCGTCGTGAACCGAGCAGCCTTGTGCTCCGACAGCAACTCGCTGATGGCCTCTTGGACATCGACTGGCAGCTTCTGGATGGCCTTCGCGGCCAACGCCCTGAGGATCGTCTCCTCAGTGATCTCCCAGCGCAGGCGAAGGGGACGGTCGACGGTGATCCGCAGGAAGCCGAACGCCTCGTTGGGGAAGATCTTTACCTTCTCCCCCTCCTGAAAGTCGCCGTAGAGCCGGGTGATCTCATCGATCTGTGCTGACGAGATCTCCTTGCGCTTCTCCCCCAGGGACTTCCGCATCTTGACGGAGTACTCGCGGGCATCAACGAGCTGGACCTTCCCCTGGCGTTCGGGGGCTTTGCGGTTGGTCACGACCCAGAAATACGTCGAGATGCCAGTGTTGTAGAAGAGCTGATCCGGGAGGGCGACGACCGCCTCCAGCCAGTCGTTCTCGATGATCCAGCGACGGATCTCAGACTCGCCCGATCCAGCCGCACCCGTGAACAGCGGCGAGCCGTTGAAGACGATCGCCAGCCTGGTCCCACCGTCCTCGGGGCGCTTCATCTTGGAGATCATGTGCTGGAGGAACAGGAACGACCCGTCGTTTATCCGTGGGAGCCCAGCGCCGAAGCGGCCGTTGAATCCCTTGGTATCAGCCTCTTTGCGGACCTCCCCCTCGACCTTCTTCCATTCCACCCCGAACGGCGGGTTTGCCAGGAGATAGTCGAAGTGCTCGCCGTCGTGGTGATCCTCTGAGAAGGAGTTGCCGTAGGCGATGTGGGAGGCGTCCTGGCCTTTGAGCATCATGTCCGACCGGCAGACGGCATACGTCTCGGCATTCAGCTCTTGCCCGAAGACCTCCAGCCGAGCCTGAGGGTTGAGCGCCCTCAGGTGATCCTCGGCGACGGACAACATCCCTCCGGTCCCGCACGCCGGGTCGCACAGCGTCTTGACGATGCCTGGCTTGGTGAGCACGTCATCAGCATCGTCGATGAACAGCAGGTTGACCATCAGCCGGATGACCTCACGAGGCGTGAAGTGCTCCCCGGCCGTCTCGTTGGATAGCTCGGAGAACCTCCGGATCAGCTCTTCGTAGAGATAGCCCATCTCCAGGTTCGAGACCGCCTCCGGATGCAGATCGATGTCGGCGAACTTGCCGACCACCTGGTAGAGGACGTTGGCCTTGCTCAGCCGGTCAATTTGGATCCCGAAGTCGAACTTCTCGATGATGTCCTTCGCTGCCGCCGAGAACCCGCCGATGTAGAGGTGCAGGGAGTCGGCGATCGTGTTCGGGTCGTCGAGAAGCTTGGTGAACGTCAGCGGGCTCGTGTTATAGAACTGCTGGCCCGCCACCGCCTGAAGAACCGGCTCAACGTTCTCGATCCTGCCCGCGAGCTGCTTCTGCCTCTCCAGGACCGCCTGCTTGGTAGGCTCAAGAACACAATCCAAGCGGCGGATCACCGTGAGCGGGAGGACCACCTTGCCGTATTCGGACTGCTTGTAGTCCCCGCGCAGAAGGTCAGCCACGCTCCAGATGAAGGCCGCGTGATTCCTGATCGTCTCACTATCGGCCACGATTAAGCCCCAACTCCCTCTTGCTCGTGCAGGAAGCCGAGCTTACTCGGCCAGGTAGATGAACTTGATCGTCGGTCGGGGCGACGATCCCGATCACTAGGCAGGTCCATTGCGGCAGTTACGTCGAGGATGCTCGACTGGACATTGTGTCCGTGATCCCGCGTCTGCCATTCATTCGCAAGCCTCCTGAACTCGGTCGCCAGCAGGCTCCGCGTTCAGGGATTCAGTCAGCTTTTCCTCGGCGTCGGAGAAGGCGTCGAGAGCCCCTCTGAGGTCTGCCGGATCCTCCTGCGAGACGGCTGCGTTCAGGACGACCAGCGCGGCACGGACTCGCCCCCACGCATTGACGCTCTCCTCCGAAGCCTGACGCTCTGCCTCCACGGCGACGCTCGAAGCAGATGTTTCGCCCGCAGCGATGAAGCGATCAAGCTCCGACTGGCGTACGCGGATTCGTCGAGCACCGATTCGAACCGCAGCCAACTCTCCCCGGTCGATCCAATTCCGAACGGTCTGCTGGTTCACCCTGAGCCGCTCCGCGATCTCGGCAACCGTGAGGAACTGGTCTTCCATTCACGCTGATGCTAACTGAGAACGCTTGAGGGCGAACAAGGCGCCGCAGAGCCGGAAGAGCGACCGTAGAGTAAAGGTGTGGACTTCGATCTTCAGAACGTCACCCTCTCTCCGGTAGGTGGTTCGTCGTCGCACACAATCGGGGCCTCGGCGGTGGTCGGCGTGGCCCATTCGACGCAGTGGATCTCAGTCCCGGAACAGCATGCCCACGATCAAGCTCAAAGCCAACTCTCATCGCTGTCGAAGGACTGTCGATGACCGTAGTGCTCGTGGTGTGCGCGGTAGCCAAGCTCGCCCGCAAATCGATCGGCCGTTGGTCTCAACCGATGCCTCGCGCACGAGCCAGAGGCTCTTATGCTTCTAGCGACCCCAGCAGGAGGAGCCGGGAAACCCTCCATCAGTGCGGAGTCGAGGTGGCGCGCTGACTGCATAGCTCGCGCTCGCTCGCTTCTAGCGATCTGCTCATGCTCGAACGCCGGCCGTTTCCGCTCCAGTCGGTGCGCTGACATCACCCCGACGAACCCGGCAACGAGGGTGCCCAAGACGCCGATACCGGCCAGACCGAGCGAAAGGGCTAGCGAGCTTGAGGCGACGACCGTCACCAGCTAGAGGTTAGAGACCGCTCCTGCGGCGGTGGTTGTCGTCATGAAGGTCGCGTTCCGTCCGACCTCGGCGCAATCATTTCGCAAGACGTTCGTTGGTGGTCGGTCCCTGGGCGCCTGCCCTTGATCAACAAGAGGTCTACCCAGGGACCGGCCGAGCTACCGGAGTCCCGGTAGCTCTGAATCCTCGCGAATGGCTCGGACGGAAGGATGGAGGTCGCCTTCAGCCGAGAACACGAGGGCAGTGCTTTAGCACTTGGCGGTCTAGGTCTGAACTTCGCTCGGGCGGCCAGCTTGTCCGCTTCAGAGGTCAACAGGAGGTCAACAGCACATCCGAAACCGACCGAATCGAGGCGAACACCGAAAGCCTCGATTAGCAGGGATATCGAACCTGCCCGAACCTCACCGAATCACCCTGATCAACCACTCGGTTGTGCCAGCCCCACGTTCGCTGGTGCCGGGTTCGATGCGGCCGAACTCGCAGCGGTGATCGCCCGCACGGCCGTCTCCGGTTGTGGCAGCACCACCTATCCACCGCTGGACTACAACTGGGCCGCGCTCAACTTCACCACCGACCCGCGTTGGACAGCAGGTGTACTCGACCCCGACGCTTGCTGCAGCCACCACAGATGAGCGGCGATCTCTGGCTGCCGGAGAACGCCCAGCTTCTGATCCGGTCTGAGACGCTCAACAAGCATCCGTCTGAGAGCGGAGGGCCGCTCTTCGGGTACGAGCGCGACCGGGAGGTGGTCGTGACGCGCGCGTTCGGTCCAGGCCTCGGCGCGCACCATCGGCCGTGGCTGTTCGAACCCGATCGTGCAGCCGTGCAGAAAGCGATCGATGCCGTCGCTGCGAAATCCGCGGGAGCCGAGCGGTACATCGGCAGCTGGCACAGCCACCCGCTCGGTATCGCTCGACCATCGCTACTCGACCGGCGAACGGCTCGGAACATCGCCAGCGACACAGAAGCCGGCTGCCCCCGACCGGTCATGCTCATTCAAGCCACGGTGCTTCGCATCAGTGGTCTGCGGCCGGGAAGGCTTCGCGCGTACAGCTGGGATCCGGCCTCGCAACGGCTGCGGTCGCTGAAGATCACAAACTACGTCTCGCAGGCTCGCACCAAATCTCCGGCAGCCGACTGACGCGCCGATGAGTACCGCCCTCATCCAGGTCGCTCAAGTGGTGCCCGGCATTCCCGCACGAACGCACGACCGAGTGTGGTGAGGTACACCACCTCTCGGTTCTCGCTGATTACGCCGGGCGCTGTTATTTGTTGGGCGAAACACAGACCGAGCGCGATCAACGTGTCCATGGCCACTGCCCGCTGTTCTGCATCGAGGGGGGATTCGAGCTCCAGCACTTTCACGACGTGAGATTCCCACGGAGCCCCGCCTCCAGAATGTGCCTCCACAAAGATCGCGTCGAGGAGCGCAGCTTCCGGGGGAGATAGTTCGCTAAGAATCGACGGGAATCTGGGCGGCACACGACCAGGCCAGCCCGCCGCATTAGCAAGCAGCGCCGCCCAGCGATCAGACATCCGCTCGTCCTCCTCGTTTGCACCGGCCTCGAGGATCGGCATCAGAATCGGCAAGGCCACCTGTGTCGGCATCTGGCCGACCTCGGCGAGGAACTGCTCGGCCCGCTGGAGTACTCGAACACGCCACTTCCAGCGCCGATACGCGATGGCATCTTGCGCCCAACACGTGCGCCAGATGGAGCGGTTCCTCGAAATCGGCCTGGTGTCGCCAAACGCGACGACGCTTGTCGAGCAGGCAAACCTGTGGTGCGAGGGCTTCGCCGAGGCGGTCCACCTCAGGATCAAGCCCGACGATGACACGCCTGACTCTTCGCAGATCTATCTTGGTTGGCTCAAGATGGTCAAACCGTTCGTGAAGTCTCAAGTTGCCGAACGGCCGGTGCGTCATCGTCTGATCGCGGGGCGGATGCCGCCGGCCTAATCGCGCGGCCGAAAAGTGCCGCAGCAGGCCGTTTTTAGGGCGCTACTGCTCCTTCCGTGGGTGAGGTGAAGGGCCTGGCGGGGTAGCTTCGCG
>CALAQT010000194.1 GCA_937888775.1 uncultured Actinomycetes bacterium | reverse complement strand
GCACTCGCGATGCTCTCACTCGGCGGCCTCTGCCCACCCCTACCCGGCCGGTGAAACAACCCACGGATGCGTCAGTAGGTTCCGAGATAGTCGGGGTGGTCGGGCTGGCTGGTCGGCAGGCGGACTGAGCGGCTTCATAGAGTGCCCAGCGCAGCTCGGCTGAGCCTTGGCGGGTGAGCTTGCCCAGGCGGGCGTGTTGGTCTGAGCGGTGCACGCCGATGTCGATCCCGGCCATCCGGACTGCTTGGCGGGAGGCGTGCTCGTGTCCGGAGGGCTCGATTGGCGTCACGAGGCTTGTGCTCTCCGGTGAGCGGAGTTCAACGCTACCCGGGCGGCGTGATCGCCAGCTGGGCTCTTCGAAGCGGGCTAAGAGCTCGATGAACACTGGAAGGCGTTAGTGGGCGGGCGGTGCTGCAGCTTTGTAATCGCGTCGTCGGCGGGGTTGGAGTTCAGGGGAGCGTCCTTACCGATGTCGCCCTTGAGCGTCTTCACCTGGTGTTTGCGGTCATCTGGAGAGACATGCACAATGTTGATAACGATCGCGACATATGCGTAGCCCTGGTAGAGGGTGCTCCCGTTCGGCCCGCTGGCTTGCTCGGTGCATGTGATGCGCACTTTGTGCTCGCCGCTCAGCAACGCTTTCGTCGGGTTCGCGCCGGGATCGCAGATCGGTCCGCCGCTGGGATCACCAGGGGTTGACAGCAACTCCGGCTCGCCGCACTCGGATCCGAGCACCCGCTCGACCATCTGCGCCGAGTCGGAGAATTCGTTGCATCGAGGGTCCCAGTTGTCGAATGGGTCACCGAAGTACACGACCCCTCCGCCGCCATGTGGGGGATCGTATTCTGGCGTATTATCATCGGCCCGCCGGAATCGGCCCTCGTCATTGCGGTGCGCGAGGGAGTTGCTATCGGGGCAGCCGAACGACCTATTGCCATCAAACATGACGTCGTTGTACTCCAGCGTTTTCCCGGCAGCCACTCCCCCGTAAATTGACCGCAGATCCATGACTCCTCGGACATCTGGTTCCAGCACGGCCAGACCGTACGCCGTGCCGTTCACCTCATAGTCGTAGAGTCCGAGAGGGTTTTGACCAGTCTTGCTGGGGTCTTGGTAAAAGCCCTGGACGCGCTCCTCGTCCCAGATCGACAGCTTGAAGCAGCACATGGGGGCCGTCGCCTGATGAGCGTCGCGTGACTTCGTGTTGGCATACGACGCACCGACGCAAGTCAGAACGAGGCAGGCTGCGCACAGCCAAACCGCCGAGAAGCGCCTGATGAGCGTCGCCCGCAGGTGGCGCACCCGCGAAGGGCCGTTGTTGACCTCGGCTGCTTCTCGGCGGGTCATGTTTGCCCTGTAGCAAGCATAGCTGCGTCTACTGGTGCGCACAAGCAGTACGCGTCCCTCGATCAGGCGCACCCGAAGCCAGCCCGGACCGAGCTGGGAAAGCCCGTCAGGACGAGACGCGACGATCCGAGCGAACGAGCCTCGCACTACCGCAACCGACCGAGAGAATACGTGTCAGGCTGCCGTCCGGAGGCTTTGAGAAGTGCTCCTTGGGAACGGTCGCAGCGCGCTCGGATGACAATCGCGACGCTGCTGCTTCGGCCCGGGCGAGCAGCACTGCTCGTGCTCCTCGGCGGCGCTCCCGAGTCGGACGAGGACCGGCTGTCCGGGTGGGCGCTCGGCTGACACCTCTTTCGTCGGGCGAATGGAGGAGAGTTGGTCCCAGCCCTCGCTTCCAGCAACAGGGCCAGTCTCCCGCGGCCGACCGAGACGGCTCGTCCCGGGCTAGCAACTGAGGCCTGCTCAAGCGGCGCGATCACTTCTGCTTTCATGCCGAGCGACATTTGGGCGCCGACTTGCGCATTGCGACGGAAGCAGACGCGGCGGGCCGAGCCGGTTGATCTCATGCGCTTGGGAGTATGTCCAGCGACCGCCCACAGTCGGCGAGCCCAGCGCTCGCTTCGCGACGGCGGCAGCAGCGGCCGGGGGTGGCCACTCGAGCGGGAGCCGCCTGCCGAGTCGGTCGGTGTAGCTCGTCGCGTTCCAAGGCAACAGCGCGGTCGAGCTCGCAGACCACTGCCGCTTCGATCCGCGACGCGTTTGCCAGCATGATCGCGGTTTGCATGCGCGGCGTCGCCCAACCGGTGCCGGCCGCGTCGGTAGTAACTCCAGATGGGGCCGACGCGACAGGGGCGATCGCTCACCGCTACCGTCTTGGCTCACCAAGCTCGGCCTTCGCGACCTTTCCTGTCGCGGTGCGAGGCAGCTCGGTCACGAACTCGATCTCGCGAGGAACCTTGAACGGGGCGAGTCTCGTGCGCACCAGCTGCTTCAGCTCGTCCTCGGAGACCGCGGCGCCGTTTGCCGCGATGACGTAGGCCTTCAGCCGCTGTCCGAAGCGCTCGTCCTCGATACCGACGACTGCCACCTCAGCGACGCTCGGGTGCCGTGCGAGCGCGTCTTCGACCTCTGAGGGAAAGATGTTCTCGCCCCCTGAGACGATCATGTCGTCCTCGCGCCCGTCGACGAACAGCCGTCCGGCATCGTCAACGTGTCCGATGTCGCCGGCGCTAACCAGACCGTCGATCACCTGCCTGCCGCCCCCGTCGGTGTAGCCCTCAAACGCCGTCTCGTTACGTACGAAGATGCGGCCCCGCGATCCCGCAGGAGCGCGGCGGCCGAGCTCGTCGAGGATCGCCACACGGGTTCCGCGGGGCGGGCGGCCGACCGTGCCCGGGGCCGCGCGCAAGTCCGCTGGCGTGGCGATCGCTGCCCACGACACCACCGTGGACCCGTACAGGTTGTAGAGGATGTCGCCGAACTCATCCATGAAGCGCGTCGCGAGATCGCCCTGCAGGGCTGAGCCGCTGACGGCCACGACGCGCAGAGACGAAGTGTCGTGACGGCGGCGGACGGCGGGCGGCAGTTCGAGGATGCGCGCGAGCATCGTCGGCACGAGCGCGAGCGAATCGACCCGTTCACGTTCGATGTCGGCCAGCAGGTCTTCAGGATCGAAGCGCCGTCGCAGCACGAGCGTCGCGGAGACCGCGACCGCCAGCCCGAAGTGCATGTAGCCCCACGAATGAAACAGCGGCGAGACGATGTGCGTGACGTGCCGGGCACGGAGGGGAATGCGGTCAAGCAAGGCGAGCGGTACACGGAGATTCTCAGACTCAGGTCGCGTGGCGGCCTTCGGCGACCCAGTGGTCCCAGAGGTGAGAATGACCACGTGGGCGTGCCTGGACGGCGGGGACATGTCCCGTGTATCGCCGCCGGCGATCAGCTCATCGAGCGTGATCGCTGACGCACCGGGACCGTCGTGCCAGGCGACGAACCTCCGCAGTCCGCGGATCTTGACCCCCTCGACGAACTCCTCGTCGTGGATCAGCGCCCGCGGGCGCTCGCGCCGGAGCACCTCGCGCAGCTGGGGTGCCGCGAGGCCCGTGCTAAGGAGCAGCACGTCGACCCCGAGCTTCGACGCAGCCAGCAGCGCCTCGGCGAAGCCCGCGTGGTTCCGGCACAGGATCGCCACGCGGTCGCCAGAGTCGACGCCGGCCTCCTGCAGCCCGCGGGCAAGCGCGTTCGTGCGACGGTGGATCTCGGCGAATGTCCACGTCCCGCGGTCGTCCACCAGCGCGCGATCATCTGGATGCAGAGTCGCGGCGATCGCGCAGCCGGCAGCGAGCGTGGCGTCCCACTGTGCAAGCTCCCAGGCCGCGCGCACCAGCCGATCAGGCCGCGCCGGCGCGAGCAGCCCGGTCCGTGCGAGCACCCCGGCGTCGTACACCGCCTCGCGCGTGTCGCCCGCGATCCTCGCCACTACCCCGCGCGTTGGCGCGCTGCCCTCGACGTCGGCCTTCAAGCGAGCGAGTGACTCGCGCAAGCCTTGGTGCAAGAGCGGCAGTGCCGCGCCATCCGCGATCATTCCCAGCACTCCTCCCGGCGCGCGATAGCTGAGATCGAGCGCGACAGTGCAGCGCCGATCGCCGTCCGAGCGCACGCGCCAGTGCCCGTGGTGCTCGATCCCACTCACGCTTTCCCAGCCCAGCTCGTGCGGCGCCGAGGCATGCGTGATCTCGACGACCGCCCCCAACTCGACACCACCAACGCGAACCTCGATGTGGTACCGCGGACGGCTGCCCTCATCCCCGGCGATCTTCTCCCAGCGGGTAACGTCGCGCAGAAACCGCGGATACAGCGACGGCTCGCCGATCAGCTCCCAGAGGGCCGCCGCCGGCGCATCGATGCTCACCTCCTGCGAGGCGCGCACGGCCAGTTCACCCGATGATCGGGAATCGGCGCTGCGCCGCCAGATCGTCAAGCGCCCGCTGCATCACCCCGGTGACGCAATCGTAGGCATCGTCGAGGCTGGGGCGGGGCCCGAGACGCTCACACAGGTCGATCGGTGGAAGCACCTGAATCGTGATCTTGGCCGGCAGCGGCACATGACCGAGCAGATCGCCGAAGTTCACTCCCCAGGGCAGCCCCAGCGAAATCGGAAGCACGTGCAGGCGGAAGTACCGATCGAGTCGGAGCGCGCGTGCGAGCCGCTCGCCGCGCGTGAGGAACAGAGCCGTCTCCTGGCCACCGATCGAGACGACCGGCACGATCGGGAGCTCGCGCTCGAGCGCAAGCGCGATGAAGCCCTTGCGCTGATCGAAGTCGATCCGGCCGGACTCCCACGACGGACGATGCGTCTCGTAGTCGCCGCCCGGATAGACGAGCACCGCCGCGCCGGCGTCAAGCGCACGAGCCGCATTCTCATGCGCTGCAGCGACCGTCCCATAGCGGCGCAGGAAACCGAGCCCGGGCCACACCATCACAAGATTGTGCGCCAGCTGGTAGAACGGCCGATCCGCGCCGAAGTACGCGCTGAACGCCAGCGCGAACACGAACGTGTCGGGCGGCACGTTCCCCCCGGAATGGTTTCCGACCAGCAGCACCGCTCCCTGCTCCGGGACGTGATGAAGACCACGGACGTCCGCCCTGAAGTAGTACGAGGCCAGCAACCACAGCCCCGGCAGCGTCCGGCGGATGTAGTCCGGATCGCGCTCGCTCAGATCAGCCGCGGGGATGCGCTCCCGCACCTGGCGCGCGAGCGACCCACCAAGCCCCTGCGGTGGGCGGAGCGCTGGCGGGTGGATCGCCCCGGAGCCGCTCACAGCGCGTGGATCGTCGCTGGACATCGCCTAACCTACAGCGTCTCTCCGGCGAGCGTGTTCTCCGCGCCGGTCGCGGTTGACCCAAGCGCGCAAGGCCTGGCGAGCGAGACATCAGCGAGCGCGCGATTGCGACGACTCCACAGCATCTCGAGCACGGCCGCCGCGCCGCAGTCCATGTGCGCGCGCTCGTCGGCGCCAGCCAGCCTCCCCCCGACGCTCTCCGGCGGGGGGAGCGCAGGCAGGCTGCGGGGGGTCACCTCGGGCACGGTTGATGCCATCGCTCGCGTCGTGCCCTATTTCGCGTTTGTCGAGGCGCCCAGCGACTTACCGGCGCTCTGCACGATGCTGCGAAGGAAGTCGTACTCCGTCTGGATCAGTCGATCCGCCATCTCCAGGGCGGAGTCGATGACTTCCTGCCGCTTGGACGGATCCTCGCCCGTTTGCGTCTTCCCGACGGTGTCGACGAACTCGCGCACCGCCGCCATCGCGTGCTGCTGACCGGTCCTGACCGATTCCAGCGCCTCCTCAGACAGCTCTGTGGTCTTGTCGACGATCGGCATCGCTACCTCCGTAAATCGGTGTGACGCCGTTGGATACGGCGTCTCGACTCTCCCTTTCTATGCCTGGCAGGCCGCGCGCGCATCGGGAGAACACCACGGGGCCCGTGCGGGGAAGCTACCCACGCGTAATATTACGCTTGCGTAGGGCGGCGCGTCGAGGAAGGGCCGCGGGTCGCCGAATCGGTTCACGGCCGAGGATGCTGTCGCGGCTCGTGTCCTGGCCGACCTGCGCCGGGCCGGGCTATCGATGGACGCGCTCGAGCGGGCGGCCGAGGCCCTGCGATCAAGCGAGGAATCGCTCGATCGCCCTGCGGTGCTCCTCGTCAACGGGCACGTGGAGGTCGTTCCGGACGCCGGGAGCGTCGCCCGGGCGCTGGACCGACCAGGCCTGAGCCTCGTCTATCAGCACGCGCGAGGCCCTAGCCCGGGCCTGAACCGCCATAGAAACGGCTCACGCGCAACCGCGAGTCGGAGTAGGGTCGCTCCCAACTGCACGAGTCACTCAACCTCAGGAGACACCGATGACCAACCACGTCCG
>CALAQT010000193.1 GCA_937888775.1 uncultured Actinomycetes bacterium | reverse complement strand
CAACAGCACGTCAGGCTCTCGCGACCGCTCGGATTCACCCCCAAATGACGAGGAGTCCCGGATAATACGCGGCACCGGAATGCCGATCTCGGCGCTCCGGGGGGCTCTGGCTCAACTCACCGATGCGCAACTCATCGTCAAGGGACCGAATGGCGCCGGCTGGCGCACGAATCTCAGCGCTCTGCGCGAGGTCGCGGCTGCCCTGCCGGCTTGATCAGGCGGTGTCTTGGGCGACGGGCCGCAGCTCAGCGTGACGAGCGGCCCAGTCCGCGGGCTCACCCATGCGAACGGCGGTATGCGCCGATCCACCCCCCGCATTGGGCCGACGGGTTAGGCAGCGGCAGGTCGAGGATTGGGATGCTCTGCCGCAACCCATCGCGGGTACAGACCGCCACGATCTCGCCGTCGGCGGTTAAGTCCACACTCTCGACGGTCACGCAGAAACCCAGGATCAGCGTCTCGAACGGCATCGCGAGGTGATCCTCGAGCATGGTGAACAGGCCGGTGACCTGCTCGTCTTCGTTGTAACAGTCAACCGTGGCCTCGTCGATGTCGAGCTCGGCGACGGCCTCGTCGAAGCGCTCCCAGAGCTCTTCCGGCCCGCGTCGTCCGCTCCCCGGCCGTAGCTCATAGGGCGGCTTCGCTCCCCCTCTCGTCGCCGGCCACTCGAAGCCATCCTTGTATGCGGCGTCGCATGCCTCTGCGCGCGGCCGCGGCCGCGGCCGCGGCGAGGTGGGCGATGCGTGCGCTGAACCCGGCGTCCGGCGGCGCGTTCACGTGCTCCCGCAGTGCCGCGCGCCACGCTGAGCGCGCCTCCTGGAACGCTTGCTCAGAATCCGACATCAGCCCGCGAGCCCCTCTCCAGCCGATCCGCATCGGCCTCGCGGTCCCCAGCCCGGGGCAGCCGGGGAGCGACGTCGTCAGACCCGAACTCCCAGTGCCCCTCCCCGGCCGGCGACGACAGGTCGCCGAGCATCCGCTCGACCTCCGACCGAGGAACCAAGAACCGGTTGCCGATCCGCACCGCGCGCACCCGGTCTCCGCGGATCCGGTTGCGGATTGACTGGCTCGACGCACCGAGGGCGTCTGCCGCCTGCGAAACCGTCAGTAGCTCCCAGGCACTCATCGTCACGGACTTGAGCTTAACCAAAAATGCAAAACCCGCTAACTCATACCCACTGGATTGCCATGACTTTCAGACCGCACCCCCATCCAGGACGCAGAATGGGCCACGGATCCTCCGGCGAGGTCGGAAACCGGCGGAAACGGCGGCAACGTCCGGGCAACCGAGAACACCCGGATCGGCAGCGTTTACAGGCGTTTCCGCCATTCTCCACCGACCACCGAAGCGCCCCCGGCAGGACTCGAACCTGCGACCCACGGCTTAGAAGGCCGTCGCTCTGTCCAGCTGAGCTACGGGGGCTTTGGTGCGCAAAATGACTGCAAAACGCCCAGGGTTGGTCCCGCTAAAGCGGTGGTCCGGGCTGGGCGCCGTGGCCCAATTGTGGCCCAAAGGTCTCTGCAGCACGATCCTGCCGGGCTGAGAGCCAACCGGCTGACCACCAATCGAACAGCGCGGTTCCGCCGTCGCCGAGCGGGTTGCCGGGGCCGTCGTTGGGACCGGCGATAAAGCCGTCCAGTGACATCGAGAGCCCGACCACTACATTGCCCATGCTGCCTCCAAGATTTCCGTTCCTGACTTAGACCGGCGGCCTGCTAGCGGAGCGAGAGCGCGACCTGCTCGAGGAGGTCCATGGCTTCCTGCATGCCGGCCTCCATCCCTGTGTTGATGTGTGCGTCACGGCTCTGCTTGCTCGCGTGTTGCACGAGGATCGCGAGGGTTGTGCGCCCGTCGACTTCGGTGAAGGTCGCGGTGCTCACCGCTTCCTCGGCGGGCATGCCCTCGTAGACCTCGGTCGACATGATCCTTTCGTTGGGGACGATCTCTCGGTATTCGCCGTGGAATGCGACCTCAAATCCTCCGTTGGCCGTCATCACGTAGCGCCAGGCGCCGCCGACCCGCAGGTCGATCTCGGCGATCGTCACCTCGCCGCGATGTCCGCTCCACCAGCGCTTGACCAGCTCTGGCGTGGTCCACGCCTTGTACACCAGATGCTTCGGCGCGTCGAACTCCCGCGTGATGAGGATCTGCTCATCCGTGGGGAGGGTCACCATCGCCGTCTCGCTACGCGTCACCGCCGCCATCTCCTTACTCCTTCTGTTTGAGTTCTTCCAAAACGACATCCAGCCGCTCGAACCGCTTGGACCACGAGCGCTCGTAGTCTTTGACCCATTCATAGATGGGCTTGAGCGCGTCGCCGTTGAGTCGGTACAGCCGCTGCCGTCCTTCCTCGCGCACATTTACCGCTCCGACTTCTCGGAGCACCCGCAGGTGCTTGGATACTTGAGGCTGTGCCAGCCCGAGCAGCCCCACCAGGTCGTTCACGGAGCGCTCCCCGCCAGCGAGGATGTCCAGGATCTCTCGCCTCCGAGGCTCGGCCACCGCGTTGAACGCGTCGGTTGTCGTCGCTGCTCGCGCCACGCGAGAATTATATATCCCGATATGAGCATACGTCAAGCGAGGGCGGCACACAAGAACGGGCGCCTGAGCCCGGGCAAGCGTTGGTCGTCCGCGGCGGCGTGCCGCTCAGCCAGAAGAGCGCACCCCCATACGACTTCTCGTGGGCGTTCGTCCTGCAGGCGCGGGCTGACGGTGCGACCAGACTCGTCGTGCGTGAGCGCTACCGGTACACAAGACGGTGGACGCCGCTGATGATCGAGCCTGTGCAGGTGGTCAGCTTCGTGATGACCGAGAAGATGCTTCGTGGCATCCGAGATCGCGCCGAAGGTCGGCTCGGCGGACCGCCAACGCGTCGTTCACGACCTGGACGCTCGGTTGTACCGGGCTCCGGCTAGGCTTCCTCACCGTGACCGTGACCACGAGATCTCGCCGTCGCTGGACCGATACCACGATCGAGAGCGAGCTGCGCGCTCGGCGCACCGAGCTCGGGCATTTCCCGACCCGGGCCGAGCTCGTAGCGGACGGTTTGCGGGGCCTTTGGGACGCAATCCGCTCCACCGACGGCGTCGAGGCCTGGCGAGCTCGGGTCGAACGGGAGCCACTGGCGTCGCCCGAGGAAATCGCTACGCGGGCATATGAGCTCCATGAGAGCGGCGCGCCAGGCGACCATGTCGCGCATTGGCTGTTCGCCGAGCGACAGCTGACCTCGGCATCTCGGTCAAACGCTTCAAAATAGGCTCCAGACTTGAGTCATCTCTTCGCTGGAGGCTGCCGTGGCTTGACCCTGAGGGCGCCGGCGGTCAGGATCCGCTGAGATGCACCTTCAAGGCACGGACGTAGTGATAACCGGCGCTTCGAGCGGGGTTGGCGCTGCAATCACGCGGGAGATGGCAGCCTGGGGGGCGCGAGTGACGCTCGTCTCACGGCGCAGGGAGGCGCTGCAGGCAGTTGCGTCCGAGATCGATGGCGGCGCGCGCGTAGAGCCCTGCGATCTGTCCAAGCTCGAGGACGTGGAGGCGCTCGCAGGGCGCCTGCTCGCAGATGGAGGACCTCCCGACGTGCTCGTGAACAACGCCGGAGCCGGGCGCTGGCTCGCGGTGGACGAGACGCCGCGCGGCGAGGCCGCGCAGATGATGGCACTGCCTTACCTCGCCGCGTTCGAGCTCACCCGTGCGCTGCTTCCGGGAATGATCGAGCGGGGCAGCGGTCGTGTCGTGTGTATGACCTCGCTGGCCGCCTGGTCGCACATCCCCGGCGCGGCCGGGTACAGCGTCGCCCGCTGGGCGATGCGCGCTTTCGCCAGCCAGCTGCGCGAGGACCTGCGCCGGACCGGCGTCGGAGTCACGCTGATCGCGCCGTCGGAGGTGAATTCGTCCTACTTCGAGAACAACCCGGGCACGCGCGAACGAGTTCCACGAGCCGCAGCGCTGCTGGGTCGCGCAGTTGCGCCCGAGGTCTGTGGCACGCGCAACAGCAGACGCGGTCGAGCGCGATCGCAACCAGGCGATCGTGCCGCGCCGAGCGGAAGTCATCGTCAAGCTAACGCCAAAGCCTCTGTTCGATTTGCTGGTGAGCCGCACGGGCTGGCGGCGTCCCATATAGGGGAGCTCGAAGCACGCTCGGGAAGCTGCGTGGTTCCTCCCACACCGCTGGCCGCCCTGGTTCGCCCCCCGGCAGATCGATTTCCACTCCCGCTCGTTCGAACCGCTTCCCCAGACACGGCTGCTGCTGCCCGAACCCTGGAACAGATCTCACGACTTGTTTCACAGCGACCGACGGTGTACCTACCGTCCCGCGATTCCGCGTCAGCGGACCGTTTGGCGGCACGACGCGCCGCCATCGGACCTGTGACCCAGGCGACGGCCAGGTTCACTGAGCCGCCGTCGGCACAGCCAGGCTAACCGGTGGCGCAGCGGGCATCCGGGGCGGCAGGACTGACCGGCTGCGCGAGGATCATGCGGCCTAAAGCGGCGCCGGGGTCGCGGCGATCCCCGCTTCCGTACGATTGGCAACCACGGACACAACCGGTTGGGTCCGCCAAGACAAGCGCTCAGCATTGACCAGCGCCGGGAGAGGTCATGAGGAGGGAACTTGAGTCGATCGACAGCGCTGCCCGTCGAATCGGTCGCGACCGTCGTGCCCCCGGGTCACCGCATTCTCCCGTTCGACGGACTCATCTGCTCCCCCTCAGCTTGGCGGCCCTCCTGTCGGTCGGTTTGCTTAGCGGCTGCAGTCTGAGCGGAAGCTCGACGGCGGCCACCCGAACTCGGCCGGCCGCCGCCAAGTCGGTGCGCCGCGAGCGCGTGAGCGGCGGACCCACCGGCAGCTACATCGTGCCGGTGGGCATCCACAAGATCAAGCACGTGATCGTCATCCAGCAGGAGAACCGGTCGTTCGATTCCTACTTCGGCACCTTTCCGCGTGCAGATGGCATCCCGATGAAACACGGCAAGCCGACCGTGTGTGTGGTTGATCCGGCCTCTGGGTCTTGCGTAGCGCCATATGTCGACCATGCCGACGTCAACGGCGGTGGACCCCACTCACAGCAGAATGCGACCGCCGACATCAATCGCGGGAAGATGAACGGGTTCATCGGCCAGGCCGAGTCTGGGCGAAGGGGCTGCCTGAATCCCACGGACCCGGCCTGTACTAATTCGTCCAAGCCGGACGTGATGGGTTATCACACGGCCGGCGATATCCCGAACTACTGGACCTACGCCAAGGACTTCGTCCTTCAGGACCAAATGTTCGAGCCCAACGCCTCGTGGAGCCTGCCCGCCCACCTGTTCTTGGTGTCGGAGTGGTCGGCGTATTGCACCCAGCACGACAATCCGTCGAGCTGCGTAAATGCTCTGCAGACGCCGAGAGCCGATCGACCACCGGACGCCCCGACCCTCTATGGCGGTGCTACCCGCAGCCAGCCCGACTACGCGTGGACCGATCTGACCTACCTGCTCCACAAATCCCACGTCAGCTGGGGGTACTACGTGGTGAGCGGGACCGAACCGGACTGCCAGAACAGCGCGGCCGAGACCTGTGCGCCCGTTCAACAATCGTCCAATACACCCGGAATCTGGAACCCCCTGCCGTTCTTCGACACGGTGAAAGCCGACCACCAGCTGGGAAACATTCAGTCGGTCGACCGTTTCTACGCCGCGGCGAAGAGCGGGCATCTGCCGGCCGTATCGTGGGTCGTGCCCTCAGGTGAGGTCAGCGAGCATCCCCCCGCCCCCGTGAGCTACGGGCAGAGCTACGTCACCAGCCTGATCAACGCGGCGATGAAGAGCCCCGACTGGAAATCGACGGCCATCTTCCTGGCCTGGGACGACTGGGGTGGCTTCTATGACCACGTCGTCCCGCCACGAGTCGACGAGAACGGATACGGGTTGCGCGTGCCGGCCATCGTCATCAGCCCGTATGCCAAGCGTGGCTACGTCGACCATCAGACCCCTGAGCTTCGATGCCTATGACAAGTTCATCGAAGATGACTTCCTCAACGGGCAGCGCCTCAACCCCGCGACAGACGGTCGACCTGACCCGAGACCAGATGTCCGTGAGAACGAGAAGATCCTTGGCAATTTGATCGCTGACTTCAACTTCAACCAGCGTCCCCGGCCGCGGATGGTGCTGGCCGTCCACCCCAAGACGACGCTCACTGGCACACCGAGTCCGTCTCAACTACCCGCCGCGGCCAAAGCCGCCGACGACGACGGGTAGGCTGCGCAGGCGAGGGCAGCGTGACCCACGGGTTACGGCCGGGCCCCGAAGTGATGCCCGGGCTGTCACCGTCGAACCCGGCCGGTAGAGCGAACCGGCGGATCCCACCGGTCTTGAGGTTGATGTGGCCGATCTGATCCGCGGTCGACTCGGTCGTGAACCAGATGTTCCCGCCATAGGATCTCATGCCGTCACAACACCGACCGGCTCGTCGTGCGAGAAGCGCAGCGGGACTTGTAGGAATCGGGCGTAGTCTCCGGCTGTGGTCTTATGCCTACGCTGACGCTGCTCGTGGCTTCGATTGCGGTCGCGGACTCGATCAACCCCTCGACCGTCGTGCCGGCGCTTTGGATGGCGAGCACGCCGGGAGCGCACGTCGTGAGCTACACGTTGGGCGTGTTTGCCATGTATCTGGCCGGCGGTCTCGTGCTCGTGTTCGGGCCGGGGCCGGCGCTCATCTCCGCACTGCACCACATCGGAGGCACAGTCGAGCATTCGCTCGAAGCGGCGGGCGGCGTGGGCGTCCTCGCGCTGGCGCTCGCGATGTGGCGCTCACGACACAGCCAGCGCGTCTCTCCGCTGCCTCGGCCTGGGCGAACGCGCTCTTCGGCGTTCGTGGTCGGCGCCGGGATCATGGCGGTCGAGTTGCCGACTGCGTTCATGTACTTCGGTGCGATCTCGGCGGTCCTCGCCTCGCATCCCGTCGTCCCGGTGGAGGTCTCTCTGCTCGTCTCCTACAACGCGTTGTTCGTGGCGCCGCTGATTGCAATCGTCGTCATCCGTCGGCTCGCGGGCGAGCGCGCCGAGAGGTGGCTGGCGTCTAGCTCGGTGCGACTGCTCGGACTCGGGCGGCTAATGCTCGCGGCCGCCGCCGGGAGCGCGGGCGCTGTGCTGATGATCCTCGGCGTCACCGGACTGCTGGCCGCCTGAACCACGCTGCCACCGATCGAAGCCGACCTTGTCACCATCATCGCGGCCGTGGCTGGACGGCCAAACCTTTCATCCGTTTGGATGAGTTACGGCCTGGTGTTCCTCCGCTACCCGAACGTTGTGAGGATCAGCACGCGATGGCGCGCCTGCACACGAACGCTCAACAAATCGTAGCCAGCAAGCGGGAGTGCTCACGCCAGCCAGTTTCCTCGATCGGGGCGCCCGGATTTGAACCGGGGACCTCCTGCTCCCAAAGCAGGCGCGCTACCAAGCTGCGCCACGCCCCGCGCGTACTGACTCGAGTCTAGCCTGAGATCACCGCCGCCGAGCCGCAGCGAGGCGCCGCCAGCGTGGCGCGGCGCGGGCGTCCTGAAGTAGCCTCAGGACCCCAATGGCAGAGATCGAGCCGTTCCGCGCCCTTCACTATGACCCGGCGGTAACCGGCGGACTGCAGAACGTCGTCGCGCCGCCCTATGACGTGATCGACGACGAGCAGCGCCTCGCGCTCGAGGCCCGCTCGCCGTACAACGTCGTGCGGATCGACCTACCTCAGGGTGGTGAGGATCGCTATCAGCTGGCCGCTGATCAACTCCGCGCCTGGCGGGCTGCGGGTGCCGTGGTGGAGGATGAGCAGCCGGCGCTGTGGGCACTGGTCCAGGACTACACCGGTCCGGACGGACGTCCGCGGACGCGCCGCGGCTACTTCGCCCGCGTCCGGATCGAGCATTACGGCGCCGCCCGGATCCGCCCGCACGAGCGCACGCACCCGGGTCCGAAGGAGGACCGGCTGCGGTTGACACGAGCCACCCAGGCCAACCTATCCCCGATCTTCTCCCTCTACTCCGATCCCGCCGGGGCCACCGAGCGCGTGATGCAACAGGTCTTGACCGCGCCCGCCTGGGCGCAGACAACCGATGACGACGGCACCGTCAACCGGCTCTGGCGAGTGGCCGACCCCGACGCGGTAACCACGGTTCAGGGTGCCCTGCGCGACGCTGAGTTGCTGATCGCCGACGGCCATCATCGCTACGAGACCGCGCGTGTGTACGCCGACGAGATCGGTGGCGAGGGTCCGCATCGCTATGTGCTGATGTGCCTCGTCGCGCTGCAGGACCCCGGCCTGACCGTGTTCCCGACCCACCGCCTCGTGCGCGGGTTGGACGCAGGCCGACAGGAGGCGCTCGCCGCGGCGCTCAAGCGCGATTTCTGGATCGAGGCGCTGTCGGACACGACCGCACTCGCACCCGCCGCCGGCGAGACGGTCAGGATCGGCTACATCGACTCGCACTCGCGCAAGCCGTTCATGCTCACGCTCGCCGATCCCGCAATCGCAGACGCGGCGCTGCCAGCGCGCGCCGAGCCCTACCGTCGACTCGATACCGCAGTCCTGGAGGCGCTGATCCTCAAGGGAGCGCTGGCGATGACCGACACGGACATCGACGAGCTTCACGGCCTCGGATATGCGCGTGATTTTGAGCAGGCGCTGAAACTGATCGAAACCGCAGCCTACGACGCCGCCTTCTTCATGGCGCCGACGCCGATCGAGCGGGTGCAGGCGGTCGCCTCCGCCGGCGAGAGCATGCCGCCCAAGTCGACCTACTTTTTCCCCAAGGTCCCGACCGGCCTGTTGTTCAACCCGCTGGCCTAGCCGGGTCGGTCGACCGAGCTCCCCGGAGGCCTCGATCGACGCCAATATAGTCAGCCCAATGGCGACCGCACCGAGAGCGACTCGCGATGACCTGAGCCGCGTGCTGCTCTCGCCTGAGGACGCGGTGAGGCTCGACGTGCACGGGCGCACCGACGCGGCGGTGCTGGTGGCGTTGTACTGCGAGCACGGGCAGCCGAACGTGGTCTTCACCCGGCGCCGAGAAGACCTTCGCCGCCATGCCGGTGAGATCTCGTTCCCCGGCGGTCGCTATGACGACCGCGATCGGGATCTGAGCATCACCGCGCTGCGGGAAGCCGAGGAGGAGATAGGTCTACCGCGTGACGCCGTCCAGATCGTCGGCGCCTTGCAGCCGACGCCCACGATCGCCACCGGCTACGCGGTGTATCCGTTCGTTGGGCTGATCGAGCCCGGCCGCGCCTGGACGCCCAGCGTCGGAGAGGTCGCCGAGGTGCTCGAGATACCCCTGCAGGCGCTGATCGACGGCTACGCCCGCCGTCGGTTGATCAGGCGCGGGCTGCCGATCCGTACCGACACCTACCTGGTCGACAGCCACCTGATCTGGGGCGCAACGGCCCGGATCCTGGCCGACCTGCTCGACCGCATCGGACCACTGCTCGGCTGAATCGCTCCTCGCCCACGGCTCGAGGCCGCCCGGGATGTGGCCGGCGCGCTGGGCCCCCGGCCCAATCTTCACCAATCACGTTGGAAATATGTCCCGGTTCAGTAATGCCCGTTGTACCGCCCCCGCCGCGGCCGACACCCAGGGGCCGGGCTCGGTGGGATCTGACACCAGCAGCTGGTAGGGGATCAGGGACCGCTCGCACGCCCAGCGCACCCGCTCTGACCCCGCCTGCAGCAGCTTGGGATCGACCGTGCCCCTGGCCTCATAGACGATTCCCCGCACGGTCGTGTCGAGCATCCGCTCCAGCAGCATGTCGAGACGGGAGCCGTGCAGGGCGGCGAGCGCCTCGGGCTGGCCGGTAGCCGATCCCAACAGCAGGCAGGCAACGCTCACATGCTCCAGCGCCGCCGTCAGCGTCGCGACCCGGTCCGGGTCGCCGACGAACGCCTCCGCGCCCACCGCCTCGATCGCCGCACAGCTTCCCGGGTCCCTCGTCGTCCCGCGCACGGCGTGTCCGAGGGCCCGCAGCTCGGTGGCCAGGGCCCGCCCGCGGCAGCCACACCCGATGATCAGGCAGCGGGGCAAGTCCCGGCCCCGCCCGAGGCCGGGCGGCGATCGGCGTCGACGGCGCGCTCCGTGCGCTGGGAAGCCGGCCTAAGCAGTGCCACCGGACCCGAACTCTCGTTGTACCTGTTCGCGCGTGCGCTCCGGTAGCCCGCGCGCCCGGCGGCGCTCGTTGGTGGCCTTCAGCAGCTGATCAAGCTCGCGGTCGGCGAGGTATTCGTCGCGGCGCCGGCGCTGCTCACGAACGTCCTCCATCACCCGCAGCTCCAGATCGGCGACGGTAACGTCTCGCTCGCCCCTGGCTTGGCGCCGGGCGTTGTGGGCGGCGAGCATCTGCTGCAGATCCTCGGCCTCCAGAGACTCCCGGGTCTCGGTGATCTCCCGCGCTGATTTCAGGCCGACCTGCTCGAGCCCGCTACCCGGGTAGTACTTACCGAGCAACCAGATCCAGAGGATCAGGGCGGCCAGACCGCCGGAGAGAACCAGGGCAAAGGCATCCACCGGTGGTGAGTCTATCGGTGGCGCTGAAACCGCAACTTTCGGCGCCGCTGATGTGTTCTTTGCAGTGTTCCACACGCCACCGCACCGAAGGGCCGGGGTCGAAGCGGAGGCGATACCTACTCAGCAGGGAAAAGGAGGCCTCATGCGCCTACGCATTGCTGTGCTCGCTACCGCACTCAGCGCGTTGACGTTCGTAGCACTTCCGGGTATCTCCAACGCGGCACCCCGGCACAACCACGGTTTGACCATCAACGCCACTCCGAATCCGATCATCGCGGGTGATCCGGTGCTGATCTATGGTCAGCTCAACCTGGCCAACCAGGCCGATCAGACGATTCGGCTGTATCACCGCATCAACCCCAAGCCGTACTTCACCCTGATCGGGGTCACCAAGACCAACGCCCAGGGCTTCTACGAGTTCACGCGGGAGGAGGACATCGTCCTCACCAACCGCAACTGGTTCGTGCGCGGGCCCGATGCCACGCACAGCCGCACGGTCCACGAGCTGGTCGCGGCCGAGGTGAGCCTGGCCGCAAGCCAGACCAGCGGCGACACGCTGCATCCGCTGGTGTTCACTGGTCAAGTCACGCCCGACCACGCCGGCCAGCGGGTCTACCTGCAGGCTCAGAAGGGCGCGGGCGACGACTGGACGACGCTCAAGAGCGGCCGTCTGGGAGCTGGCTCGAACTACTCGATCGCCTACCAGTGGCGTATCCCCGGCGAGCGTGACCTTCGCGTGCTGCTGCCCGCCGACGCCCGCAACCCGGCCAGCACCTCGACTCCGGTCGCGGTGACGATCCAGCAGACCCAGAGCCCGGACTTCACGATCGGCTCCTCCTCGCCGATCATGACGATCGGCGGGTCGGCGACGATCAGCGGCACCCTGGATAAGGCCCGTAGCACCACCGGTGAGCCGACCACGAGCGTCACGCTCTGGGCAGGCCCCAGCATCAGTGGTCCGTTCAGGGCGATTCAATCGGTCAGCACCGGCAGCGACGGCAGCTACAGCTTCACCGAGCAGCCGACGCAGAACGAGGTCTATTACGTCAGGACCACCTTCTCACCCTTCCGCCACACGGCGAAACTGTTTGAAGGCGTGCAGGATGGAGTGACCCTCTCCGCCAGCTCAAGCACGTCCACAGTCGGTGGCCAGGTTACCTTCACAGGCTCTGTCACACCTGACAAGGCCGGTCATGTGATCTACCTCGAGCGCATGGGTAAGGATGGTGACTGGCACTTGGTGGAAATCAGGTTCGTCAACGGCAGCTCGAACTTCCAGTTCGGCTGGACGTTTGGAACCTCGGGCGCCAAGACGTTCCGTGCCCGGATCACGGGCGACGGACAGAACGTCGGTGGCGCGTCACCGTCTGTAACCGTCACCGTGTCGCCCGCGCCGGTCTCGTCGCTTCCTCCACCCTCGTAGAGAACGGCGAACGCCTCGAACGGGTCGCATTCGGCCCCCGCCGCAGCGCGGCGGGGGCCGTCCGCGGGCTAGGCGGCAAGCCGGGACGTCGTTCGCTCAGGTAGCGTCCACATGATGGACTTCGAACTGACCGACGAGCAGAGCCTGATCCGTGAGACGGCGCGCAGCTTCACCGACAACGAGATCGTTGAACGCGCACGCCAGAACGATCGCAACGAGCACTTCGACACCGAGCTCGTGTCGATGATCGCCGACCAGGGGTATCTCGGCGCGATCGTGCCGCGCGAGTACGGCGGCGCCGGGCTGGACTACGTGACCTACGGCATCGTCGTGGAGGAGATCGGCCGCGGCTGTTCGGCGATGCGCACCGTGATCTCGGTACAGACCTCGCTGGTCTGCTCCGCCCTGCTGCGCTGGGGGACCGAGGAGCAGAAGCAGCGCTACCTGCCCAAGCTGTGCTCAGGGGAATGGCTGGGGTGCTTCGGACTGACCGAGCCCGACACGGGCTCTGACGCCGCCAATCAGCGCACCCGCGCGCGCCGGACCGACTCCGGCTGGGTGATCAACGGCGCCAAGATGTGGATTTCTTTGGGCAATCACGCCAAGCTGGCGCTGATCTTCGCCCAGACCGACCCGGAGAAGGGTCACCGTGGTCTGGCGTGCTTCCTGGTCGAGACCGACCAGCCGGGATTCCAGCCGCAGGAGATCCACCACAAGATGGGCCTGCGCGGCTCGGACACGGCCTCGATCTCGCTCGACGACGTCGAGGTCGCCGAGGATCAGCTGCTGGGCGAGGTGGGCGATGGCTTCAAGGTGGCGATGAGCTCGCTGGACTCCGGGCGCTACAGCGTCGCGGCCGGCTGTGTCGGGATCTGCCAGGGCTGCGTGGAAGCGTCGGTGCGCTACGCCAAGGAGCGTGAGCAGTTCGGGCGCCCGATCGCCAGCTTCCAGCTGGTCCAGGCGATGCTCGCCGACATGGCGGTCGAGACCGACGCCGCCCGAATGCTCGTCTGGCGGGCGGGCTACCTCAAGGACGCCGGTAAGCCCAACAGCACCGAGACCTCGATCGCCAAGCTGTATGCGACCGAAGCCGCCGTCAAGTGCGCCAACACGGCAATCCAGGTTCACGGAGGCTCGGGCTACGTCGACGATCACCCGGTCGAGCGGTATTTCCGCGACGTGCGCGTGACCACGCTGTACGAGGGCACTTCGCAGATCCAGAAGCTGATCATCGGGCGCGCGCTGACGGGGATCAACGCGTTGGTCCCGTCGTGAGCTCCGCGGCTGCATGAGCAACCGCGTGGACGCGCCACGGGTGATCGGGGTCGCCGGCGCGGGCACGATGGGAGCGGGCATCGCCCAGCTGGCGTGTCAGTCCGGGGCGCGTACCCTGCTGCACGACCCCGACCCCGAGGCGCTGGCCAGCGGGATCGAGCGCGTCCAGGCGCAGCTCCAGCGATCGGCGCAGCGCGGGCGCCTCAGCGAGGACGCAGCGCGGCGCGCGGCGGCATGCCTGCACGGCGCCGCCGGCCTAAAGGACCTGGCGCCGGCCGAGCTGGTGATCGAAGCTGCGCCCGAGCGTCTGGAGATCAAGCGCGAGCTGTTCACCGCATTGTCGACCGAGGTGGTATCCGAGCAGTGCGTACTTGCCACCAACACATCGTCGCTGCTGGTGACGGCGGTCGCCAGTGCGGCCAGAGCGCCGGAGCGGGTCGTCGGCATGCACTTCTTTAACCCCGCACCGCTGATGCGCCTACTGGAGGTGGTGTCCGGCGCCGAGTCCTCTCCGGCCGCCCTGGCACTCGCCCGCGCCGCCGGAGAGGCCATGGGCAAGCACGTGATCGACGCAGCCGATGGCCCGGGATTCCTTGTCAATCGCTGCAACCGGCCGTTCGGGTTGGAGGCGCTGAAGCTGCTCACCGAGCGGATTGCGTCGCTGCAGGAAATCGATCGCGCCTGCCGTATGGGTGGCGGCTTTCGGATGGGCCCGTTTGAGCTGATGGATCTGGTGGGAGTCGACGTCGGGCTGGACGTCTCACGCTCGTTCTACGAGCAGAGCTTCGGCGAGCCGCGCTGGCGGCCGTCGCCGATCACGGTCAAGACGGTGGCTGCCGGGAGGCTGGGGCGCAAGTCCGGGCGTGGCTATTACGAGTACGCGGCGCAGGTCGCACATCGCGAGCCCGATCCCGATCACAGGCCTGCAGGCGGCGGCGACGGGCTCGTCGTGATCGCCGGGGACAGCCCGCTGGCGTTCGAGCTCGCGCAGACGGCGACGGCGGCGGGTTGGGATGTCGCCTCGCCGGCAGAGGCCGGATCGCTGCCGGCGCCTTATCTGATCCTCGATCTGACCGGCGGCGAGGAGCCCGAAGCGCCGCTTCAGGGGGCGCCCCAGGCGATCTGCCTGACCGCGGGCTCGCTGGCCACGCTGGATCCGGGCGGCGCCGCGGTGGGTTTCCACGCCCTGCCTCCGTTTGACGACTGCGCCGCGGTGGAGCTGACCCGCGCACCGGACTCGGCCTCCTCGGCGACCGACGCCGCCGAGCGCTTCTTTTCCACGCTGGGCAAGCACACGATCTGGGTCGACGACGCTCCGGGGCTGGTGCTCGGTCGCATCGTCGGACAGGTGATCAACGAGGCCGCGTTCGCGCTCGGCGAAGGACTCGGAAGCACTGAGGACATCGATGCCGGCATGATCCACGGCCTCAACTACCCCCGGGGCATTCTCTCCTGGGCGGACCAGATCGGCTTAGACCAGGTGCTCACCCTGCTGGAGGCGCTGGAGAGCGAGCGCGGCGAGGAGCGCTACCGTCCGGCGCCACTGTTGCGTCGACTCGCCTGGTCAGGCCGGCTCGGGCGCCAGACCGGCGAAGGCTTCTTCTCCTACTGACGATGAGCTTGAGCTTGGGGCGATAGCGCGATGCGAGCGGTCACATTCGAGGCTCCCGAGGAGGTCCGCGTCTCAGAGCGGCCCGAACCTGAGCTGCAGAGCCCTGATGACGCCCTGGTGGCGATCCGCGTCAGCGGCATCTGTGGCTCAGATCTCCACATCTACCACGGCCGGGTCAGGCTCGAGCCAGGCTTCACAATTGGCCACGAGTTCGTCGGCACAGTGCTGAGCGCCGGGGACAACGTGACCCGGGTGGCGGCCGGCGATCGCGTGCTCGGCTGCTTCCACAGCGCCTGCGGAACCTGCTTCTTCTGCCTGCGCGGCGCGTATCACAAGTGCGATCACATGCGGGTCTTCGGCCACGGCGCGCTGCTCGGCGACTTGCCAGGCACGCAGGCGGAGCAGGCAGTGGTTCCGATGGCCAATCTGACGCTGAGAAAAGTCCCTCAGTCGATCTCAGACGACGTCGCCCTGTTTGCGGGAGACGTGATGGGCACCGGCTACCACGCCGTGTTCGAGGGCGGGGTCAGAGCCGGCGACAGCGTTGCCGTGCTCGGGTTAGGCCCGGTCGGCCTGTGCGCGGTGCAGGTGGCGCTGGCCGCCGGGGCCAGGCCGGTGCTGGCGATCGACTCGGTCGCCCAGCGCCTGGAGGTCGCGCGCGCATTCGGCGCGACTCCCGTGCATCTGACCGACGAGAGCCCCCGCGATCAGACCCGGAGGCTGACCGACGGCCGGGGAGTCGACGTGACGATCGACGCCGTCGGGCATCCCGATGCGCTCGAGCTCGCGATCCGGCTGGCTCGCAAGGCCGGCACGGTGGTGGCGATCGGCGTCTATGCGGGACCCTGCGAGGTTCACATGGGGCTGCTGTGGCTCAAGGCGCTGACGCTCAAGAGCGGCCACGCGAACGTGATCGCTCACGTTGACCGTGTGCTGGGGATGCTGGCGGCCGGATCGCTTGACCCGACTGCATTGGTCACCCACCACATGCCGCTTGACGCCGCAGCGCAGGCCTACGCGATCTACGACCGGCGCGAGGCGCTGAAGATCGTCTTGACCCCCTGAGGGCTTGGCGGATCGGGCACCACGCTGCCCTCCCACAGCACATCGATTTGTGGCTCATTGATCTGCTCCGGGACAGAGAGACTCGTGTTTCGGGTCGTTCGGCCGGGGTATCTGCAGAGCGGTTGAGTCGCCGGACCGCCGGCCGGAGGATCGTGTAGGGTGGCCCGAGCCGCCGCCTTTGGGCGTTTCTCGGATTTTCGTTAGAAGCTCTGGATCCGAGTAGAGCAGTGACCGATGCAGGGGATCGCGTTGATGAAATACACAGCACCGCTGTGCCACTCAGTGGCACGCGCTTGGTCTCAGACCAGGCGCTCCGTTGTCGCCCTGGCGGCAGCGGCGTCGATTGTTGCGCTGATGGTCATCGCCCCGGTGGCCGGGGCCCGCAACCGAGCCCGCGCCCACCGAGCGTCGCGTGGCTGCGCCAACGCCAATACCCGCGTCGGCCGGGCGCCGAGGTTGGCGCTGAAGGCGGCCGTCGTGTGCCTGATCAACAAGCAACGCCGGGCGCATGGCCTACCCGCTCTGAGGGCCAACCGCCGGCTCGATCGCTCGGCTCAGGGCTGGACCAACGTCATGGTCGCCGACGGCGAGTTCAGCCATGGATCGAATTTCAGCGCGCGGATCAGCGCCACCGGGTTCATCTGGTCCACGGTCGGCGAGAACATCGCCACCGGGTTCCCGACTCCGCGTGAGGTAGTCAGTGCCTGGATGGGCAGCACCGGCCATTGCCAGAACATCCTCAGCTCGTCCTTTGCCGATGTCGGAACGGGGATCAGAGCCAAGCCCGTCCGCGGCTTCGCCAGCCGGCCGGCCACTTGGACCCAGGACTTCGGCCTCCCGATGGGTCACCATGCGCCCTCGGGCAACACCGGAGCGGCCGCCGGCTGCCCCTATTAGCTGTGCCGGCGGCGCCCGCCGGCTGAACCGGTTAGCTGCCGGCTGGCCGATCAGGGAGCCGAGACGCCGGTGGCGCTCGCCACGTCCTCAAAAGGGACCGGCGTGTCGCGCAGATACCACTCGGCGTCGAGCGCGGCCTGACAGCCCGATCCGGCCGCGGTGACCGCCTGCCGGTAGGTGTGGTCGACCAGATCGCCAGCCGCGAACACGCCGGGCAGGTTGGTCAGCGTCGAGCGTCCCTTGGTGAGCACATAGCCCGCAGGGTCGGTCTCGACCTGCCCCTTGACCAGCTGCGATTGGGGGTCGTGGCCAACTGCGATGAAGGCACCGGAGATCTCGAGCTGGCGCTCTGAGCCGTCTTCGCTGTGGCGCAGGCGCGCGAGCGCCAGCGAATTGGCCTCGCCGGGCTGGAATGCTTCGACCACGTACGGGGTGACGAACTCGATGTTGGGGATCGCCCGCGCCCGCTCGACCATGATCTTCGAGGCCCTGAACTCGTCGCGCCGGTGGACGATCGCCACCTTGGCGGCAAACTTGGCCAGGAACATGGCCTCCTCCATCGCCGAGTCACCACCGCCGACGATCACCGTGGGAACGTCCCTGAAGAACGCGGCATCACAGGTGGCGCAATAGCTGACGCCACGGCCTGAGAGCTCGAGCTCACCGGGCACGTCAAGTTTGCGGTGCTGGGCCCCCATCGCGAGCACGACGGTCCTGCTCAGATGCAACCGATCGCCAACCCACACCTTGTGCAGCCCGCCGTCGGGTGACAGCTCTACGCCGGTCACGTCGTCTGTTTCGAGCCGCGCCCCGAAGCGCTCGGCCTGGTCACGGAAGCTCTGCATCATCTCCGGGCCCATGACTCCCTGCGGGAAGCCTGGATAGTTCTCGACGTCGGTGGTCTGCTGCAACAGCCCCCCCCACGCGAATCCCTCGATCACGAGGGGCTCCAGATTGGCACGTGCGGTGTACAACGCCGCCGTGTATCCGGCGGGGCCGCTGCCGACGATGATGACGTTCTCTATCGTTTGATCGGGTTGGTGGCTCACTTCATTAAGTATAGCTTGGGGTCCGGGTGGTGCGCCAGCGCTGAACTGTTCGGCGCAACTGCAGGTAGGCCACCGCGCCGGGCAGCGTCGGCAGCCAGAACGCAAAGCCGCGGTAGGCCAGCACGGACACGACGGTCACCTCGACCGGCACGCCAAAGGCGGTGAACGCCCCGATCATGCCGCCGTCGACACCGCCGATGCCGCCCGGCAGCGGCAGGGTGTTGCCGATCATGCCGACGAAGTACGACATCACGATCACGCCGGCCGACGGGGCGTCGCCGAAGGCGTGGAAGGATGCCCACAGCACAGCGATGTCAAAGCCCCACCAGGCGATCGCCCCCAGCAGATACGGGTCGCGCGCGCGGACCAGATCGATCGCCGTACGCACGCCGCTGGCGGCTGCCTCCGGCGCGGCGGCGACCTTACCGGCGAGTCGGCCCAGCCGTCCCTGACTGGTCCATCTGGCGACCAGCCGATCAAAGTCCCCGGGCAGCAGCGAGACGGCGAGGAAGATCGCGATCACCGCGCCGCCGAAGATCGCCGGGATGATGGTGATGGCGAACGGGTGCGATCCCGCGATCACGCCGAGGTAGAGGCCCAGGCCGTCGATCACCAGGGCCCCCATGTACACCGCGTAAAGCAGAGCCATGAAGGCGATCATCCGGCAGGCGACGATCCGCGGCTCCAGGCCCGAGCGTCGCAACGCCCACGCCGTCAGTGCGATTCCACCGGCGCCGGCAGAGGCGAACAGCCGCGTCGCGGCCAGGCCGGCCATCGTGATCTCATAGCTCTCGCGCCAATCGATCTGCGAACGACCCCGCACGAACACCGCCCTGAACAGGGCGATGTAACCCAGAAACGAGAACACCTCCAGCAGCGCTGCCAGCGCCAGCCACCAGACGTTGCCGCTTTGGATCCGGTTCCAGGTTTCCTTGAGCCCCAGCAGCTTCGGCAGCACGAAGTACAGAAACGCCGCGGTGGAAACAACGAACAGGATCGAAGCCAGCAGGCGCCGGCGGGTGAAGCGAACCCGCGGCATCTCCTCCGGAGGGGCTTGACCCGTGTCGTCGCGCTCCCCCCCGGTGGGCGGCGAGCGCCAGCCATCGTCCTGCGAAGCCCTGATCCGCGTGGGGTCGTCCTCGGGCGCCGTAGCGCGCTGCTCTGAAGAGCCGCTCCCGTGCACCGGCGTCTAACCAGCCGCCGTGCGTGCGTGGAGCGCCTCCAGCGCGCTGACCGCCTGGCGCAGAGCCGGGCCGCAGCGGGGTGCTTGCCGGCGAATGGTCTCGGTCAGCGCGGCACCCGCCAGCAGATCGACCGCATAGTGCTCACCGAGATACACGAGCGCGAGGGCGAGCAGCGCAGCGTACGACCAGCCGATCGCGCCCGACACCGGACCCACCTCCGAGAGCAGGTGGGCACCCATCAACGACGTGGCAAAGTGCAGCGACGGCATGGCAGCCAGTGGGTTTCCTCCGAGCACATCGTAGAGGCCCGACCAACGGTCACCCCAGAACTGCTTCCCGTATTCGATCATCATCCGCCTCACGCGGGTCGGGTGACCCTGCTCGAGGCGCCCCTCGCGTGCCGCCCACCAGGGCGGGGCGGTGGGGATCGCCCAGTAGAAGACGGCGCCGAGGTCGAATACCACGTACATCCGCGCGGCGGCGGCCGGGAATCGCTCAGGCCGGCGTGCCAGGACATAGAACACGCAGCCATGCGGCACCGTGAACCAGATCCAGTGACACCAGACCAGCACGTGCTCGAACCGGTTGACGGTGCCGGGCTCCGAGAAGCGGCGCTGCAGCCGGACCGTCGGCGCTACACCGAACCCGAGCAGCCGGTCGATGTCGATCGGGTAGTCGATCCGGACCCTGGAGGCGAGCCGCTCAGGATCGTCGTTGGGCATCTCGTAGGCGGCCAGGTAGGCCCACATGTTCAGGGCGCACGCGCCGACGTCGCGGACCCGCCCGCGGGGCATCGCGACCACCAGCGCCACAGGCGCGAGCGCCGAGGCCGCGATGACCCCGGCCGGTGGCAGCTTGACCCTGCGCCGCAGCGGGGGTGCGGCGACACCGGCCACGACCAGGGCCCAAGCGGTAGCTCTGATGGCCCTTGAGACGCGCAAGTGTGTGGCGAGTATATGCGCTGCCCGCAGCGCCAATCGGCCCTAGCCGGGGCGCCGGCGCCGCGACGCGACACCGCGCTAAGACCCGAGGAAACCGGCCCTACGGTATGACGCCTGACCTGACCGCATCCATCCCGGCCGTGGGTGGATAGAATCCCGCCGCCTTGCGACCCGACTCCAACGACGTCAGCCGCCAACGCCGGCATCGCGCCGCCCAGTCGGGCTCCCGTCCCAGCCGGCTGACCCGGACAGTCGCCCGTTGCTCACGGTCCGCAGGCCGGGCGCTGCGCACTCGCCCGGCCCTGGCCGCGGGAACCGCGGTGCTTGCATCGCTGGTGCTGGCGCCCGCTGCGCTGGCCAACTTCATCACCCCGAAGTCCGGCGGCTCGCCGAACGCCGACGCGATCGCCTCGCTGTACAAGATCGTCCTGTACATAGCCGCGTTCGTGTTCGTGGTCGTCGAGGGAGCGCTGGCCTATTCGGTCTACAAGTTCCGCGCCAAGAAGGGCGCCGTCGCGGCCCAGATCCACGGCAACGCACGGCTGGAGATCGGCTGGACGGTCGCCGCGGCCCTGATCCTCGTCGTGCTGACGGTGGTCACCTTCGTCAAGCTGCCGAGCATCATCAATCCGCCCAACTCCGATGCAGACGGACTGGTGCTCTCGGCGTCGGTCAACGAGCCCACGCCTCCCAACGGCAACAAGCTCACCGTCTGCGTTCAGGGCCGGCAGTACATCTGGCGGTTTACCTACGGCGCCGGCTGTCTCAACAAGGCCTTCTCAGACAAGCTCCCCTACTCCTATCAGGAGATGGTGGTTCCCGAGCACACGACGGTCGTGCTCGACATCCAGTCGACCGACGTGATCCACTCCTGGTGGGTGCCGTCGCTGGGCGGCAAGACCGATGCCGTCCCCGGCTACACGACCTACACATGGTTCAAGGTGCCTCACACCGGGCTCTATCACGGCCAATGCGCGCAGCTGTGCGGGACCAATCACGCTGCCATGACGGCGTTCGTGAAGGTGGTCCCGCCCGATCAGTACACGGCCTGGGTCCAGCAGCAAGCCCAATACATCAACTCGGCCAACACCCAGGTGAGCCAGCTCCGGCAGATCCTCACGGCGAACGGAAACCTCTAGGAGATACCTGACGATGTCGATCACCGAGCAGACGCCGCGTCCGGTTCCCCAGATCACCGCTCACGAGGTGGCCCAGCCGCGTCAGTCCAAGCTGTGGGTGGACTGGGTGCTGACCACCGATCACAAGAAGATCGGGATCATGTACATGGTCCTGACCTTCGTGTTCTTCGTCCTGGGCGGGGTCGAGGCGCTGCTGATGCGCCTGCAGCTCAGCGTTCCGAACAACACGCTGCTGACCTCCGAGCACTACAACCAGCTGCTCACGCTGCACGGCACCACGATGATCTTCCTGTTCGTCGTGCCGGTCATGGCCGGGTTCGGAAACTTCTTCGTGCCGCTGATGATCGGTGCTCGCGATATGGCCTTCCCGCGGCTCAACGCCCTCTCCTTCTGGCTGTTGCTGCTGGGCGGAGTCGTGTTCTACATCACGCTCTTCTTCCATCCTCCGGACGCCGGCTGGTGGAGCTACCCGCCGCTCTCGGAATCCCTGTACTCGCCCAGCGGCGGGCAGGACGCGTGGATCTTCCTGATCCACATCACCGGCATCTCCTCGCTGGTGGGCGCGATCAACTTCTACGCGACGATCGTCAACATGCGCGCGCCGGGCATGACCTGGGGGCGCCTGCCGCTGTTCGTGTGGTCGATCCTCGTCTACGCGATCCTCCTGATCATCGCCCTCCCGGTGGTCGCGGCGGCGGTCACGATGCTGCTGACCGACCGGCACTTCGGCACCCACTTCTTTGACCCCACCGCCCACGGCTCGCCGATTCTCTGGCAGCACCTGTTCTGGTTCTTCGGGCACCCCGAGGTCTACATCATGATCTTGCCCGGCTTCGGGATCATCTCGGAGGTCATCCCGGTGTTCTCACGCAAGCCGATCTTCGGCTATAAGGCGATCGCCGCCTCCACCGCGGTGATTGCGTTCCTGGCCACGCTGGTGTGGGCGCACCACATGTTCGCCTCGCCGGTGCCGATCGTGGTACTCGGGTTCTTCATGCTGAGCTCGTTCTTGATCGGGGTGCCGACCGGGGTCAAAATCTTCAACTGGATCGCGACGCTGTGGCGGGGCTCGATCGTGATGACCACCTCGCTGTACTTCGCCGTCGGTTTCATCGCGATCTTCGTGATCGGCGGGATCACCGGCATCTTCCTGGCCGTGTTCCCGGTCGACTGGCAGCTCAA
>CALAQT010000192.1 GCA_937888775.1 uncultured Actinomycetes bacterium | reverse complement strand
CTGAAGTAGCTCATCGTCGTCTCGCCGCCGTAGTACTGCCAGTTCGTGTTCGTCAAGAACGAAGTGACGGTGTTGAACGTCACGTTCCACGGCGCCGAGTGAAAACCCTCCGGGTTGAAAGGATGGATGGTCTGCGTACGCAGAATGAGATACAGCAGCAGCCACCCGGCCAGCGAGAACAACATCACGCTGGCCGCGTAGGCCTTCCAATCCTGCTCGCGCCGCACATCCGCGCGAATCGCCCGGTAGATCCCACGCTCGAATGGGCCAAGTACACGCGCCAGGAACACGTGCTGTCCCGTGTAGACCCGTGCCATGTACCCGCCCAGCAGCGGCGTGATCGCGACGATGATCGCGAAGAACACGACGATCTGAACCCACCCCTGGAGAGTCATCGCCTAGAGCTTCTCCCCGCGCACCAACGCGTAGAACAGGTATCCGATCACGACCACCGAAACCACGAGCCCAAAGAAGTCCGCTCCGCTCATGTGAGCGACAAAGAACGCGAGCGGCGCTGGCCCGGTCATATCCGATCGATCCCCTCGATCAACAGCAGCATCACCGCGACAAATGCAATGGCGATGAGAATTGCGACGGCGTCCATGACCGCCATGATGAACCCGGCGGCATACAGGCCGCGTACAGAAACCCGCCCTCGACGTACAGATTTCGTACAGGCTCATCCGTGCTAGGCCGGCGGCGAGCGCCAGCCTTGAGCTGCGCGCCTCAGGGAGCCTGCTCTAGCGCCAGTTACTTCGGGTCAAACCGGTAGCCAACGCCCGACTCGGTGCGGACGTAGTGCCGGCGCGGTCCTCGAGGTGGCTCGATCTTGCGCCGCAGATTCGCGATCTGGCCACGCAACACCGTGACGTCATCGGCGTATTCAGGCCCCCACACCTCGGTCAACAGGGCGCGGTGTGTCATCAGCCGACCACGGTTGCGCACGAGCACGCGAAGCAGCTCAAACTCCGTGCGCGTCAGGTGGATCTCCTCGCCATCCCGGCGAACGATGTGGGCCGCCAGATCGACCTCCAGGCCGGCGGCTGAGACGACGCTCTCCTCCGGCTCCGGAGAGGCCCGTCGCAGAACGGCCTGCAACCGCGCAACGAGCTCCTGTGGGCCGAACGGCTTGGTGACGTAGTCATCTGCACCAGCGTCCAGCGCCCGCACCTTCTCCTGCTCTTCTCCGACCGCGGACAGCACGATGATCGGCATCGCACTCCACTCCCGCAACCGCCGGCACAGATCGACCCCGTTCCCGTCGGGCAACACGAGGTCGATGATCGCCGCCTCCACCGGCGTGACCGCGACCACGTCCAGCGCTTCCTCGATACTTGCGGCCGTCACGACCTCGAAGCCCGCCGGGCGCAGAACCAGCTTCAACGCCCGCAGGATCTTAAGCTCGTCATCGCAGGCGAGTATCCGCCGCCCGGCCGGGCTCTGACTGGCCATCAGGCTCCCGTCTCGCCCGCCAGCGGCAACTCGACCACGAAGCTCGTGCCCTGTCCAGGGGTCGACTCGACTGCGATCCGACCGCCGTTGATCTCGATGAAGCCCTTGGCGATCGCCAGACCCAGCCCCGAGCCTGCGTGGGTCTCGCCCGCTCCGCCCGGCGCGCGATAGAACGGCTGGAAGATCCGTTCCTGCTCCACCGCCGGGATGCCCGGGCCGCGATCAACGACGCGGATCACGGCCCGTCCGCCCGCCGCTCTCGCCCGTACGATCACCGGCGTCCCGTTCGAGTGGCGGGTCGCGTTCTCCATGAGATTCGCCAGGGCACGCTCCACCTGCACGAAGTCGGCACGCACCGACCCAAGCGCCGGGTCGATGCGCACGTCAAAGACAGCATCTGATTGTTGTGCGGCAAGCGCTGCATCGATCACCTCCTCAACCGAGCACTCCACGGGCTGCGGCGCCGCCGCCTGCGCCTCCAATCTCGACAGGTCCAGCAGATTCTCGATCAGCCGCGACAGGCGCGCGCCCTCCTCGACCACCAGGCCGCCGAGCTCGTCGCGCTCAGACAAAGTCACCTCGGGTGCCCGCACCGCGGCACCCGCAGCGACCATCGCGGTCAAAGGCGAACGCAAATCGTGCGAAACCGTGCGCAGCACAGCCGTCTTGACCGCGTCGCTGCGTCGCAGAGCCTCAGTCTCCACCGTCTCGGCAACGAGACGTTCGCGCTCCAAGGCCAGCTCCAATGCCACCGCGAGGGCCGGCACCAACCGCTCGCGCAGACGAGCGGTCACGTTCGGACGCAGCCCGGCAGGGATCAGCAGCGTCCCCACCCTGCGCCCGTCGGCGAGCAGCGCTATCGCCTCCCGGCGGGCGTCCCCGCCTTGTTCACCGAGGCTGATCGAAACCCACGCAAGCCCGAACACATCCGCGAGACGGCGCCCGATCGGCACCAAGGCGTCCGTGACGCCCGCGCGCGCAAGCAGCATCTGCGCCATCTCCGCAGTCAGATCCGCCTCCGCACGACGTCGCTCGGCCTCCGCGGCCCGCGCACGGGCAAGCTCGCTCACAGTACTGGTCGCAACCGCAACCACCAAGAACGCACCCAACGCAACCCAATTGCGGCTATCGGCGACCGTGAAACGCCCAACCGGCGGCAAATGAAAGAAGTTGAACGCCGCAGCACTCAACACCGACATCGCCACGCCGAACCACAGTCCCCAATACGCCGAGACGATCACAACACCCAACAGATAGACAACCCCGAGCGAGGAGACCGTCGTCACCCGCTTCAGCGGAAACACCAGGCCCGTGCAGACCGCCACAAGGACAACGATCGTCACGATCCCCAAGACGAAAGAGGGACGGCGGCCACGCAGGAACACCGGATCTACGCCACGACGCACGCCGCTTAGCGTATCTCCAACTCCAACGCCGAATCCAACGGGCGCGTAGGGACGCCCTACGCGCGCGCTCGTCCCCGCGGGACAGGGAGTCGCGGCTCCCCATCTCTGGCGGGATCGAGACACAAAGCTGCGACCGCATCAGCCATCCAGACTGGGACTGTTCCACGGAGATCGCGCGGCAAGGATTCCAACTCGCCGCCACACTGCTGCTTCGACAGCGGAGCGAGCGCGTCGCTCGACGAGTCCCAGACTCGCGAAATGGACGAGCAGCAGGCGTCCGAGCGCATCATCACCGAGGCCACAAATGGACAAGCCACTTCAGGAACACTGCACTAGGCCTCCCGCTGGGACCAGTAGGCCTCCGCGTCCGCCTCCATGACCGCGAGGCGCGAGTAGTAGTCGGGGAACTCGTTGAGGTGGGCGCGGGCGATCTTCGCCGTGACGATCATGTCGTCGCCCGTCACGTCGGTCTCGAGGTCCTGCGTGCCGTGCTCGAGCTCCACGTCCATGCCCATTCGGAACTGCTCAGCGTCGAAGCGCGAGCTCGCCCAGTCGATGCCGATCCGCTCGCCCGCCGTGCGGGCCTGCTCGGCGGTGAAGTGTGCCTGAGCGCTCATGCGTCGCCCCGCCTCTCTCGGGTCCGCGCCCTGTGCGCTGGACGTGTCTGGCGAGCATACGCCGATGCCCCGCACTTGGCGCGGAGGAGTCCTCAGTGGCGGCCCGCGCACCGCGTACGGCCGGGCGCGCGCTCGCGAGGGCGCACGGGAGCCTCTCGGCCCGGGTCTGCTGAGGCGGCCCATGCTCTCAGCATCCTCTCAGCCCCGTCTCACGCTCGGCCCAGGCGGCAAATCGATACTGAGCCCAGTCCTTCCACCCACGCCGAAAGGAGCACCGTGACCCTCTCGCTCACCATCGCCTTCATCGTCCTCGCAGACATGGCTCTGATCGCCGGGCTCGCCTACGTCATGTCCCGCGCCCGCCTGCTCACCCCGCACCTCGTCGCCGGCGCCTCGGGGCCCGTCGCGGCACGCGTCGCCCAGCCCGTCGCACGCGCGCCTCGGCCCCGCGCGGCCGCCGCCTGAGAGCTCCTCTTCCCGTCACCTCCTGACGCGGGAGCACCGGCGCGCCCGGCCCCCTCACCGGGCGCGCCCCCTCGAAGCACCGATCGATCAGAGACCGGTGGGCGGGATTCCCGCCCACCGGTCTGGTCGTGAAGCCCCACATCGCTCAGCAGGCTCTCAGGCCGGGCGCAGGCGCCTCCGATGCTCTTCCACGAACTCCACGCCTCGGGCCCTGAGCGCCTCGAAGGAGGCCTGGCAGTCCTCCGTGGCCGGGAAGACCGTGACCGCGAAGCCCTTGGCCATCAGGGCGCGCACCTGCTCGGCCGGCGCCTCGCCGGCGCCACTCACGCGCTCCCCTGGGCGCGCCTTTGCCTGCACTTAACTGTTAACCGCATGAACACTGTGCATCGCACGGTGGAGGTGAATCCGCCCGGCTCGGACTTACTTCACCTTAATGAAGACGGGCGGAATGAGGATCCATTCACAGTGACGGAATTGACGCCACGGGCGCCCTAGCGATTGCTACGCTCGGCGTGAGTGCGTGTCCTCCAAGTGAAATTCACTTCACGCACACACGTCGGCCAGTCACCCTCGAGGTGGAGCCGGCGGGACCAAAACCCCCCAAAGGAGCAACGCCATGAATGCCACCAAGAGAATCGCCGCCCTCGCAATCACCGCCGCCGTCGCCGTCGGCGGCTCCGCGGCTCCCGCGCTTGCCGCGGGCAGCGGCCACTGGTCGAAGACGCAGTGCGCGTCCTACACGAAGACGTTCGCGAAAAAGAACCCCCGCGCGAGCAAGGGCCAGAAGTCGGCCGCCAACAAGATCCTCAAGGGCCACGCCTGCACCGTGGTGGTCAAATAGGCGCAACTGCGGACCTGGTCGCGCGCGTGCCGATGTGAGCGGCGCGCGCCGGCCGCGCGGCGCCGAGGAGCCGGGTCGATCGCCCGGGATGCGCCGCCGTCGCGAAGGGCACCTGCGGGTGCCCTTCGCCGTTTCGGGGGGCCGCACGGGGACTGTGACCCCGGTGGGAGGGCCCCCGGAACGACAACGACCCGCTCGGGGTCTGAGCGGGTCGAAGTCTGGGGAGGAGTCATGGGTGCTGCGCGCAGTATGCACGAGCAGGACACATAAGCCAAAGACGGAAGTGCGATGAGACCCATCACCTGGCATGATGAGTGGGTATGGAGCTCCAGCAACTCCGCTCGTTCGCAGCCGTGGCGCGCCACCGCCACTTCACGAGGGCTGCGGCCGAGCTTCACATCGGCCAGCCCGCCGTCTCCCAGCACGTGCGGCGGCTCGAGGCCGAGATGGGTGTGCGCCTGCTGAGCCGCACCACGCGATCGGTCGAGCTGACCCAAGCGGGGCGGCTGCTGCTCGAGCGCGTGGAGCGCGCGCTCGGTGAGCTCGACGCCGGACTGGCCGAGCTGGCCGAGCTCCGCGGGCTCGTGCGCGGGCGCGTGACGATCGGTGCGATGCAGTGGCTCGAGCCCTACGACCTGCCGGCGTCGCTGGCCACCTTTCACGGGCTGCACCCCGCCATCGACATTCGCGTCGTCGAGGACGTCGCCCGCTCGATGATCGGCGCTGTGCTCGCGGGTGAGCTCGATGTGGCGTTCGTGCCGATCGAGAACGGGCTGCCCCCGGGGCTGAGCTCGGAGCTGCTGTTCGAAGACGAGCTCGTGCTGGTCGTCGCCGACGACCATCCGCTCGCCCGGCGCTCGCAGGTGGCGATGGGGGCGCTGCGCGAGGAGCCGTTCGTGTTCCTGCGCTCGGGCACGGGGCTGCGGGGCGCGGTGGAGACCGCCGCGCGCGCCGCCGGGTTCGAGCCGCAGGCTCGCTTCGAGACCAACGAGCTCTCGCGCGTGCTCGCCCTCGTCGCCCGTGGCCTCGGGGTCTCGGCGGTCTCGCGCGCGGTCGCAGAGGCCGCCACCGACCAGGTCGTGGCGGTTCGCCTGAGGCCCGCGCTACGACGTCAGGTCGGGCTGGTGTGGCGTGCGGGCGGCCACGGCGCGCCCGCGGCGAACGCGTTTCGCAAGCACGTAACCGAGACAGCCGCGCTGGCCGCTTAGCGCCTCCTGACCCACATCCCGGCGATCGCGAGCAGCGGCGCCCGGCGCACGCGCTCAGCCCAGGAGGGCCGCGGCCACCGGCTGCGGCGCTTCCAGGGCGGGCCAGTGCGAGACGTCCCCCAGCGCCAGAAACGGCGCATCCGGCAGGCGCTCGCGAATCCGCTGCGCCATGTGCGCGCCTGAGACGGGGTCGAGCATCCCCCACACGAAGGACAGTGGCACGTCGGTGTCCTCCAGTGCGCCCACCCAGCGCCCCGCGTGCTCTTCGCGGTCGGCGATGTAGCGGATCAGCAGGTGGGAGATGCGCTGGCCCTCGCTGCGGCTGCTCGCCCGCCAGATGTCCGCGCTGTCGGCCGCCGCGTCATAGCCCTCGGCGAACGTCGGCGCGAGCCCCGCGACGATCAGCTCCTCGTTGAGCAGCGCGCTCAGGCGGGGGCCCTGCTCGGGATCCAGCAGCGCGAGCTGGGTCGGCTGCGCGCTGTGGGCGATCACCGGAGGGTAAGCTGGCGGGCATGCGCGCCCACCACGTCCACATCGAGCACCGCTTCGAGAAGCCGCCCGAGCGGATCTTCGCCTACCTCGCCGAGCACGAGAACCTCGCGGAGGTCTTCGGCGCAAAGATCGAGCGGCTGCGCGACGGCGAGGGCGAGCGCAACGGCGTGGGCTCCGTGCGCCAGCTGCGGATCGGCCCGATGCCGCCCTTCGAGGAGACCGTCACCGAGTTCGTGCCATCCGAGCGGATCGTCTACCGCATCACCAGGGGCAGCCCGCTGCGCGGCCACGTGGGCGTGATGACCTTCGAGGAGGACGCGGGCGGCACGCACTTCGTCTACGACATCCGCCTCGCCTCGCCCGCGCCCGGCCTCGCGTTGATCGTGCGCTCCTCGCTGACGCGCTCGATCACCAAGGCGCTGCCCGCGATCGAGCGCAACGCCTGAGCCCGGTCCCCGAGCGCCGCGGCCGTGCTGCGGCGCCGGCGAGACCGCCGTGTGCGCTCAGGCGCCCGTCGTGAGGACCATCCGGAAGCGCGCGTCGCCGCTCATCATCCGCTCGTAGGCCTCCGCGGCCCGCTCCAGCGGCAGGGTTTCGATCATCGGGCGCACCTCGGCGAGCACGCTGAAGGCGAGCGCGTCCTCGGAATCGCGCGAGGTTCCCGAGGCGTGCCCGGCGATCGACTTGTTGCCACCGATCAGCATCGCGGGCGGGACTTCGATGGGTTCGCCGGAGGCGCCCACCACGAGCAGCATCCCGCGCGAGCCCAGCCCGCCGATCACCGCTGTCATCGCGGGAGCGTTGGTGACGGTGGCGAGGATCACCCGAGCCCCGCCCAGGCTCGTCAGCTCGCGCGCGGGGTGCTGGGCGGTGCTGTCGATGTAGTGGCGTGCTCCGAGCCGGAGCGCGAGCTCCCGCTTCTCGGCGCCGCGCGCGATCGCCACCGTCTCGAACCCGAGCTTCGCCGCGAACTGCACGCCGAGGTGCCCGAGCCCGCCCAGCCCCAGGATCGCCACGAGATCGCCGCCGCGCGCGCCGCTGTTGCGCAGCGCGTTGTACGTCGTGATCCCCGCGCACAGCAGCGGAGCGGCGTCCTGCGAGGAGAGCTCCTCGGGGATCAGCGCCAGCGCACTCGCCCTGACGAGCACGTAGTCCGCATAGCCGCCGTCCTGCGTGACGCCCGGGACGCCCATGTTCCGGCATTCGATGAAGTCGCCTCTGCGGCAGGGCTCGCAGTGGCCGCAGTTGCCGCCGAACCAGCCCACGCCCACGCGCTGGCCGACCTCCCAGCCCTGCACGTCCGCCCCGAGCGCAGCGATCTCGCCGGCGATCTCGTGCCCGGGCACGATCGGATAGGAGGTGCCGGGGAAGCCGCCCTGCTTGGCGTAGGAGTCGCTGTGGCAGACCCCGCACGCGTGCACGCGCACGAGCGCCTCGCCGCGCCCCGGCTCGGGCACCTCGCGCTCGACGAGCTCGAACTCGCCGCCGGCGGCGCTCACCTGTATCGCCCTCATACTCGCCATCGCCTCTGCTCCTTGATCGAAGTTGTCACGCCGTGTAGTCGTTGCACGGGGCTGCCGCGGCGAGGGCAGGGGCAGCGCCGGGACCACGTCTCACCCTAGCCGCCGCGCGCGCCGCTCCAGACGCATCCCCCCGGGCGCCTATCGTGCTCTGCTCATGCCCGCAGCCACCTTCTCAGCCGAGCTGGCCCAGGACGAGGCGCGGCTGCGCTTCCCCTACGACGAGACGCTGCGCCAGCTCCTGCGGGCGATTCCCGGCCGCCGCTGGGATCCTGTCGAGCGGGCTTGGTGCCTCCCGCTGGGGCCCGGCCAGGCGCAGGCGCTCGCGCTGCTGCTCGAGTCCCTCCCCGGCGAGCCCGAGGTGAGCGAGCAGCTGGCCGCCGCGATCCGCCGCCGCCGCGCCAGGCGCCGGGGCGAGGAATGTCTGATCGAGCTTGCCCGCCCCGACGAGGACTGGTGGCTGAGCTTCGCCACCGACCTCGCGCCGGGGCCCGTCGAGAGGCTGCTCGAGCACCCGGGCGCGCGCGAGCTGCCAGCGATCGGGCGCGGCCTGGTCCCGCTCGACGATCAGGCGGTCGAGCTGGTGCGCGAGCTCGAGCCGCAGACGCCCGGCATGAGCCTCAGCGAGGCCGCGCGACGGGCGCTGGCGGCGCACGCGGAGCGCTCCGCGGGAGGAGGGGTGGCGGCCACTGCGCGCGGGGGCGACCGCGAGGGGTCCGGCGCCGGGACGGGGGGCAGCTTCGAGGTCGAGTTCCGGCGCGACCGCCGCGGCGAGCATTGGGTCCTGATCGCGGCGGTCGCGCCGGAACTCGAGATCGGAAGAGCACACGTCTGAACTCCAGGCACGCCAATATCTCGTATGC
>CALAQT010000191.1 GCA_937888775.1 uncultured Actinomycetes bacterium | reverse complement strand
GACCTATGCCGTTCGACGCGGAGGACCGACCACCTTCACCGCCGCCTCACACGCCTCTGGACATGACATCTTTCATCGCCAACGGTTCAGACGGCTCGCTTCCCCTATCGCGTGAATCCGCGAAGGCTGTTCGAGGCGACCCTACCTGTTGTTCGCCGCTCGATCCGGAGCGGACGGAGCGGAGGGCTGCTTGACCGGACGGGCTAATCAGCCCCAGAAGACGCAGATTGGGTCGCGCTCCAGTTCGGCTAAGAGCTGGCCGATCTGTGGGCTTGGCGTAAGCAGCGGATAGCGCTCCCAGCGGCCGGTGTGCCGACGGTAATAGAGCGTCCACAGTCGCGTCGAGCGCGCGTATCGGAGCCGCGCGATCGGCGAGCGCGTCCATTCTGGCCCATAGTCCTCGCGCCACGGCGCCCGACATTCCACGATCGTCACCGCGGACGGGCCCTCGTCGGCCTCGACCCGCACGTCGTCGCAGGCATGGTCGGGAACCCGCGCAGAGCACAGCTCGTGAATGCGCGCGACGTCGGTTTGAGGCAGCACGCGGAGATCGTAGACCGCGTCCAGGTCGACACCGAACGCGAGTGGAGGTTTCCCGCCGGGGTGGACGGGGCGCCGATTCGCGCTGGACGGGATGCGAGTTTGCCGCCGGGCTGCTCAGCGCTTGCCGATCTCCGGGATGGCGGTGATGCGTTGCTCTCGTGCGCGGCGCCGACGACGATGGCGGGGTTGTCGTTCAAACCCGAGGAGGGTGTGATGGAGCCGGTGTTGTTGGATGCTGCTGGGCGTCGCCGGTCGCCGGCGACGATGCCGGGATTTCATGCCGGACGGCCGCCGCGGAACAAGGGTCTTCGCTACCCGCCGGATCCGCCGAGCGTTGAGGAGGTCATCGCGGTGATGCGGAACGCCGCGGATGGCGCGGAGGGTGTGCGGCTCCGCGCGTTGATCGTGATCCTGTGGCGAGGCGGGGTACGGATCTCAGAGGCGCTCGCGCTCGCCGAGAGCGATCTCGACCCGGCTCGTGGTGCCGTCCTGATTCGTCACGGGAAGGGAGGCCGACGACGTGAGGTCGGGATCGACCGCTGGGGCTGGGAGCAGCTGCGACCATGGCTCGAGCTGCGTATGACCCTTCCCGTGGGCGCATGGTTGTGCGTACTGCACGGTCCGACCGCGGGCCGGCCGTGGTCGGCGTCCGCCGCGCGCGAGGAGCTCCGGGCGACGGCCGTTCGTGCTGGTGTCCGCCGCCGGTTTGCCCCACATCAGCTCCGGCACGCTCACGCGGTCGAGATGTCGCGCGAGGGCATCCCAATCACGGTCATTCAGCGGCAGTTAGGGCATGCCGATCTCGGCGTGACGTCGGTGTACTTGCGCGGCATCGATAACACCGAGATCATCGACACCGTCCACGAACGCCGAGCACCCGTGATGTCCGCGAATGCCGGACTCCGAATCGGTCCGTAGGGACCACGTGACCCCGGCGGGGCGAGGAGGGTTGGTCCCCAGCTGTGGCGTCTCGTATTCAGCCGTGGGTCCGACCGCCGGCGCGAGACCCGAGTTTGGCGAATTTCAGGACTACGGCCCAGCGACGTTTGAGACCTGCTTCTGTTGTCGGCGTGGTACTTCGCGCCGCACGTCCTATAACGAACTGTCCCGCGTGCGGTAGGTTCGGTCGTGGAATGCTGTTGAATGCGGCCTTGGCGAAGACCTCGAGGTGGCGGCGGTGGCTGGTCAGCGCGGTCGTCCTCTGTGCTGCGCTTGTGGCCGCGCCGGCCGCTGGGGCGGGGATCATCCAGGCGACGTCGATCCTGCCTCCCGGCGAGAGCGGCTTCGTCTCGGTGGAGGGGCTCGCGACAGGGACGGGTTCGCCCCACCTGTATGACCAGCAGCAGCCGTTCATCGAGTTCAATCGCAAGGACGCCATGTTCAACCAGCCGGGCACGACGGAATACCCGCGTGCCGGCGTCACGATCGTGCGCGACAGCTACGGGGTTCCGTCCGTGACGGGCAAGACCGACGCCGATCTGTGGTGGGGCGCGGGTTGGGCGACGGCGCAGGACCGGCTGGCCGAGCTCGAGGTCGAGCGCCACACGACGGAGGGGACGATGGCGGAGCTGCTCGGCTCGAGCTATCTGCCGTCGGACATCGCGGTGCGCCGCGACTTCTACACCCCCGCCGAGCTGACGCGGATCTTCGACACGCTGCCGCTTGCGACGCGGGCCCGGTACTGGGCCTACGCCGCCGGAATCAACGCTTGGGTCGACCACGTCGACCAGACGACGGCTGATCTCCCCGCGGAATTTGCTGCCCTCGGCGTGAAGCCCACCCACTTCTCGGTCGAGGACCTGGTCGCGATCGGCGTCTACCTCGCGCGTACCACTCCCAACACTGACGGCGCTGACCTGCAGAACATGGAGGCGATCCAGAAGAGCGGGCCGGCCAAGTTCGACCGGATCCTGCCGCTGCGGATCATGGGCCAGATCGCGACGATCCCTGCTGCGGACGGGCTGTTCCCGTCGGTTCCGGGACGCACGGCCGGACAAGAGCAAGCGGCGCTGCAACGCTCCTACCGCTACGTGCGCAAGCTTCCGGTGCCGTCTGCCGACAACCTGGGGACCGAGTACGTATCCGGCACGATGCCGTCCCTCGCCTCCTCGGCCTTCACTGCGGCCGCGGACGACGGCGCTGCCGTCGCGAACCTCCTCTCGCCGCTCCACCGCGGGGGCTCCTACATGGTCGCCGTCAGCAACTCGCGCACCCACCACGCCTTCTTCTTCAACGGCCCCGAGCTGGGCTTCTCGGCCCCCGAAGAGCTCTATGAGATGGAGCTCCACGGCCCGGGCCTCGAGGTGCGTGGAGTCACGGCCGCCGGCGTGCCGGTGATCGTCATCGGCCACAACGACCACATCGCCTTCGGGGCCACCAGCGGCCTGTCGCAGACCAACGCGCTGTACGTCGAGCATCTCGTCCCCGGCCACCCCGAGGAGTACTACTACCGCGGCGAGGTCCGGCACATGAGTTGCCGCACCGAGACCTTCGACTACCGGCCGTCGTCTCCCTCACAACCGGACTCGGTCAGCGTGCGCCTGTGCCGGACGATCCACGGGCCAGTCCAGGAGCGCGTGGGCAACATCGCCTACGCCCGCCGGTACGCCACCTGGATGCGAGAGATTGCAACGATCACCGGGATCGCCGCGCTCGATCGCGCCACGAACATCCAACAAGCCGGGCAGGCAGCCGCCGAAGTGACCTGGAACGAGAACCTGATGGCGGCCGACGACCACGGCCATATCGGCTACTGGCACCCCGGACTGCTCCCGATCCGGCCGAAGAACTGGGACGAGCGGCTCCCGTACCCCGGCACGGGCCAGGCCGAATGGCACGGCTTCCTGCCGGTGTCCGAGCGACCGCACGTGATCGATCCGAAGCAGCACTGGCTGGCCAACTGGAACACGCTCCCCTCGCAGGGCTGGACGACCGGCAACGACCCGGCGTCCGAGCGCGTCGCGGGGCCCTGGTTCCGCGGCGCACTCCTCGACCGCCTGGCCGCGAGCCTGGCCCGGCATCCGTCCTTCGCCGGCATCGACGAGCTGATCCACCAGGCGGGCACGACCGCCCAGCAGCGACCGCTGGCCACCTCCGAGCTCAAGGGCGCCCTCCACGGGGCACAAGGCGGGGCGGCGACCGTGCTGCGGACGATCCTTCACTGGAATGGCTCCTACGCGACCGAGAGTGCAAACGGCACCGTGGACCCGGGCGTCGCCGCCTGGCAGACGCTCAAGGACAAGCTTCAGGCGCTGGCGCTCGCGCCGCTGGGCGCCGCCGGCCAGCTGATCGGCGGCGGCGAGCCGAACGACGAGCACGTCTTCGACGTGAACATCGGTCAGGCCTACGCGCTTCGCACCGAGAGCGCCGGCGGCTGGCGTCGCGCCGCCGCGGCCACCTTCACGGCGCTGACGCGGCGCTTCCACTCCACAGACCCCGCCACCTGGCGCGAGCCTCGCGCGATGTTCCCCCAGAGCGCGCTCGGCCTCGAGCAGCCACCGCCGATGCCGTTCTTTGACCGCGGCACCTTCGAGCAGGTCGTCGAGCTCGGCCCCTAGTAGCGGCGCTGGCGTATGGCCAGGGCGTCGACCATCTTGCGGACACCAAGCGCGGGGGCGAGACGTTCCCGCGCCTCCTCGTCGAGCAAGGTCCATCCCGCGTCGGTGATCGGCGCATGCGAGCGAAGGCTCGCAGCTGCGCGTCCTCGACTTCTCAATGCCGATGAAGCCGTGTTTTCGGGCCAGCCACGCGACCGCGGCCATCAGCGTCTTCCCTACCAGTCCGCGGTCCTGCATTGCACGGGCTACGGGTCCCCGGAGCGGCCGAACCGGGGTGCCCGCAATGCGCGGAAACCGCGCACCTCGCGACGACTGCTTTCGCGATCTGGACGGCCTCGGAGCGGACGATTCCTATGGCGACGAAGGAGCGGCCGGTGGCGGTGGCGGCGCGCGATCGCTCTGCCACGATTGCGATCGCGTGCTCGCCCGTCGATCACGTCGCCCGCTCGCGGTGCGAAGCGGTCGCCACGCCGAGATGACCGCTCCAGGCGTACTCGAGCGACGCGGGCTCGCAGTCGCCGCGCTGCTGCATTCAAGCGCCGGCGGTCTTGGAGCTGACGATCGCTTCGCTCGCGGCGACGCCGGTGCTCGGCTCGCGAGTGCAGCGGCGACGCAGCGACGGTTCGTGTTCGCGGGTCGGGAGCTTGCCCGCGACGTTCGGATGACCCGCTGCCGAGAGTGCTGCGGGTTTGGCGCGTGGGCCGGGTCGAGCCGCGGACTCACGATGCCTGCGGGTCGTTCTCCCGAGCAATGGCGGAATGCGCTGAGCGCGTAGCGGTCGTGTTCTTGTGGCTGCGCGATGATTCCGGGAGGACGCGGCGGTCTACAGCACATGAGCTCGATCATCACTGACCGAATCCACGCCGCGGCCGTGCCGCATGTCGGGCCGGGCGGAGTGCCGGGGCTGATTGCGCTCGCGCTCCGCGGGGAGGATGAGAGCCTGGTCGCGCTTGGCAACCTCGACGTCGAGCCAGGCCGGCCGGCGCGCCGCGACTCACTGTTCCGGATCACCTCGACGACCAAGCCGATCACCGCGGCGGAAACGCTGGCGCTGGTCGGCGAGGGCCTGATCTCGTTGGAGGAGCCGGTCGACCGGCTGTTGCCCGAGCTGGCCGGCCGCCGCGTGCTGCGCCGCCCCGACGGGCCGCTGGAGGACACGGTCCCGGCGGTGCGGGCGATCACCACCCGCGACCTGCTGACGTTCACGTTCGGGTTCGGGATGGTGCTGGAGATGTTCACCGCGCCGGAGCCGTGGCCCGTGGTCGCCGCCGAGCAGCAGCTCGGCCTGGCGACGCTCGGCCCTCCCGATCCGAGCGTGCCTCCTGATCCCGATACGTGGATCTCGCGGCTCGGCTCGATGCCGCTGCTCGCCCAACCCGGCGAGCGGTGGATGTACAACACCGGTGCCGCGGTGCTCGGTGTGCTCCTGTCCCGGGCTGCTAGGGCGCCGCTTGGCGAGGTGCTGCGTACGCGGCTATTCGATCCGTTGGGGATGCGCGACACCGGCTTCTGGACCGACCAGACCGGCCGGCTGGCTACCGCCTACCGTCCCAGTCAGGACGGTCTGCTCAGCTGCGATCCGCCCGCCGGGGGCTGGAGCAGACCCCCGGCGTTCCCCGATGCCGCGGCCGGGCTGGTGTCCACCGTCGATGACCTGGCTGCGTTCGCGCGGATGCTGGTCGTCGGCGGCCGGGGCCCGAGCGGCGTGCCGGTGCTGAGTCCCGAGCTCGTCCGGGCGATGACCTCCGACCAGCTCACGCCCGCCCAGAAGGACCGCGGCGGGCTCGGCCACGGGTTCTTCGACGGGCGCTCATGGGGTTTCTGTCAGGCGGTGTACGACTCCGGCGCGTACGGCTGGGACGGCGGCTTCGGAACGTCGTGGCTGGTCGACCCGGCCCGCGAGCTGGTCGTGATCGTCCTGACCCAGCGGATGTTCGAGAGCCCTGCGACGCCGCAGCTTCACCGCGACATCCAGGCCGCCGCCTACGCCGCGATCTGAGCACCAGCTCAGGTCGGTGGCGAGCTCGCCCGCGGCCAGCACACACGGTGTCTGTCGCCCGCTGGAGACTGCCTCTTTCCACTGCGGCGTCGGGTCTTGCGATTGCGAATGTTCGGGCTCAGAGCGTCGGCGCATCCTTGTCGTTGGTCTCGATCGACTCGACGCCGCCGGCCGCTGTCACGAGCAAAGCGCGAGGCGCTGAGAAGTGCCCGCGTCGCGACCGAGCGCCACGCTTCGTCGCCGAAGCGGTCGTCCCGCTCGCGGCTTTCGAAAAGACGAAGCGATCGTGCGAGTTTTTGGCCGATGTTTCGGCCGCGCGAGACGCTTCCTGACATGTCCGGTGGTTTCACTCTTCGGGTCTCGCCTCGCCGCCCTCAGCTGGAGGGGTGAATCACGGTGAGTCCTCCCACTCCGGCTGCCCATCGGCCACAGCCAGCGCAGCGAACAACTGCTGGATGAGATCAAGGGTTCTTTCGCAGTACCCGGGGTGGATCACCAGCATCGGTGGGTCGGCGAGCTGCTCCAAGCTCAGGTCAGCGTCCGCATCGATGATCTGCCGCAACGTTTCGGAGGGCTTGGACAGCCGGCCGCCGTGATGTGCGATGCAGTTACGAACCTTCGCCACCTCGCCGCATCGTCGCCACAGGTCGCCGCCAACGCTGAGCCCGACGGTGCGCTCCAGGTACCTGCGCAGCTGCTCGAGCACGGCAACCCGGCCTTGCTCTTGGAACTTGTTCAGCCCGCGGTCCGCAGCCAGAGCCGAGCAGCACAGGCGCAGCTCACCTTCCAAGAGCATCGTCGCGAGCATCACGAAGGCGTAGCGGGTGACCCGGGGAAACAGGCTGCCGAACGCGTAGAACGGAACACCCGGCATATCCGGATCCTCACCGAACCGCTCAGCGGTGAACTCGACGTCGGCGTCGGTCCAGACGTCCTCACCGAACGTCGCTTCCACGGCGCGCGAGAGCCGCTCGGTCTCCTCGGACTCATCGGCGTCGCCTCGCCTGAGCTCGCCCTCGATGAGGTCCAGCAGATGCCGGAGCTGGTCAATCGTGAAATCGACGCGTCCCCAAGGCGCTTCGAACCACGGATAGGCCATGACCACCGGAATGGTCGCACGCAGGACGCAACCGCCTCAACGGAAATCCATCGGGCCATATGTCTTTTGATGCTGTGGTCGCTCGCACGGCTGGTCCGCGACGGCGCGCGACCTCAAGAGGCCGTCGCCGCCCGGCCAGGCAATCACTGAGGAAGGAAGGCGGGGTCGAGGTCCATCAGGGCGCTCCCGTACCGCGGCGTCTCTGACGAGCACGTTCCTTCGCGGCCCGCGGCCGAATCGGCGCGACTGCAATGGCGACGTGGCGATCACCGCCTGCACGGGCGCTGGGGTGCTCTCGGCGGTCGGGCGGCCATGCCGCTCAGGGTGGAGCGCTACCTGGAGGCGGTTTGGTCGAGCCGCTGCAGCAGTTCGTGGGCTGCCAGCTCGATCGCCTTAGCCGCCACTCCGCCGCGCGATAGTGGCAGGCGATGATCCCGGAGCGGTGGATGCGGCGGAAGTCGCCGATCACAAACGCGTATCCGGCTTTGGTCTGTTCGCCCGCGCCGTCGGTCAGGCCGAGAAACCACTGCGCGTATTTCTCCCACCCGTGGCGCTCCAGATACGCATTTTCTGCCGCTGCGCGCGGCTGCACGTCCCCCCACTCACTGCGCAGCACATACTGGCGCTTGGCAATCAGCTCGGTCGCGTGCTCGATCCCGACCTGGTTGATGCTGTACGACGCCACGAGGCAATTCTGCCCACCCCCGCATCGCTTGAAAACCCTCACGCCCTGCCAAGAGTGCGTCTCCGATTCATGAGCCTTCACCACGACGATTCCTTCGGCGACACCGGACTCGTGCCGATGAGGGTCCGTCGGTTCCGGAATGGTCATTCGTGTCGGATCGTCGCGAGCTCCCGTGCGCATGGATGGCGGGCTTCGCCGCGTCGATAGCCTGCCGTGGTCGCGACCTGCTGGCTTTCTTGTTGGGCGACTGATTCGACGACACGTGAAGAAGATCGGATTCCTTTCCTTCGGCCACTGGAGCCTTGGCCCGCAATCGCGGACGCGCTCGGGCGCGGATGCGCTGCTGCAGTCGATCGAGCTCGCGGTCGCAGCGGAGCAACTCGGCGCCGACGGCGCGTACTTCCGGGTTCACCATTTCGCGCGTCAGCTCGCCTCGCCGTTCCCGCTGCTGGCGGCAGTCGGCGCGAGGACTTCGCGGATCGAGATCGGTACCGCCGTGATCGACATGCGTTACGAGAACCCGCTGTACTTCGCCGAGGACGCCGGGTCAGCTGATCTGATCGCCGGGGGCCGGCTTCAGCTCGGGATCAGCCGGGGCTCGCCCGAGCAGGTGATCGAGGGTTGGCGATACTTTGGCTACGCGCCCGCCGACGGCGACAGCGATGCCGACATGGCGCGCAAGCACACAGAGGTTGCTCTGGAGGTTCTGGAAGGCGAGGGATTCGCGGAGCCGAACCCTCGGCCGATGTTCGCCAATCCGCCGGGCTTGTTGCGGATCGAACCGCACTCGGCTGGTTTGCGAGAGCGGATCTGGTGGGGGTCGGGATCGAATGCAACCAGTGTCTGGGCGGCCCGGCTTGGGCTCAATTTGCAAAGCTCGACGCTGAAAGACGACGAGACCGGCGAACCCCTGCACGTCCAGCAGCGCAAGCAGATCGAGGCCTACCGCGAGGCGTGGAACGAGGCCGGGCATGACCGTCAGCCGCGGGTATCGGTCAGCCGCAGCATCTTCGCGCTCACGACCGACGCCGACCGCGCGTACTTCGGAGGCGGTCGTGACTCTCAAGACCAGATCGGCATGATCGACGAGAACACGCGCGCGATCTTCGGCCGCTCGTATGCGGCCGAACCCGACGTGCTCGTCGAGCAGCTCCGCACCGACGAGGCGATCCAGGCCGCGGACACGCTGCTGCTGACCGTGCCCAACCAGCTCGGCGTCGAATACAACGCTCACATCATCGAGAACATCCTCACCCACGTCGCGCCGCCGCTCGGCTGGCGCTGATCCCACACCTCTCGGCACCCCTCCCACCAGAGGCTTCGCGGCGCCTGCTGCGCTGTAGAGGCGGGTAGGTCAGCGTTGCCCGGCCGAGGATCGACGGCAGCTTGGACGCGGTCACATTGGTCGATCGCACGCGCGATCTCGCGCCGCGCGGACACGTCCGCGGGCGATCGCTCTTCCTTCCGACCGAGTCACACGTCACGACCGCTCTGGCGACGTTGCGCTCGTCCCGATCGGGCGCGGCCGGCGCCTCAGCGCGCGATCG
>CALAQT010000190.1 GCA_937888775.1 uncultured Actinomycetes bacterium | reverse complement strand
GCACTCGCGATGCTCTCACTCGGCGGCCTCTGCCCACCCCTACCCGGCCGGTGAAACAACCCACGGATGCGTCAGTAGGTTCCGAAAAACGACACAGACCGATACGAGCTCGAACGCTCAATCCAGGCAAGTCGCAGGGGCGGCCGAAAGAAAAGCACGGGCTCGAAGCCCATCGCCAAAAACGGCCTACCCGTCTGCGTTCTCCCAATGAAGGCCCCTGTCCCGGATGAACCAAACGTTCGGCCCCGACCGGACGGACCCTTCAAACGGCATTTTCATGCCGCGATCTCCGGGGTGATCCCGCTCGGCTGCGGACGCGCTCGCAGTGTGCTCCGCGTGGCCGGTTCTGTCCGGAAGCGGTCACGCGCCGCGCCCGTTCTGGTGTCCAGCACGCTGCCCCTCCGGTCGGGTAGGCCCGGCGCCTTGCGACGCCGGGCCCCCCTAGGAACCGGACTTGCCAGTCTCCCGGCATCCGGCTCGAGCAAGCCCTCGGGGTCCGGTGGCGTGGGGCCGTACGATCCATTCAGCGTCGAGTGGATCGTCCTCGGGTCCGTTCACCGCGACCGTGGTCGTGGCGTCTAACTTGTCCGTCGGTTCGGGCGTCATCGTCATCTTCTCCTGCTGGGCTCACCTGACCGCGTCAGCACGCTTTCGCGGCCGGGCCACGAGGACCCGTATCCGGCCGGTTATCCACGACGACCAGCTGGAGGGCTGGTCCTGCTCTCGTGGTTTCCCGTCGCCTTTCGGCCACCGGCATTCGCTTCTCGGTCATCCGATTCCCGCCGGGGAGTTGGGCCCTCCTCACGGTCGGCTTACCGGCCACGACGGCCGGACCCCGACGGGGTTACCGCGTTCCGCACGCATGAGCAGCGACCGGGGTGGGTGCTCTCTCGACCCCGGGGACGGCGGTGCTCCTCCCGGCCAAGCCATGTCCTTGACCGGCGCCTGCCGCTCTACCGCGGCCAGTCCCTACACCCCGCTCCAGCATCCCATCCCGCGGGGCTCCGCTTAACGAGGCATCAACGAGAGTTCAAGCAATTCACCCGTCCGGTCTTCCCCTCGCCCGCGACCGCCCGGATGGAACGGGCCGCCACTTCGGCATTCCCCTGGGCTTCGCACCTCGCCGACCAAGAGCCGGACGACGCACGCCGGGATGGGGACAGGCCATCGAGCACGGACCTGGAACTACAAGCTCAACATCACATCAGTCGATCCTCCAGTCCTGTAGTTCACTCAACGCGTGCGACCTCGCGTCGCACCATGGAAAGCAGTAGCCGGGAATGATGATCTTCGGACGTTGTCGGCCGCAGCGCCTGCCTTGCGGCCGTTGTGCTTTGACACGACAATTCAGCAAAGGCCTTCATATGCACGGACGCACTATGTCCCGTTGAGACGGCGACTGACCTCGTGCAGGTACCAGTACGGCATTGTGCTGGCCTCCTGGCGGAGCTCCCGGCGGGCGCCCCATTCCTCGCCAGCCACTGCTCCAACTCCACCAGAAACGACGGCCGCGAGGATCGCAGCGGGACTGATTGTTGCTGCACCAACACTGAGTGCAGCGATCGCCGGAAGTGTTGTCTTCTGTCGGACAACGCGAGCGAGTGTTCCGACAGCGCCAAGCTCATGGAGGGTCTCGCTAATTCTGAGCAAAGCCTCATCAACCTCTTCGCGCCGAAAAGCGCTTATCTCCGCTTCCATGTCCTCGGCCTGGACCTCAGCGAATCGCTCTGCAGCGCCTGCCATGACGCTGCGGAACTGAACGCGCGCTGTACTTAGCCGGTCGCGCACGTCAAGCAGGACATCGACAGACGCGTCCGGAAACGCTGGTAATTCCCCCAGTAGCGTCGTAGCCAAGGCGATCTCGGCGCGATCTAAGGCGGCGCGACGACTGCGTTCTGATGTGCGCACGACAGGGATTGATTCGTTGATCGCCACCGCTGCCGCGGCAACTCGCGCTGTAGGAAAGACCGGCACGCGGTCGCTCTTGAGCAAAGGGAAACGCCAAAAGGTCTCCTCTCTCAACATGCACTGCGCGTCGGCACGCCAGAACTCAATCTATAGGAGTTCTCCGATGGTCATCGACAAAGCCATGTAAGGGGCAGACGGGTGGTAGCGCAGGGCATTGCACTGGCAAGCGGCCGCTAGCTCATTACGGTCCGCCTCTGTGATCTGGATCAAATCTGGCTCGTCCTCGCCGAGATTGAGCAGCCCTTGAGCTATCACCTCGTCCGCGTAGAGCAGCGCCGCCTTAATGTGGCGGGTTCGCTCGGCGTCCCTGCGAGGCTCCATATAAGCGAAGGCGGTGAGAGCGTTCATGGAACGAATATTCTCCTATGAACAGATACCCTGCACCCCGAGCCTAGCGGCGTGCGTCCAAGTTAGGACTTAGGAATCTCGCGCCGGAGGAAGACGCCGAGGACGCGGCGTGAGGCCGCACGACGCTGCGTCCTCCCGTCACACGTCTGTCGGGGTGCTGCTGGGTTGGACGATTTGGGGCAGTCGGGTTGCCGCGGCCGGACGCGTCGCCAAGGCGACGTGAGCGCAGACGCCCGGGCGGCGCATGCTCTTGGGCGATAGCGCGAGCGGCCAGGGTCCAACCGGGACCGACATGCTGACGAGCGCTTTCGCAGAAAGCAAACGTGCGCCACGCCCGGCGGCTGCCATCGTTCCCGGGCCCAGATGACGGACGCCTGCTTGCCGTTGATTCCGAGCGCCCGGCGCAGGCGGCCGAGATGACGAAAGCGACCGCCGGCCTCATCGTGGCTGACGCTTCAATGCGTGACCAAGCGCAAGCCCCGCCGCGTCCTGGCGGCGCTCTGCGAGTGCTTGCTCACGCGCGGAGGAATCAGCTAACTCCAGGACCGGGCTGCCGGGCCGCCCAGCGCCAAAGCAGCACTTGGCAGCTGCGCGGGCGAGAGTAGCGGAGCCGTTCCAACTCGATATGCCGCCGTCGGCGCGTCACACTCCTGCTTCGGCCGGAATCGCTAACCGCGACCTTGCAAGCGCTCGACGGCGACGGGGGTGCGGCTCTTCTGGAGTGACGTCGGAATGCCCGTATTTGCTGGTGATTCAGGAAACCGCGCGGCGTGAGGCCTTGTTTCCCCAGCGCAAGGGGGCTTTGCGGACCGGGGGCGTGGCGAAAGCGCGCTCAGTCGCCGCAAGACCGCCCGGATACCGCTGGTTCCTATCGATGTGACAGCGACCGGCACGAGCCAAATAACCGCCAATTTGCAGGGCATCCATAACTTCCAGCCCAGACGTCTCCAGGTCACTCCAGAAGAGCCGCACCCCGGCGACGGCTACCGCTCCCAGGTCGATGCGGTCGTGTGGGCGACGCTCTCCGCGGTCATAGCGGTCTTCCCCAGCAGCGGGAGCCAGCTCGAGCGCGTCGCTGACTACCGCTTCGACGGGATCGCTTGCAAGGAGTCTGCAAGCACCTGACCGCGGTTGTGGCGACGAGCAGGTCGATCGCCGCCCTGTTTGGTCAGCCCTCCTTTCCCGACTGCACAGGCATCGTTCAGACCAAGTGGTCGCTGCCGGATCGTGCGGAGAGCAGCAGCCCCGCCGAGAGTGCCGCCTCGCCAACATTGCGGGAGCCACGACGGGTGACGGCCGGGGGTCTCCCGCGAGCTTGATGGTCAGCTCCGGTAGGAGATGAACTCAATGAGACTCCCGTCGGGATCGCGGAAGCAGACACTGGTCCCGCGGCCTCGGGCACCGTTGCGCTCGGCCGGCCCAGTTTCGATCTCAACGCCATAGCGTTCCAGGTGCTCGACGGTGTCCTCGATTCGGCCATCCCACTCAAAGCACAGGTCGCTGTTGCCGGGTGCAACCGGAATTCTGGCGACGGGGTCCCCGATCGCGCCGGGACCGTGGACGTTGAGCTGCTCGCTGCCGAATCGGTATGCCCACGTGCCGTGGCCGCGGTCGATGAGCTCGGCGCCGAGCACGTCACGGTAGAACGGGTTGGAGATCGCCCAGTCCGATACGTGGATCACGCAGTGATCGAGCTTGGCGAGCAGGCCAGGCACCCCCAGAACATTAGGAGACGCGCGCCAAGTTGCGTGAGCTCCGACAGGCCGCATCCGCGAACCAGCGACCACGTTCCCGCCCGGCCGACGCCACCGGACGACTGCTGGTCTCGGCTCGGCGCCGGCGGAAGCAGAAGCCACCAGCTGAGCGCTCGGTTGGCGACATTGCAACAGCGTCCGCAGTTAGCGGCCCAGGGCCGTGCGCCGCTTCGTCGCCCTAACCCCAGGGCCCCAAGTCAACTGTCCCGGTCGGTCCGAAGAAGCGCACCGATCTCAAATGCCCGTCCAGCACCGTTCCGTAGACGTTGTCGTTGACGGCGACGGTCGTCGACGCGTCGTTGGCGGCAAGGAGTGAGACCTCCCTGACGCCATCTGGAACCAGACCATGAACGAGATCCTGAAGAGCACCCGAGTCAGACGTCCACGTCACCATCCCTTGACGAGCTGCGATCTCTGTGCGGTTGCACACCATGCCGCCCACAACCAGGGCGATGTAGCCGCTTCCGGGAACGACCCACACGTCCCCGAGCTGCGTCACGGCCCGCCGTGCCAACTCCGGGTTCAATCCACAACGCCCGATGAAGCCACCTTCGAACATCTCCCCGTGACTTTTCGGCAGCCGATCGCTTTCGATCTGGGGCCGTCGCAGGATCGCGAAGCTCTCAGCTTGCTCCGCCGAAACCACGGCGACCTTCGTCCTCGCCTCTCGATCCGGGTGCAGATGCTCGTCCATTGGCTCAATGAGCAGTCTCGCAGCAGGCACGAGGCCAGAGTGGTGCAACCACGAACAGGCAGAACTCTCGCTGGGGCCTGAGTCGGGCGGACCACACTTCCGCTCTCAGCTGGACGGAGCTACGCGGAGCCCCGCTTTCCCACTGCGACAAGCATCTCCACGACGCGCGCGCTGGTCTCGGATTGCGCGGAACTCGAGCCCCAGCCCGCCCCGATGCTTGCAAGGTTCCTGCTAACGCACGCGCCGAAGCGGAAGCCGGCGATGGCCTCGGGTTGCTGTCGCAAAGGAACGCGAGCGCGTCTCTGCGTCGGTTCGGCCGCCGTCGGCCGCGACGTGGATGCTTCCGTTCCACAGCGAGAGCGATCTTGAGGCGTCCGCGGACTCCTGCTTCGGGCAAATCGCTAGCCGCGGCCCCGCAAGCAGGCGCCGACGGCGACTGCCGCTCGCACGTCGAACCGGTCGTCTGGCCGGCGCGCCTTGCTGTCGTAGCGCAGCTCCTCAGGACCAGCACAGTGGGTCATCACTGCGGTGTTGGCTGGGCGGACCAGCGGTCGCTAATCGCCGGGGGATTGGGTCTTTCGTGCGGTTGGCTCGCGGGCCAAGGGCCGGACCTAGGACGGGCTACCGGTGCCGCGCGTTGCGCGAGGGGCGCCCGCCGCGGAAGCTGAGCACGACATAGTCGCTGGGGCTGATGGGCTGCTCGAGGTGCTGCAGTCGGTCAGTCGGTGGAGGGCTTGATCATCGTCTCGACGAGATCGAGCTCGTCTGGACGTCGCCGCTGCCGGTCTCGGCCTTGGCGGCCGTAGAGTCGGCTTATGAACGCCGGGCTCGTGGTCGCTTTTGTGCTCGCGGTCGCTTTCGCGACCACTAATGGGTTTCTCGACGCGGCCAATTCGATTGCGGCGCTGGTGGCGACCCGCGCCGCGACACTCCTCCAAGCGATCGTTGTTGCGTCGGTCTTCAACCTGCTCGGGCCGCTGCTGCTCGGCGCGGCAGTGGCGAACACGATCGGCGGGATCGTGAGCGTGACACCGTCTGCGACCGACGAAGTGATCGGAGCGGGGCTTGCCGCGGCGGTGCTCTGGAATCTCGTCGCGTGGAGCCGGGGGCTGCCTTCAAGCTCCGGGCAGGCACTGGTTGGCGGTCTCGTGGGGGCCGCCCTGGCGCAGGGCGGCATTCACGCAGTCAACTGGGGTGGGCTGCACGGCAGGCACCCCGTGGGCGTCTTCGGCACGCTGATCTCGCTGGCCGTCTCGCCACCGCTCGGTGCGCTTGGTGCGCTGCTAGTGATCCGCGTTATGAGGCGGTTCGGGCACCGGGCGACGCGAGCTTGGGGCCCGCCGGTTCGTGGCGGACAGTGGGCAATGGCGTCGGCGCTGGCCTTCAGCCACGGCGCCAACGACGCCCAGAAGTCGGTTGGCGTGATCGCGGCGCTGCTGCTCGCCAACGGGCAGACCAGCACGCTCGCGGCCCCGATATGGGTCACCCTTGTGTGCGCGGCGGCGCTGACCGCGGGCACGGCCCTGGGCGGCTGGCGGATCATTCGCACTGTGGGCCGCCGCATCTACCGCATCCAGCCGATCGAGGGGTTGGCTAGCACGGCCGCGTCAGCCGCGGTGATCTTCGGGGCGTCGTTGGCGGGGGCGCCGACATCCACCTCCCAGGTTGTGGCGTCGTCGGTCGTTGGCGTCGGAGGCGGCCGTTGGCGCTGGCATCACGTTCATTGGGAGGTCGTCCGCCAGATGGGCCTCGCATGGTTGATCACGCTACCGGTGACCGGCGCGCTCGCGGCCGCCATGTTCGAACTCTGGCAGTGGCTGACATGACCCGCAAACGCTGGTTCCTGCCGGAGACCCCCGACGTGCTCGGGCTGCTGCGCACCCAGGTCGCAGTGACGATCGATGGCGTGGACGCTTTCGCGGCGTGGGCTGGCGGCGATAAGTCCGCCGCGGAGGTGGTGCGCGACGCGGAGCACCGCGGCGACGCAGCCAAGCGGGCGCTGTTGGGCGCGCTGCGCGCCGCGTTCGTGACGCCACTGGAGCCGGAGGACGTGTTCGCGCTTTCGCGTGGCGTGGACCGGATCCTCGACTACACGCGAGATCTGGTCACCGAATCGGAAGTGATGGCCTGCGCTCCGGATGCGGTAATCGCGGAGATGGCCGCGCGGCTCGCGGAGGCAGTTCGCGACATCGACCAGGCGCTTGCCCACCTCAGCTCCGACGAGGACGCCGCGACCGAGGCCGCCGATGCTGCGATCACAGCCGAACGAAGCCTCGAGCGTGCCTACTACAAAGGGATGGGAGCTCTGCTCGAAGTCGAGAACCGCAGCGAACGGATCGCCCGCCGAGAGCTTTACCGCCACGGCGCCCGGATCGGCGAGATGGTGATCGACGTCGCCGAGCGAGTCGTGTACGCCGTCGTCAAGCAAAACTGAAACGCGATGATCCCAAGCACCGGCTGAGCGGCGAGGACCAGCAACAAGCAGGAACGCCGACGATCGATCTCGACACTTCCAGCGGACAAGTGGGAGGTGTCAGAATCAGAGTGAGCGCTCGCCGGACTGCCGCTGCGCGGAGGCGAGCAGCAGTGTCCGTCCGTAGGGCGCTAGCAGGTTGCGCGCTAACGAGCGCGCCGAAGTGGGAGCCGGGCCCGAACGCGGCGAGATGACCGCCTTTGGGGAGCTGCGCTATGACCGCGGAGGGCGTGGCCCCCACGACCGCATTGAGGTGGGAGCGGTAGCCGTAGCGATCGAGCGCTTGCAAGGCGGCGGCTAGCAACCCGGCAGAAGCAGAAGCCGAGCTCGAACACGGCGAGACGATCGCCTTTGGGGAGCAGCAGCAGCACGACTCGCCCGGTCCACGCTGCTGCTTTGCGGTTCGGCGGCGCGGCAGCCCGGCCCTGGAGTTAGCTGATCACGCCGCGCGTGAGCAAGCACTCGCAGAGCGCCGCCAGGACGCGGCGGGGCTCGCGCTTGGCCACGAACCGACTCGTCCGACTCCCGCCGCCGGACGAGCAACGAAAAGCTGATCCCAGGCCTTGACTTTCATCGGTCGCGCAAAGCATGCGCCGGCGACCGGCGGCGTGGACGCATGGATCCGTGGCAATGCATGCGCGCCGTCACGGCGTTGCCGGCGCTCGGTTTTGGGCGAAACCGATCCGCCCTGGCAGGTCGTCCTGAAGTAGCCACACCCAACTCATTTCCGATGCTCAGCGCGAGCTCGGTGCTGAGGTCCGTGTACGCGCCGGTGCACACGACGTCGTACAGCGGCGCGATCCGGACTCCGCCAGGCTCGTGCAGCAGCGAGATGTTCTTGGCGTGCGCGTCGGCGTTCGCGACCAGAAAGTTGAACAGCGCCGCCTGCGCAGCTGCCAACCGGTCGGCTCCAGGTCTCAACGAGTGGTCGTCGAGCAGCTCCGCGAGTGCGCCGTATGACGGGAGTGTCCGTTCCCGCCGCTCGTACTTGAAATCGGGCGTCAGTCCGAGCGCCTGGCAGAGATCTTCCTGATGGAGGCGCAGGACCGGCGAACTCGTTGTGTTTCGGTCAAAGCGCTCAACGGCCAGGCACGGGCGACCGTCGGCGCTGATCAGCTCGACCTTGGCCGCCGAGAGTCCGCAGCGCTCGGCAAGCCTCATACAGAAGAACTCGTTGCAGGCGATGTCTGGGTACCCCCCGTCGGCAGGCTGCGGCTTGAGGATGTGCGTGCTCGGCATGCCGTTGAGTGGCTCCCCGATCCGCCCATCCTCGTCGCGTACGAGCACCGCTTTGCGTTGCACCCCGGCCAGGCTGAGCCGCAGCCGCTGATCGCCCGGCGCGATGCCCAATGGCCGCTGCGGCAGCTCGTGGATCAGCCGATCGAGCTCCTCGGGCTCGAGCCAACGCACGCTCGGAACATCAGACAGGCGCTAACGTCTCGGTCGTGGTGGGCAACGACAGCGAGATCGGCCGCTGCGTGTTGAGATACCGGAAGCTGTACTCCCTCGTGCGCTCGCCGGCCAGCTCGAGCTCTCCCACGCAGACCCTGTCCCAGTAGACGCCGAGCGTCACCGCTCGCCTCGACGCTGGACCGCCAAATCGAGCCCCAGAGCGTTCAGAACCCGCAGCAGCGTGTCCAGCCGCACCGTCTCCTGCGCGTGCTCGATCCGGTGCACCGATCGCACGGCGACGTTAGCCACCAGCGCGAGCGTCTGCTGGTCCATGCCCTGGCGGCGGCGCTCAGCGCGCACCAGGCGTGCGATCTCTTGAACTGTTACAGACGCGGCCATCTGCGTGATCGCGCAGATTCCTGCGATTGGGACCTCGCCCGGTCAGAATCCGCTCGATCGCGCAGATTCTTCGTGGCGCCCCACCACGAGAGAGCCCACCGACCGCGCACGGTCCGAAAGCGATCACGCTGGGTCTTGGACCTCGCGCCTCCACGTCGGTTTCGCCGTTTCTGGGCTTCGTCCCGGACGGTCCCAGCCAACGGACCGCAAAGCTCGGAAGCCCGTCGGCCTCGCGCCTGCTTCTGTCTCTGGCCACATGCCGCCGGCGCCCCCAACCAACAAGAAGGGGCTGTCCGTGTGTAGGAGTCCACACGACCGCTTTGTCGCGAGGCTGTCGGAGAATTCCGAGCGGTTGTACGAAAGTGACAACGGCGTTTTGGGGGGACCTCCCAGGAGCGCGG
>CALAQT010000189.1 GCA_937888775.1 uncultured Actinomycetes bacterium | reverse complement strand
AACCCGCAACCAAAAGGTTGCAGCTAGACGAATTCCTTGACATAGGAGCTTCTAATCTAGCCAGTCGCCGTCAACCAGCCTCGGAGGCCCACTCAGACGGGTGCTCGACGTCGACGGACGGGAGCTCTCGGATCTCGTCCTGGCTGAGCGTCACCCGGATGACCTCGCCGAGGCGTTTCACGGCGCTGATCGGAATCGCGACCGTCTTCTCGCCCCACAGGTGTCCCTCGTCGAGCAGGATGTGGGTCGCGTGGTGGTCGCTGGGATCGATCACGAGCCCCTTGACCTGCCCGATCGGCCCGTCGGTGGCCGCCACGTGCTCGCCGCGGCGCACGTCGACATCGCCCAGCGGAAGCTTGGCAAAGGTGACCTCATCGGGACGAAGCCCCTTGCCGTGGCCGGGCCGGGCCGGGCCGGGCATGGCCCTGCCAAAGCCGGCACGCCTGTGGTAGGCCAACCAGACCGCCTGCCCTGACGCATAACCCGACTGTCCCCCGACTCCGGGCAGGAACTCGTTCTCTTCCGCCGGCTCGAGCGCTTCGAGCTCTGCTTTGCTGCACTTGAGCCGGATTTCCTTCGCGGTGGCGCTGGCCACGAGCGAGATCGGCACGAGATGGCCACCGTGCCGGCGGTGCTTCGGCTCGACGTTCAGGTAGGCGATCGCGTTGGCGATTGGATCGACGACCACGCGACTGAGGACCCCGCACGGACCGTCGCTGCACGCGACATCACTGCCAATAATGAACTCCTCGATCTCACCCATGAGGCCGACGTCAGACTACACCGTGGGAGTGTGGGAAATGGCCGCGTGCGCTCAGATCCCGCCCCCCGCCCGACCTGATCCCCGAGTCCGCCCGGCCGCCTAGCGGCAACTTCGCTGACCGACGTGCACCACGCGCCGTGTACAACGCGACGCTCGCGACTCTCCTTTGGGCCTGGACCAGAACTCTGCCATCGCCCGATTCGGAGCGCACGCCGCTGCCCTTCTCGAACGAAAGCAATCACCTCCGCCGAGCGGACGACGTCGGTGCTTCTGGTGCAGAGCGGCCACGATGTCGACGCCCATGCCGCTGTCGAACGCTGCTGCTCTCGGACAGGAGCGGCCACGTTGGCGATCAGGACGTCAGCGCTCGGATTGTGCAACCGAGCGACGCGCTCGGCGCGACCGATCCGCTTGCTCAGCGCACCCTGCCTCGGTCCGCCAGCAAGCATCCTGGCTGTCGCTCGCGCGCGGGAGCAGGCGTCGACCACGCCGACCACATCGCTGCCGAGTTGGAACGATTTCAGCACTCAGGGCGTCGCGGTGTGGACCACCCGACCACGCGTCTGGTTTCGTTCCGATGCCGAACTTTGAGAGCCTTCAGTCGCGCAGCTCGAGGCTTCTGCCTTTGGGCGAAGGCGAGAGCGGCCGCGTTCACGGCGGTCGTTTGCAGCGGGGCAGCGGAGGCGCTCACGAGCTAGCGCTCAGCCGCTGCTGCGATCCTCGCCGAGCGGCAGTGTCGGCGCCGCGATCGCCGAGACGACTGGTGGTCCTCAAACTCAGGAGCCAGCTCAAGGTCCGAGCGCACTTCTGCTCCGACCAGGTCGCTAGCAGGGAGGCTGCGAGCACCCCGCGCCGCGAGACTGTCGCTCGGGCCGCAAAGCGGTCATCTTGCGCCCGTGAGACTGGGACGCTTGCTCGTCCTCTCATAGGCCGCACTGTTGGTGTCACAGCCCCCTTCGCCTCGGCTCGTCAGCGGTGGTAGCCTCGTGCGGGTGGAAGGGACGAGCGCGATCCGCTGGGGCTTTGGCGCCAGGGTGATTCGCAGGGTCTTTGGCAGCGGCGTGCTTGCGTGCGCGGTTGCGCTGGTTGCGGCGCCGGTTCCGTCTGCGTCCGCCGGTCTGCTGCGACAGCTGTTCGCTCGGCACTGCTGGGGCGTCTAACGCGGTCAATGTAGGGGCCACGATGGGCCCAGACCGCGCGTGGGTCGGTCTCGTGCAGACGGTCGGGGGTGTCAAGCGGCTCTACGCGGACTTCGCGCTTAACGGGCGCTTTGGGCGCCCTGTTGTTGCCGACCGCGGCAACCCGGTCGTCAACGCTGGCCTCGCTGGCAGCGCCGACGGTGGCTCGGGCGGAAACGCCGTGTTGGCGTGGACCGAGCTCGTGGGGAACGTTCACGTGCTCTTTGCGCGATCCCTTTCGAGCAATGGTACGGTCGGACCGGTCGTCCAGGTTAGCGCCGCCAACCAGGATGCGGTGTTCGATGGGGCGGACATGGTCGTCCCTTTCGATCGCACACACGTGATTGCGATGAACGACAAGGGCGCGGCGGCACTGTGTTACTTCGATGCGGCTGGGATGCAGAGCTTCTTGGCCACGCTGGCTCCGCATAGCAATCAATGGGCGACGCACCAAATGGCCTGCAGCGACCCGCACATTGACACCGCTGGTGACGTCTTCGCGTCGGTCGGCGCGGACGCGAACAACAAGTTCTCAGCCGCGATGCTGATTGGCGGCCAGGTTCGCACCGAGATCATCGATCCTAATGTCAACCCCGGTGACGAGTTCGCCGTTGGGCTCGGAGCGGGTGGGACGGCGCTCGCGTTGGGGCGCGACAACAACCAGAAGGCGCTCGCCTACCTTAAGCCCAACCTTGCCTCAAGCGGTGGTTGGGAGAACGTCGGACCTCTCGACGGCGGCTTGATCCCCAGCGGCTTCTCGCTCGAAGATCCGTTCGCTGCGCTCGACGCGCACGGAAACGGGATCGTCGTCTTCCGCGATAACAACAACAACAATCCTGAGGGCTATTATCGGTCGGTAGTCGCTGGCACACCGATGGGCGGGGCCGTGCTGGACCATTCGATGTCGCGGCTGCGCCCCGTGGTCAACGCCCTCGGCACGCCGTTCGTCGCCTACAGCGCGGCGGACTTCAACTCGGGCTTCCTGAACATCTTCAATGCTGGCGTTCCTGGAAGCGCGGTGCCGCTGGCACCCGTACTCGGTCCTTACGACGTGCCCAGTCTCACGTCGATCGCTGTCGACGCCGGCGGCGACGTGCTCGTGCTGCTCTCCGTTGCGGGGCCGCCACAGACTGTCGCAGCTGTGTTCGGCGACTTTTCATCGCCGACGCTGCGTCCGGTGGTGCCTCGCCGGATTCGTGCTGGCCGTCGAGTGCTACTACGCAGTGGCGCGGCGGACGCGTTCGCCGAACCGTCGAACAGCGAGATCCGATGGAACTTGCCCTCTGCGGTGCGAGGCCGGCGCTCCACCACCGGGCTGAGCATCCACGTCACGTTCCGCAAGCGCGGACGCTTCCGGATCATCGTCACGGCCACCGATCCGCAAGGCCACCGGACATCGAAGACGCTGACGGTTCGCGTCAGCTGAGAACCGTCCGCCGGGTTGCGCTGGGTCGCCTCCGCCTCGGGCGCTCGGCGTCGCTTCGACGCTTGCAATCGCTGGTCGGGCACCAATAGGCCGTAATAGCCATCCCAACCGCCAACGCCGACCCGCGCGTGGCGCTGATCGTGGGGCGCTTTGCGAGTGGCGCGTCGGGCAGTGCCTACCGGATGCTGATTGACGACAGTCACGGCCGCCGCACCGGGTTCCTGCCGAACGGTCAGGTCGTCAACGAGATTCCCGGCACGTGCGCGTTCGTCGATCCCCAGGATCCCACCGATCCTGAGCTCCCGTCGAGCGGCCCGCTCGACCTCGCGAGATGGCCGCTCGCGATCGCGGTCGGGGAGCCCTCCCAACGGCCTCAAGCTCAAGCTCCAGGGAACCAATCAGACGAGCGGCCACGCCGAGATCAGCGTGTTCGAAGGCGGCGGGCTCAGCCAGCACACCATCGAGCAAGCGAACCTGACCGCGGGAGCAACCGCCTCGTTCGTGCTCAGCCTGCGCGCGCCGGTCACGAAGATCATGACCCCCTCACGCACTCGAGTTCGCGCCGGAGCGCTGACCAACTTCCGCGGCACGGCTAGCGATCCCACGGGCATCCGGAGCGTGAGCTACACGCTCCAGGACGCTCGCTCAGGGCGATACCTGAGCGGCAGGCGGCAGGCGGTTCTCCTCGCGCAAGCCCGTGCTGCTGCGAGCGCGGATCGAACCTACGAGAAGCATCACGTTCGTGCGTTGGGTCGCCGCTGTGCCCAAGCTGGCGGTCAGTCACACATCATCCTGCGCGTCGCGGCCCTCGACCGGTAGCTAGGTCAGGCGCCTTGCGGTCCTCAGAAGCAGGCCCACAGCTCGGCTGCTCTCTCTTGTCGGCGGTGCACGAGTTGGGCGGCTTGACGCACGCCGCAGTTCGCAGCGGTCGCGCCGCCCGGCTACGACCTCATCCTGTGCCCCGGGCACGCCGGCGCAGCTATTTCACGCGGTGAAAGGTGACGGCAAACCTCTCCGCGTCGGTCTGCGCGCTAGATGAGTAGTGCCACGGCCGACGGCGCGGTCGTGGCTTTGCAGGGGACATAA
>CALAQT010000188.1 GCA_937888775.1 uncultured Actinomycetes bacterium | reverse complement strand
TCGCATACCCAAGTGTACCACAATTATAGTACGAACTTAAGGCGCGGGACACTAGCTGGCGGAAGCCCGCTGCGTCTGTGGAACGACGTCGGTCGAGGGGGCGATCTGCCGCGGGCGCGCCACATCTTGCAGGAACTGCTCGAGCGCGTCGATCCGCTGCTCCCACGCATGCTCTCCGGCAGTCTCGATTCCGGCTGCGCCAAGTCGCTCTCGTAGCTGCGCGTCGGCGAGCAGCCGCGCGATCGACGCGGACACCGCGCCGGCGTCGGGCGCGGGCATCAAGCAGTTCTGGCCGTCACGGCAGTAATCGCGGTTGCCATGCGCATCGGTGCAGACAACTGCGCCCCCGGTGGCCATCGACTCCAGCGGCGGCAGGCAGAAGCCCTCGTGAACTGAGGTCTGCACAAACACCGTCGCCTGGTTAAAGAGCTCGTTGACCTCGCGATCAGAGGGCGCGGTCACGTAGCGGATCCCCGGCTCGGTGGCCAGCTCGGGCTCGATGCCGAACAGACACAGCTCGGGGCGGGGCTCGGCCAGGCGGCGCCAGGCCTCCAGCGTGAGGGGTAGATTCTTCAGCGGGTTGGAGCGTCCGACGGCGAGCAGCATGTCGGTTCGCCGGCCGGCCTCGGGGAGCGGACGGAAGTTATCCAGGTCGATCCCGGGCGGGATCAGAACGGCGTCGAGTCCCAGCTCGCGCAGGCGATCCCGATTCCAGGAGGAGATCGTCATGTAGTGAAACTCGTGACGATAGGAGGCCAGCACGGCGTTCTGGACCGGGCGGTTGTTGGAGTAATAGCTGGTCTCGATGTCCTGGACGAAGTACACCGGGAGTCCCCGCAGGAGGCTCGCCTGCCAGACCGGGCTTCCGGTGTTCCACCAGGTCGCGATCTTGATCGCCTCCACCGGAGCCAGCGCTTGGACCAGCTCCTCGTAGTCCTGAAAGCTCCTCACCGGGGTCCGGAGCTCAAACCAGTCGGGCTCTTCGCCGAGCGTCCACAGCTCCGCCTCGTGGCCGCGCTCCTGCAGCCGGTTGAGGTGCTCGAAGATGTCACGGTGACCGCCACCCACGCCCGTGTCCTCGGTGACATACACGACGCGCAGGGCGCCCTCGAGCGTGCGGACGTCGCGCGCGTCGAAGAAGTCGCCCCATCGACTCCAGAACACGCGCTGTGATTCTCGTTCGCGCTCGCCGACCACGGTTCCGCGGGTGACCGACTCCTGGTGCTCGAGCACCGCCGCTGGCCAGTACATGACCTTGAAGCCGGCTTCCCAGGCTCGCAGGCAGAGGTCGACGTCCTCGTAGGCCATCGGATACCGGTCGTCGAACGGGCCGATGCGCTGCAGCAGCTGTCGCGTCAGGTACATGCAGGCGCCGCTGATCGCCAGCGCCGGCATCGGGACGTTGGCCGGGCCAAAGCTTCCGGCCCGGAAGCGGTAACGATGATCGAACCACTCTGGAGCGTCGAGGTTGCGCACCGTGCCGGCGAACTGAATCCGGCCGTCGCCATAGAGCAACTTGGCTCCGACAACCCCCACTTCATCCGCCCGCGAGGTCGCATATTGCAGGCTCTCCAGCCATCCGGGACGGGCGATCACGTCGGAGTTGAGCACGACCACGTCACTGTCGGGCGCGGACGCCGCGATCCCCCGATTGGCGTTAGCGGCGAAGCCGACGTTGGCGTTACCTTCGATCACTCGGATGCCGTCGATCGCGCGCAGCGCGGCGACGTGCTCGGGTCCGGACGCGTCGTCGGCGACGACGATGCTCACCAGCTTGGCGTCGGTGGTCCGGTGCAGGCTGGCGACGAGCTTGGCCACCTCGTCGGCGTCACGGTAGCTCGGGATCACGATCGTCACCGGACGGCCGTTGCGCTTGTACCAGCGAATCGCGGTGCGATCACGGCCGGCTCTCAGACCCTGACGCACCCGGTTGCGCAGGGGCGTGAAGCGCAGTGGGTAGGTCAGCAGCCGATACACGATCGACCGCCAGCCGTGGTAGCGGTAAGTGAGATAGATCCGCTCGTGCAGTGGGAACCGACGCTCCAAGAGCACGTCTTGAGGCATACCGTGGTCGTCTGAGCCCGAGGGGTCATTCACGGTCTAGATGGTGACGCGTCCTCATAGCTCACGTCGCCACGTCCGCCCCTTTATGCTGGGTCCATTGTGAGCGTGCGGTGGATGCGTCCCACAGACACGCTCGACGCCAGTCGTGAGAGCGCGGTCGTGTGCGTGGTTTTCGACGCGAGGCAGGGGAGCTCGCAGCACGTTGACCTAAACGCCCTTGCCGCGCGGACCGGGCGTGAGATTCCGCTGCTTCTCGTCGGTCTGCGCCCCGATGACCGGATCGTCCAGGCAGCGCACGAGCTGGGGCGCGAGCTGCTGGCGTTGGAGCTCGGCCAAGGCGGGATGCCCTTCGCGCTGCTCGGCGGTCTCGCTGCGGCCACCGGCGCCGCTGACCTGGTGCTGCTGCACCCCAGCGCTCGAGTGCCCCGGGGATGGATCGAGCGGCTCCGCGACGCGGCATCGTCGGAGGAAGCGGTCGCCACGGCCACGCCGTTGGGCGACGATGTGCTGACGGCGGGGGCCACCGCCGCCGATCACCGCGATCTGGACAGCCTCGTCGCTGCCGCCGCGACCCGGATCCGTCCCAGGCTGCAGATCGGAGGCCCTGATTGCCTCTATCTGCGTCGCTGTGCGCTCGAGCTGATCGGGGGACTACCAGCTGGCCACGAGACGCTCGCAGCGATCACCGCAGCGATCTCGACCCAGTGCCTGCACGCGGGCCTGGTCAACGTGCTCGCCGACGATCTCTATGTTGGGTGCGATCGGGCCTCGAGGCCGCAGACGCCAGCCGGGGGGCGGCTGGTCGAGCTGGATCGCTGCGACGAGCGAAGCCCGCTGACGCGATCCGTGCAACTAGCGACGGCGGCAGTACAGGGCCTCTCGGTGACGATCGATGCTCGCTCTCTGGGACCCGTCGTAGGTGGGACTCAGCGGTACACGCTCGAGCTGGTGCTCGCCCTCGCTCGTTTCACCGATCTCAAGGTGCGCGCGGTCGTGGCGCACGACATCGACCCGGAGGCCGCGGCCGAACTGCAGGATGCGGGCGGCATCGAGGTCGTCGGCTACGAGCAGGCCGTGGGCGGGATAAGCCCGAGCCACATCGTGCACCGGCCTCAACAGGTGTTCTCGACCGGTGATCTCAATGTGCTGGCATTGCTCGGCCGCCGGGTCGTGATAACCCACCAGGACCTGATCGCCTATCACAACCCCGCCTACCACCAGACGTTGGAAACGTGGGAGCAGCATCGACGGATCACGCGGCAGGCGCTGGCGATCGCCGATCGGGTGGTGTTCTTCTCCGAGTACAGCCGCCGCGATGCGACGGCCGAGGATCTGGTCAGCCCCGAGCGCTGCGAGATCGTTGGCGCGGCGCTCTCCTCGAAGACCACCAGCGACCGTCTCACTCCTCCGGTCCGAGCTCCATTAGGCCGCGACTTCATCCTCTGCCTGGGTTCGGATTACCGGCACAAGAATCGCCTGTTCGCGATTGCCGTGGTCCAGGCCCTGCGCGCCGAGCACGGTTGGCCGGGACAGCTCGTACTGGCCGGCGGGCACGTTCCATATGGATCGTCGCGGACCGAGGAGGAGGTTCTCCTGACCACCTCTCCCGCCGCGCGCGAGGCGGTGATCGACGTCGGCAGCGTCAGCGACGATGAACGCGCCTGGCTGCTGGCGCAGGCGCGGGCGGTGATCGTGCCGAGCGTCGTCGAGGGCTTCGGCCTGGTTCCGCTTGAGGCAGCCCAGGCCGGAGTTCCTTGCCTGTTCGCGGCGCAGTCGTCGCTGCCCGAGGTAATCGACGAGTCGCTGGCCACGCTGGTGGCTTGGGATGCCGCGCAGAGCGCTGCTCGCGTGATCCCGCTGCTGCTTGACGGTCCCCCGCGCGAACAGCATCTCCGGCTCCTGCAGGCCAGCGCGCGGCGGTGGAACTGGGAGCAGATCGCCGCCGCCCTGCTCGGCTGCTATTCCCAGACGATGCGCTCGCCCTACCGGCCGTCGGCGGTGCGGGCGTGGCAGGAGGTGCAACGCGAGCACCTGCTGGCCGAGGTCGCGCGCAACCATCGCAGGCTTCTCGGCCACCTCGGTGACCGCATCGCGCTGGCCAGCGATGAAGGGTTTCTCACCACCAATGAGCAGCGCGGCCTGCTCCGCGTCGGATCGCGGCCGGTGCTCGCCCGCGTCGCGTTATGGCCGTTCGCCGTCCTCGGCGCCGTCGGCCGGACGCGGCGCAGCGGCGCTTAGCCTTAGCGGACGAAATCGAGCGCCCGCCCTCCGATCCCGCCATAATCGCCGCGTGAAGGTCCGGTGGATCAAGGCCGGCGAGAGCATCGGTGCGCGGCGGGGAGAGACGGTCGTCTGCATACCGGTCTACGCCGGCCATGAAATGCTCGTGAAGTGCCTCGAGAGCGTCTTCGCCCACACTCCGGCCCCGGTGCCGATCATGGTATTCGACGACGCCAGTCCGGATGAGCGCTCGCAGCAGTATGTGCGCGGCCTCGAGGACGCCGCCGATGACCGGGAGCTGTTCTATTTGCGCCGGGAGCGCAATGTCGGTTTTCCCGCAAACGTCAACGGCGCCTTCGCCGCGGCAGCGCCGGCAGACGTGGTGGTGCTCAACTCGGACTGCGTGGTCGCCGAAGCATGGCTCGAGAACCTTCACGCGGCGGCCTATGACAACAGTCGCGTCGCCACCGCCACGGCCTTGACCAATCACGGGACCATCGTCTCGGTGCCGGACCTGCGCCGGCCGCGACCGTCGCTGCCCGAGCCGTGGAATCTCGACGACGCGGCGGCGGCCATTCGCTTGCGTTCACGGCGGATCCGGCCGCGCATGCCCACCGCAATCGGACACTGCATGTACGTCCGCCGGACTGCTCTGGAGTTGGTGGGGGACTTCGACCTGGTGTTTACGCCGGGGTATGGAGAGGAGGTCGATTTCTCGCAGCGCTGTCTGCTCAGCGGGCTCTGCCACGTCCTGGCCGACGATGTGCTGGTCCTGCACCACGGCGGCGGCAGCTTTGGGCACCAAGCCGATCGACACCTGGTGCAGGATGCGCACGAGCGCATCATCGCGGCCCGATATCCGTACTACCACGACGGCCTGCGCTCGCTGGAGCAGACGGCCGGCCCGCTGTCACGGGCTCTCAACGTTGCGCGGCGGGCGCTGAACGGGCTCACCGTCATCGTCGACCTGCGAGGCGCGCAGGATCAGGGGCCCGATCAGGCAAGCGTCCTGGGCTTGCTGCGCGCGCTCGCGCAAACCGGCGACGTGAGGTTGGCGGCGCTGGTCTCAGGCGAAGGGCAAGTGGACATCGCGTCTGCCCTGGGCGGTGTCGACGGCCTCACGTTGCTAAGCGAAGCGCAGGCCGCCGGGGTGCAGCGAGCCGACGTGGTCCACCGCCTCCACGCTGTCTCCAGCGTCGAGCAGCTGGCCGAGCTGACGCTCCTGGGTGAGCGCGTGGTCCTCACCCATCTCGACCTCTCCCGGTACCACAATCCGGCCCATTTTGAGGACTTCCGGGCCTGGGAGGCTCATCGCGCGCTGACGCGCCAGGTCATGGGCTTGGCCGACGGCGTGGTCTTCTACTCGGACGGCGCTCGGTCTGACGCCCTGGCCGAGGGGTTACTCGAGCCGAGCCGGGGACGGACGGTCCGCGCCGGCGTCGATCACTTCGCCGGTGGCGACACGCCGGCCAGGCCTCCCCGAGCCGCGGCACGGCTCGCCGGCGAGCTCGAGATGATCCTCTGCATCGAACCGAGCTATCGCCAGTCGAACCGAATGTTCGCGCTGCGCCTGCTCGAGCAACTGCAGCTGCGCCATGGTTGGGAGGGGCGGCTGCTGCTCGTCGGACGTGAGGTCGAATACGGCTCTTCGTCGCCGGAAGAGCAGCGCTGCCTTGCCACCAATCCCAGGCTCGCCCAAGCGACCGTGACCTTGCCGGCGATCGACCGGGCGGAGCGCGCCTGGATGTTCAGACGTTGCCGGCTCGTGCTCCATTTCCCGATCGGCGAGGGGCTGGAGCTGGTTCCGTTCGAGGCCGCCAGCTACGGCGTACCGTGCCTGCGGGGTCCCGGGACCGAGCTCGGTGAACTGATCGCTGAGGACGCGACGATCGTACCGTGGGATGCGCCGGCGAGCGCCGATCGAGCCTTTGCTCTGCTCCGCGAGGATCGGGTTCGCGCGCAGAGCGTCTCAGCTGTGCAGAGCGCCGCTTCGCGTCTCACCTGGGCGGCGAGCGCGGCACGGCTGATCGAGGTTTACGACATCGTCTGTGCCGCGCCGGAGGCTGCGGCCTCCGGGCCAGCCTCCGTCTCGGCCCCGATTCGCCAGGCTCTCGACGGGGACGCTCCGGCCGCGGCGGAAACTGGAGTGCTGTCGACTGGCGCGAGCCGGCCGCCGCTGACGTCGGTGTCGCGAGCTCTCGAGCTCGGCTACCGCGCCTCCGGTCGGTTGCGTCAATGGCGTCCCGGTGGCGGCGCCGGCCACCGCTGACGCTGTGGCGGCGACCGCGCGCACGGCTCTATGATACGACCGGTGCGACTGGAGATGTTCGAGGATGCGGTCTGGCAGATGTCGGGCGGCGAGCGTGCGGCGATTGAGGGCGTGCTGTCTCAGCTACGGCCGGCGTTGGCGATCGAGATCGGCTCGGCGCAGGGCGCCTGCCTGCGACGCATCGCGGGTCACTCCGGTGAGGTCCACTCGTTCGACCTCAGCGCTCCGACGTTGGAGCAGCCGGACAACGTCTCCCTGCACACCGGCGACTCGCACGAGCTGCTGGCACCGTTCCTGGCCGGGCTCGCCGAGCAGGAGCGAAACGTCGACTTGGTGCTCGTCGACGGCGACCACAGCCCCGAAGGGGTCCGCCGGGACGTCGAGGAGCTGCTCGATTCGCGCGCCCTCGCCCGGACGGTGATCTTGATCCACGACACCGCCAACGAGGGGGTGCGCCAGGGGCTCGACGCGGTCCGCTTCGCAGCCTGGCCGAAGGTTGCCCACGTCGAGCTCGACTGGATTCCCGGACAGCTGTTCGCCGAGGCGGCGCTGCGCAACGAGCTGTGGTACGGGATCGGGCTCGTGCTGGTCGACTCCTCACGGCTGGCCTACCGCAACGGATCGGTCTACGAGCAGCGCTACCACTCCGCCGCGCCCCTGCTCGCCCAGATCCGCAAGCTCGTGACCGCGCGGGAGCGGATGACCGGGGCGGAGCAGACGCTGGCCGACGAGGCGGACGCGATGCGCCAGCGCTCGACGGAGCTCGCGCGGCAGCTGGCCGCCGTCAGCACGAGCAAGGCGGAGCTTCAGACCCAGCTGGATGCCGTTCAGCGGCGCTTGGACGGCGCCTCGCAAGCGCTGGTGGACATCAAGGGTTCCGTGAGCTGGAGGATGACCGAGCCGTTGCGCGGCGCCAAGCGGCTGGCCGGTCGGCGCCCGCGCTGAGCGGCCCCGGGGTTGCTTTGCGGATTGCCTTGGTCTCACGTGAGCTGTATCCGCTCGCGGGCGGGGGCATCGGTGAGTTCGTGGCCGCGGCGGCGAAGCTGCTGCCGAAGGTCGCCCAGGTCACCGTCCTCACCAGCTCGGCCCATCAGGACGCTCATGAGCGCCTGAGGGCCGCACACGATCCGCGGCTCCCCGGCAAGGATGTGCGGATCGCCTTCGTGCCGGAGCCCAGCGGAGACGAGCTGGCGGGGTGGTACGACGTAACCCAGTGCTACGCCGCGCGGGCGCTGGAGCGGCTACGGCAGCTATATCCGGACGGGGGACCGGATGTGATCGAGTTCGCCGATTTCCTCGGCGAGGCGTTCGTCACCGTGCAGGCGGCGCAGGCCCGCGACCGGTTCCTCCAGGACACCTGCGTGTCCGTGCGCATCCACACCAGTGCCGAGATCACCGAGGTGCTGAACGGCTACCACCACGACGAGCTCCCCCGTCAGGTGCTCTACGCGATGGAGCGCTATTCGTTGGCCCACGCCGATCGGTTGATCTGGCCGCTCGGTGACGTCCTCGGCGCCTACCGCCGGTTCTATGGCTCCCGAGCGCTGGCGCCGGCGATTCGCATCGGCTATCCGTACGCCGGAGCGACGGCGAAGGCGGGGTCGGACGCCGGCTACCGCGTGCATTCGCCGCTGCGGCTCTTGTTCGTGGGACGGCTCGAGCGACGCAAGGGCGTGCAGAACCTCGTTGCCGCGGCGCGAGGGCTCGAACGCGAGGACTTCAGTCTGACGTTGCTCGGGAGCGACACCGCCACTGGCCCCCTGGGGGTATCGATGCACGAACTGCTGCGGTCGGCGCTCGCCGACGACACACGCTTTGAGCTGGGCGGCCCGGCGGGTCGCTCGGCCGTCGCCGAGGCCATCTCCGGGCACGACGTGGTGGTTGTGCCATCGTTGTGGGAGTGCGGGCCGTATGTGGCGCTCGAGGCGCTCCACTTGAACCGACCGGTGGTGGCGACGCCGGTGGGCGGGTTGGTGGAGATGGTCTCGCCGGGCGCCACCGGATGGCTCGCCGGCGGCAGCGACTCCGACGCGCTGGCCCGGGCGCTGGAGCAGGTGCTGGATGATCGAGGGGAAGTCGAGCGGCTCGTCCGCTCGGGCTCGCTCACCGCACACGCGCGAGCCCTGTGTCATGAGGGCCAGATCCTCGACCGCTATGAAGAGCTGGCGCGCGTGAAGCCGCGGCGCAGTCGCCGGCGCCTGGCTCCCGCGCCCCTGGTGTCCGCGATCGTGCCGTATTTCCGCGCCTCGCGCTACGTGCGCGACACCGTCGAGTCGTTGTTGGCGCAGAGCTATCGGCGACTGGAGATCGTGCTCGTCAACGACGGATCGTTTCAGGACGAGGATTGGGTGCTCGCGGAGCTTGCGGCGCGGGCGCCCGTGGTGGTCGTCTCGCAGATGAACGCCGGCCTGGGCGCGGCCCGGAACTTCGGCATCGGGCAGAGCCGGGGCCGCTACGTCTTTCCGCTCGACGCCGACAACTTCGCCCACCCCGAGTTCGTCGAGCGGTGCGTGGAGATCCTCGAGCACCGCCCGGACCTCGCCTACGCGACCTCGTGGTCGCGCTACGTGCAGGAGGATGGGGCACCCAGGCCCGGTCCTCTGGGTTACCAGCCGCTCGGTAACCACGCGCCGGCGCTGCTGGCCCAGGAAGACGTGGCCGGCGATGCCGCGGCCCTCGTCCGCCGGCGCGTCTTCGACCTCGGATTTCGCTACAGCGAGGAGCTGACCGCCTGCGAGGACTGGCACTTCTATCGCGAGCTCGCTCACGCCGGTCAGTTCGGGACGGTGATCCCCGAGCGCTTGCTCTACTACCGCGTCCGTGAGGACTCGATGCAGGCTCAGATCGGGGTGCCCAAACGGACCCGAATCCTGGGCGAGATCGAAGCGTTGATGCGCGAGAACGCGATGCGGTGGACGGCGAGCGCGGCGGCGGTCGCGGACACGTCGATGGATTGACGGTGCGAGTCGCCCTCGTCTCGCGTGAGGTGTACCCGCTCACCGGCGGGGGGATCGGCGCGTTCGTGGCCGCGGCCGCAGGCCTGCTGTCCACGATCGCCGAGGTGACGATCGTGACCAGCACCACGTTCCAATCCCGCTACGAGCAGTTGCGGATCGCGCGGGACCCCCGCCTGCCGCCGTCGAGCGTTCGCGTCGCCTTCGTGCCCGAGCCGACGGTGGAAGAGGGGGGCGGCTGGTACGACGTCGTGCAGTGCTACGGCTCGCGCGTGCTCGAGCGCCTGCGCGAGCTCTATCCGGACGGCGGTCCCGAGGTGATCGAGTTTCCCGATTATCTCGGCGAGGGATTCGTGACCGTTCAGGCCGCGCAAGCGCTCGATCGCTTCCTGGACGGCAGCTGTGTGTGCGTGCGGCTGCACACCTCGCAGGAGATCTCGATGATCCTCAACGGTCACTACGGACGAGATTTCTCCTCGCAGACCCGGTACGAGCTGGAGCGCTACGCGCTGGCGCACGCTGACCGCCTGGTCTGGCAGGGAGGCGACGTGCTGGGCGCCTATCAGCGCTTCTACGGCACCGGCGCATTGGCGCCGGCGATCAGGATTCGGCATCCCTATACCGGTGCCGCGGTCGGTCCGGACGCCGACGCCGGCTATTGCGCGAGCTCGCCGCTGCGCGTGCTGTATGCCGGGCGCTTGGAGCGGCGCAAAGGGGTCCAGAACCTGATTCGCGCCGTTACGGGCGCCGACCGCGAGGACCTCCGCCTGACGTTGCTGGGGGACGACACCCCGACGGGTCCCCTCGGGGTGTCGATGCGTGAGCTGTTGCGGCTGGCGATCGCCGATGACGCCCGGATCGAGCAGCGCGATGCGGTTGACCGCGAGACGCTCGCCGGCGTGATCCGCGAGCATGACGTGGTGGTCGTTCCGTCGCTCTGGGAGTGCTGGCCGTATGCGGCCCTGGAGGCCCTGCATCTGAACCGACCGGTTCTGGCCACGCCCGTGGGGGGCCTCGTCGAGCTGGTAAAGCCGGGAGCTAGCGGGTGGCTGGCCCGAGGAACCGACGCGCTTGCGCTCGAGCAGGCGCTCGGAACGGTCCTCGGCCGGCGCGCAGAGCGCGAGCGAATGATCCGCGGGGGGATGCCGCGTGGGCATGCGGATGCGATGACTGACGGTCGGGACATCCTCGATCGCTATCAGTCGCTCGCGCAACTCGAGCCGCGGCGCAAGCGGGCTCGGACCCCGTCCCGCCGACCGCCGCTGGTCTCGGCCATCGTTCCGTACTACCGCTCGGCACAATATGTGCCCGACACGATCGAGTCGCTGCTCGCGCAGAGCTATCCCCGCCTGGAGATCGTGCTCGTCAACGACGGCTCGTTCGCGGAGGAGGACTGGATCCTCGCCGAGCTGGCCGCGCGCGCGCCGGTGGTCGTGCTCTCGCAGATGAACCGAGGTTTGGGAGCAGCACGAAACTTCGGCGTGTCCCAAACCCGCGGTCGCTACGTGTTTCCCCTGGACGCCGACAACCTGGCCGATCCGCAGTTCGTCGCCCGCTGCGTGGAGATTCTCGAGCACCGTCAGGACGTCGCGTATGTGACCTCGTGGTCTCGCTACATCGAAGCCGACGGAGGCCATCGGCCCGGGCCACAGCTGGGCTACGAGCCGCTCGGCAACCAGGCGGCGCTGATCTCGCAGGACAACGTGGCCGGCGACGCCGCCGCCGTGATCCGGCGGCGGGTGTTCGACGCGGGCTTTGCCTATAGCGAGGAGCTGGCCAGCTACGAGGACTGGCACTTCTATCGAGAGCTGCGACGGGCTGGACTGTTCGGCGCCGTGATCCCTGAGCGGCTGCTCCACTACCGCGTGCACGAGGAATCGATGCAAGCCCGGATCGCCCAGCCCAGGCGACCACGGCTGGAAGGCGAGATGCGGGCGTTGCTCCGCGAGAATGGGATGCAGTGGACGTCGTCGAGCGTCTGACGCTGGAGGCCTCGCAGGGCGAGACGATGCTCGCCTGCGAGCATCGTCACCGCTACGAGCTCGCGCGCGGTCTGTGCGCTGATCTGCGGGTGCTCGACCTGTGCTGCGGCAGCGGTTACGGCAGCGCGATCCTGGCGGCGAAGGCGCGGGCGGTGCTGGGCGTCGACAACGATGCGGCGACGGTGGAGTTGGCGCAGGCCACCGTGGGACGCCGGTTGTCCAACACCAGGTTTGAGCTGTCGGACGCCGTCGAATACCTGGCCCAGGTCGCCGGGCGTTTCGATCTTATCGTCTGCTTCGAGGGGCTCGAGCATCTGCGCGACCTGAACCGCGCGCTCAGGCTGCTCCAAGAGCTCGCCGAGGCGGGCACGCGGCTGGTCCTCTCGGTGCCGAACAGCAAGGCGTTTGGCGAGCAGAATCCGTTCCATCTCACCGATTTCGGTTTCGAGGCGGCGATGGCGGCGTTCGCGCAGTTTCCCGCGACCGTGATGTTGCCCCAGTATCTGGCCGAGGGCTCTGTGATCTGCCCCCCCGGGGCGTCGGGCCACGAGGCGACGGTCACGCTGGGTGACGGAGACGAGCCCGAGTACGCGAACCATTTCATCTTCTGCGTGAACTTCGACTCCGCCGAGCTGACGAGCGTCCATCACGGCAAGATGCAGCTGAGCAGCGCTCCGCTCTTCAATCGCTGGTCTGAAGGTATGAAGCAAGCCCTTTCGGCGTTGCGACGCGAGAATGCCCGACTCGCCCGCGCGCGCCTGGGCAAGGCCGGCTCTGCCGCCGCGTCGGCGCTGGCGCGGCTGGCCGACCGCGAAGCGGAACTGGCCGCCTGGCAGGAACGCTGCCGGCTCGCAGAGGCCAGGGTGGGGGAGCTGGAGCAGGCGATCGGGCATCCGAGAGGTGACGCTGCCTCAATTCCTCCCACACCGCCGGAGGGAGCGCCTCAGGCCGTCGTGACCGCGCCCCCAGAAGGTCAGATAGCCGCAAGCGCCGGGGCTGGAGAGGATCCCAACAGCTGGGAGAACCGGCGCCGGCGAGCGGCCGAGTACCTGATCCCGTGGATCGAGCAGAGCGTCCCGCTCGCCGGCAAGACGGTGCTCGAGTACGGCTGTGGAAACGCCGCCGTCAGTTGTGCCTTCGCGCAGCGCGCGGGCCGGGTGATCGGTGTCGACATCGACTCGGGCGGGATCGAGATGGGGAACGAGGAGATCCGGGATCGTCAAGTGACGAACGTCGAGCTCGAGCTGCATCCCCCCGAGGCCATCCTCGACGCCGTCGCTGCCCATCGTGGCCAGGTGGACGTGTTCCTGCTCTACGCCGTGCTCGAGCACCTGACCGTGCCCGAGCGCTTGGCGGTGCTGAGGCTGGCCCGAGAGGTGGTCCGGGCCGACGGGGCGATCGTCGTCTGCGAAACGCCCAACCGCCTGATCTACTTCGACCATCACACGGCGCAGATGCCGTTCTTCCATCTCCTTCCCGATCAGGTCGCGGTGGAGTACTACGCGCGCTCGGCCCGCCTGGACTTCCGTTCGGCCATCGACACCGCGGCGCAGCACGGACAGGAGGCGGCGCTCGAGGCGATCGTCCGCTGGGGCCGCGGGGTCAGCTTCCACGAGTTCGAGATCGCCTTCGGAGATCTTTCTCGGCACGTGGTCGCGTCGAACTACGACCCCGTCCTGTTCCCGGAGCGACCGGTGCATCCGGACGAGGTGATCCTCGCCCGCTATCTCGATCGCTGGCGGCCGGACCTGGCCCCGGTCTGGTCGCGCTATTGGCTGGATCTGATCCTTTCTCCGCGTCCGCTCGACCGGCGGCCGCCGTTTCTGCGCCCGTGGACCGCCCACACGCTCGAGAGCTCGGAAGTGGCGTGGGGCCCGCAGGAGAGCCTGGAGCTGACGCGGCCCGACTCGACGCTATGGGTGACGCTCCCGCATCCCACCGGCCGCCTCGTGGTCGGCGCGGTGGCCGGTGGCCACGCGGCCACACTGTTCGTGCGCGGGGAGGCGATGGCGGCCGCGCTGAGCGCCGAGATCGCCGCGAGTCAGCCCCCGCTTCAGGGTTTTGCGACGTTTGACCTGCCTCAGCCGCAGCGGCGGCTGGCGCTCTGCGCGAGCGCGCCGTGCACCGTCGTGTTCGTCGGCTACGACGACTGATCCAGGGCGCCCCGTTGCCGCGCGCGGAGCGAGACCGGGACCGGGACCGGGACGGGCAAGCGAACCTTAAAAAGCGACCGCCGCGAGCGTTGCCCGCGGCGGTCGTACTCCAGGCCAGACTCGGTACCCCGCCCGCCCGCCCCCTCCTCGGGGGCGGGCGAAACGAGGATGCCTTACTTCTTCTTGCTGTGCTTCTTCGCGTGATGCTTGGTCTGCGCCAGCACCTTGCGCAGGAGCTTCCTGGTCATCTTCTTGTGCGACCAGTGGTGGCCCGCACGCAGGTGCGTGCTGGCTGCCACGGCGGACGGCGAGACGATCTGCTCCAGGTTGCCGTAAGACCCGCCCGTGATCGAGCCAGGGGTCTGGGTGTCGAACAGGTTGCCACCGAGGGCGGCAAATCCGAACGGCTCAGAGCCGCCAAGCTGCCCGCGGATCTCGAGCGCCTTCGCGTTGCCGACCTGGACGGCCGGAGACGGGAACGTCAGCCACACGGTCGTCGTCCCTCCTGAGGTCGTCGTAGGCGTTCCCGTCGGGAGAGCACAACCAGCTGCGGTCGGGAACCCTGACGTGCTCGGTGAGCACATGACAACATTGGTCGCTGGTGCGATCTCGTTGCCGTTGCCGTCGAGCAGCTGGTAGTTGGCTGCTTGGGTTGTTAGCGCCCCGCTGCCGGGTATACCCGACGCGAAGATACGCGAGTCGAACGTCACCGAAGCGGTGTTCGTCAGCGTGTCGAACGCGGTCCCGAACGCGTCCGGCGCGGTGGTAAAGCCGGCAGCAAACCCGCCGGTGTTGCCACCGATTGGCGCCCCTCCAGGCGTGTTCGGCTGCCCGGTGGTGGTGCTGGTGACGGCACACGTGTCCGTGAGTGAGGCCTGCTGTGTGGCGCTGCAACCGGAAAGCAGCGGCGCCGCCAGTGTGTTGAGGTTTCCGGTAGTCGTGGCTCCCGCGACCGCCGCTTTGACGAAGTACTCGTCAAAGGCGGAGGCGTCGGAAGTGCCGCCGTAGAACGCACGCACCGTGGTGCTGCCGGAGAAGAGTCCTCCGCCACCGTTTGTCCCGCTTGGCTCCGTCACCGACGTTGGGTTCACGAACGACCCATCCGACAGGTAGGCGAAGAAGTTGGTCAGCGTCGCCGCGTTGTTGTTGACCGACACGCCCTCGTTGAAGACGTAGTCGACGACCACGCAGTTGGTCTGCCCCGTGGTTCCGCAGGTTCCCGTGGTGCCGGGCTGACGGCTGTACTGCGCCGACACCAGCGTGGGAACGCCGGTGACAAAGCCAGAGCTGCCGGGGCCGTGAGCGCTCTGGTACCCGGACGGAACTGCGTCAGTCGCGCTCACTACGGCGCCGGGCAGGGTGTACCCCCGGACCGCGTTCGTCACCAGGGGGGTACCGCCGACCGGGAACTGTGCGATCACCGTATTGGGATCCGTGGCGCTGATCGTAGCGCTGTCCGATGGGACATCGCACGCCGCGTTCCCAATTGGGCAGAATTGCGTTCCGCTGGAAACGACGAAGTGAAAGGCGCCGGTTCCAACGATCGCGCTCGAACTCACCGGTTCATCGAACGTGAACGCGATCTGCTGCGGGGCGCCCGAGACAGTAACGACGGAGATCCCGCTCAGATCCGGCGCGACCGACAGGCCACGCGTACCGTTCTGGGTCGTCGAGCCGGACAGCGCGACCGAATCGGCCCGGTTGCCGAAGCTCCCGGTAGTACGGACCGCGTCCTCGCCGACCTGCGCGAAGCTGAACTGCTGACTGGTCGAAACCGTGGCGTTCACGCATTGCCCGCTGGCGGTGGCGCCAGTCGAGCTCGTCGTAACGTCGGCGCGATAACCACCGAGGAAGAAGCCGCCGATGTTCGGGACGCTCGTGATGGTCTTGTCAAAGCAGAACTGGGCCGAATTCGCCCCCGTTATGCTCGCGCTGACAAGATCCGGACGAGACGTCGTGACAAGCCGGTTGGCGCCGGTCAACGCCGCCTGTGCGGCGCTGGCTGCCACCAGCGGCAACGCCGCGGCTAGGAGCCCTACCGCAAGACGCGCAGACGCACGTCTAAAACAAAACGACATGGGATAAATCCCCTTTCGTGTGGAATGTACCGAGTTTGAACCCTACCGCCCTTGGGCGGGTCTCCCGCTGGGAAACGCCGAGCACTTTCCCGACTTGGGCGCATTCCTATCATAAAACGTGCACGGCGACGAAAAGTTGCGCCCAAACTGGACGAATTGTTGCGCCAAAAACGTTGATTCTCGGCGATTGCGCCGACGGTCCCCGCACGGACTACACCCCAGGCAGCGCAACCAACGCGCTGCTGGTGGGTTACGAGCGGCATCGATGACCGCGAAGATCTTGGCAATCGCGCTGACGACGCTGCTGGTAGGGGAGGCGGCTTCGGCTACAGCCGAGCCGGGCACCGGCCCCTTGACGCCGGCGGCGCTGCACTCTGCGTATGCGCTGCCGCGAAAGGCCGCAAAGCCGCAAACCGTGGCGATTGTGGTCGCGTACGACGATCCCACGATCGAGCGGGACCTCGGAACCTTCACCCGGCGGTTCTCATTGCCCAGCTGCACGGCCGCGCGCGGATGCCTTCGTCGGGTCAACCAGCGCGGTCAACCCGGGCCGCTTCCCTCCCCCGACCCGACCGGTGGGAAGTGGACCACCGAAGCGGCGCTGAGCACGGAGACCCTGCACGGAATCTGTCAGAACTGCCGCCTGCTGCTCGTCGAGGCAGATTCGGAAGCGGAGAGCGATTTGGCCGCGGCCGTGGATACTGCCGCGCGTCTGGGCGCACGGGAGATTTCCACGACGTATCTGTTTGCCGAAGGCGCGTTTGACGGCCAGTATGCCTCCCACTACGACCATCCGGGCGTGGTGATCACCGCGGCCTCGGGCGATGACGGGTTCTCGTACGGGCCCAACGTGCCCGCGGCATACCCTGGCGTCGTGGCCGTCGGCGGCACGACCTTGCGGATTGGTCCTCGCGGCCGCTGGGCCGGCGAGACGGTCTGGCGAAGCTCAGACGGTACGGCAGCCAGCGGGTGCAGCGCATTCACACCTGCCCCGCCCTGGCAGCTCTCGTTCGCGGGCAAAGCCGGCTGCGGCGACATGCGCGCCGTCCCGGACGTCGCGGCCGCCGCTGGACCGGGCGCGCCGCTCTACAGCTCTACCGCGTTGGATCCTCAGGGCGAGCGAGGTTGGTTCGAGGCCGATGGAACGAGTGTCTCCTCTCCGATCGTGGCTGGGACGTTCGCGCTGGCCGGCGGGATCGGCGCCCGCCAGTCAGCACCCGCGCTCCTCTATGCCCGTTTTCGCAACGTCCGCGGCGCCTTTCATGACATCACGCAGGGGTCGAACGGCAGCTGCGGCGGGAAGTCGATCTGTCAGGCCAAGCGTGGTTACGACGGCGTCACCGGAGTCGGCACTCCTGACGGCCTCGCAGGATTCCGCTCGAGCCGCTGATTGCCACGTGTTTCTCCGCTCCGACGGGAACGAGCCTTAGGGTGGGCTGTCTCCGAGTGCTCCCGACAGTTGGGGGTTCGATAGGTCTTTGAGGTCGGACGGTCCCGCCCGTGGGCGGGACCGTCCGACCTCGGCTCAGGGTGCCTCCTTCACCGCCAAGTGAGGGAGCTGAGTCGATGACGAAGGATGACGTGCTGTTCGGCTATCGCCAGCAGCTGTTCGCCGAGGCCGCGCGGTCGAGCGTGTCTGCTGCGTGTCGCAGGTTCGGGGTGCACCGCTCGACGTACTACCACTGGAAGCGCCAGGTCGATCGTCATGGCCTGGAGATGCTCCGCCCGCGTGAGCGCCGGCGCCCGCAGATGCCTAGCTAACCAGCTGCCGAAGATGGTCGAGCGGATCCTGAGCTTCTCGATCGCGCACCCGGGGCTGGGACCCAAGCGCGTTTCCTCGGAGCTGGCGCGCGAGAAGTGGGGTGGGATCGTGGTCCCCCCGAACGGAGTGTGGAAGGTGCTCTCTCGCCACGGCCTGAACACGCGCGCGAAGCGGTTCGGTCTGATCGCCGGTTACGCGGCACCCTGGGAACCGCCGCGCGATCCCGGCCCAGAGCAGCACATTGACGTCGACCATCCTAGCGAGCTGGTCGGGATCGACTGCTTCTACGTCGGCCGGCTGCGAGGGACCGACGGCGCGATCTGGCAGCTGACAGCGATCGACATCGCCTCCTCCTACGCGTGGGCGGAACTGGTGATCTGCAAGCACGGCAACCCCACCGCGCTGCAGGCCAGCAAACTCGCCCATCGCGTCGCGTCAGAGCTCAAAGCCGCCGGCTGGCGCCTGGAGCGTGTCCTCTCAGACAACGGCAACGAGTTCCGCGGCCCCGCGTTCACGGCCGCGCTCGAGAAGCTCCACGCCAAGCACACCCGCATCCACGCCGGCCGCCCACAGACCAACGGCAACGTCGAAGCGCTCCACAAGACGATCCTCCACCGAATGCTGGCGACCAGCGTTCGCCCGCTACATCTATCCCCGCTACACCGGCCTACGCCGCGAACTCGACACCTACCTCAACTTCTACAACCACGACCGCGTCCACCACGGCCGACTCACCCAAGCACGAATCCCGGCCGACATCATCTACGGTGCCCGCAAGATGAACACCCCATGAGCCACACCCGTCGGCACATCTCGGAGTCCGCCCACCTTAGGGTTCCCCGGAACTTGTAGGCTGACGGCGTGTTGTTGCTCTCAGTCGTCGAGCGTGACTCGGGAGGCTCCATGAGAAGAAAGCGCCGCATCACGATCGTCCTCGTGTCCCTGCTGGCGAGCGCAATCTTCGGGACGGCGGCGGTGGCCGCGGGGACCAGCAAATCCAAGCAGCATCCGGCGGCGGCGCTCGACTCCAGCTTCGGCAAGGCCGGCACGGTGGCCCTCGGGCGCGGATACCAGATATACGGGGCGGCCACGCAGCCAGATGCCAAGGTCGTCGTCGGCGATCGGCAGTCGCGGGCCGGCGTGCGGCTCGTGGTGGCGCGGCTGACTGCCGCCGGTCGGCTTGACCCGAGCTTCAACCACGGCCACGTGGAGCTCGGCCCGCCGCAGAAGAGTGGCGGCTCGATTGGCCGTGCCGTGGCGATTCAGCACGACGGCAACATCTTGGTCGCGGGCGTCCTCACGGACCGGACAGCCGTCGCGCAGGACGGAATGCTCGTCGAGCGATTCACCAAGAATGGGGGGCTGGACCGCCGATTTGGGAGCGCCGGCACGGCCACTCTGCTGCCCGGCACCGGTCAAAGCGCCACGGCGGCGCTAGCCGTCCAGGGCGACGGCAAGATCATTGTCGCCGGTAACGGACCCGGCAGCGACGGCTTGCCGCACATGGCGCTGGCGCGGCTCGACACGCGTGGCCGGCCTGACCTCGGCTTTGCGGTAAAAGGGGTCCGCATCGCGGACGGATCGCAGGATCTCGGCCGAGAGGGCACCGCGGCGGCGGTCGCGCTGCAGGCTGGGGGCAAGATCGTCATAGCGGGCTCCGCGCGGCCGGATCTGCAGGTCTCAAACGCCGTCGTCGCTCGTTTCACCTCGCGCGGTCAACTCGATCGCAGCTTTGGTTCGGCGGGGAGCTTCGTGGTCCCGGGCGCCGTGGAGGGAGGCGCCGAAGCCGTCTTTCGCGCCGTGAGCTTGGCCACCGATGGGGGCATCGTTGCCGCTGGCGCCGCAACTTCGGACGGCGCCACGCCCGCGTTCGCGCTCGCGGTGCGCTTGTCGAACAATGGTCATCCGGTCAGCTCGTTCGGCCGACGCGGAATCGTGGCGCTCGGCTCGGATCACGGATCCACCCCGTCGAGCGCGTTGCCGGGCGCCAATGCCACAGCGCTGGCCCGCGGCGGCGCGGTGGTGCTCGCGGGGTCATTCGCTGACTCTGGAATGACCGAGGTGGCGCTGTGGTCACTCAACCCGCACGGGTCGGTCATCAACGCCGGGTCGACCCGCACGCTGCTGAGCACATCGCTCGGCGCGGGCAGCGCCAACGCTCTGGCGATCGATCCGATGGGAAGGCTGGTGGTCGCCGGGGCCAGCAACAACTTTGTTGCCTTCAACGGCCTTGTGTTGCGTTATCGCGGCTTCGGGCGTTAGTATTCCTGTCATCCAGGTATCAGTCATTCAACGCATGAGAGGCGGGGTATCGATGCGGCGTCCGCCGAAATTGGTTTTGCTGTTGGTGACTGTCGTCTTGGGGTTGCTGGGGGTGCCGGCGGTGGCGGCGGCGGCCCCGGGGGATCTCGATGCGTCGTTCGGCTCGGGTGGCGTCAGGTCGTTGGCTTCGGGGACGCAGCTGTTTGGTGTGGCGGTGCAGTCTGATCGTGAGGTTGTGGCGGTGGGCTCGTCGGGGTCTTCGCTGCTGGTGGAGCGTTTCAGTGCCGTCGGCGCGCCGGAGGGCGCTTTTGCCGCTGGTGGTGGGGTGGGCCGTGCGGTTGTGGTTCAGCCGGATGGGAAGATCGTGGTGGCGGGCAATGACGGGGCGGGCATGTTGGTGGAGCGGTTTAACGCCAATGGCAGCCGTGATGGTGGTTTTGGCTCGGGTGGGGTGGTGCATGCCGTTTCTCGCGGGAGCGCGAACGCGGTGGCGCTTGGCCCTAACGGGTCGATCGTCGCGGCTGGGGCGGTGCCTGGGGCGGACGCGTTTCAGCGGATTGCGCTGCTGCGCTTGAACGCCAATGGGAGTCCGGACGGGAGCCTGGGGCCCGGCGGCGTGCATGTGGTCGATCTCGGCCAGGACTCGATCGCCCGTGGCGTTGCGGTGCAGGGCGATGGCAAGATCGTGCTCGCCGGCCAGCTGGGTCCCGGCGCCCACCAGGTGGTCAACGGGTTGATCGCGCGGGTGACCTCAAACGGCGCCCTCGACGGGAGCTTCGGTGCCGGCGGTAGGTCCGTGATGTTCCCGCAGCCCGGGTCAGCCGAGGTGGCGTTCAATGCGGTCGCGCTCGACCCTGCCGGGGGGATCATTGTCGGGGGCGGGACCACGACGACCAATCAGTCCGAAGCCGTGTTCGAGCGGCTCAGCTGTGCCGGCGCGCTCGATCGCAGCTTCGCCGGCAGCGGCGTGCAGTTCGCCTCTTCCTCTCGAGATTTCGTGACCAACAACTATGGTGCCAACGGAGTCGCGGTCGTCGCCGGACGCCGGGTCGTCGGCGCCGGCCGGTTTCAGGACTCGGGCCTCGCCTCCGCGGCGCTGTGGGGCTTCGAACCTGGCGGCGCGGTCGACTTTGCCAGGAACGCGCCCTCCGGCGCCGAGTCGAACGCGCTGGCGGTGGACTCCGCCGGTGACCTCGTGGTCGCCGGCAGCAATGTTCCAGCCGGCTTCGCGCCGAGCGGCTTCGTGGCCCGTTACGCCGGCTTCGGCGGGCCAGCCTCCGGCACGAGCCCATGTGGCGGCCAGGTGTCGCCGGTCGTTACCTCGCCGGCCCTGACCAGCGTGGGTCAATCGCACCGCTCATGGGGTGAGGCAAAGTCCAAGCAGCACAAGCGCCCGGTGGGGACGACGTTCTCCTTCACACTGAACCAGCCGGCGCGCGTCAAGTTTACGTTTACGCAGCGCGCTAGCGGACGCAAAGTCGCGCGCAAGTGCGTTGCCCAGACCAAGGCGAACCGACACAAGCCGTCTTGTCAGCGCACTGTGACCGACGGCAGCATTTCGGTCGCCGGCCACGTGGGGAAGAACAGCCTCGCCTTCAAGGGCGCCATCTCGGGCCACCACAAGCTGAGGCCGGGCACGTACACCGTCTTGATCACGGTGACGAGCCTCGCCGGCCAGAAGGCCGCCAAGCCGCGCTCACTCACCTTCACGATCGTGAGCTAAGTGGGCCCTGGCCTGCAGCGTGCGCTAACCAGGGAGCCCGACGGGTTATCAGATCCGAATAGCGGTCGGCGCATGCTGGTGTTGCTGTTGGTGACGGTTGTGTTCGGGTTGCTGGGGGTGCCGGCGGTGGCGGCGGCGGCCCCGGGGGATCTCGATGCGTCGTTCGGCTCGGGTGGCGTCAGGTCGTTGGCTTCGGGGACGCAGCTGTTTGGTGTGGCGGTGCAGTCTGATCGTGAGGTTGTGGCGGTGGGCTCGTCGGGGTCTTCGCTGCTGGTGGAGCGTTTCAGTGCCGTCGGCGCGCCGGAGGGCGCTTTTGCCGCTGGTGGTGGGGTGGGCCGTGCGGTTGTGGTTCAGCCGGATGGGAAGATCGTGGTGGCGGGCAATGACGGGGCGGGCATGTTGGTGGAGCGGTTTAACGCCAATGGCAGCCGTGATGGTGGTTTTGGCTCGGGTGGGGTGGTGCATGCCGTTTCTCGCGGGAGCGCGAACGCGGTGGCGCTTGGCCCTAACGGGTCGATCGTCGCGGCTGGGGCGGTGCCTGGGGCGGACGCGTTTCAGCGGATTGCGCTGCTGCGCTTGAACGCCAATGGGAGTCCGGACGGGAGCCTGGGGCCCGGCGGCGTGCATGTGGTCGATCTCGGCCAGGACTCGATCGCCCGTGGCGTTGCGGTGCAGGGCGATGGCAAGATCGTGCTCGCCGGCCAGCTGGGTCCCGGCGCCCACCAGGTGGTCAACGGGTTGATCGCGCGGGTGACCTCCAGCGGCGCACTGGATCCAGGCTTTGGGAGTGGACAAGCGTTCGTCTACTTCCCCCAGAGTGGCGGTGCCGCGGTGACGTTCAATGCGGTCGCGCTCGACCCTGCCGGGGGGATCGTCGTGGGCGGTGGGGGTACGACGACCAATCAGTCCGAAGCCGTGTTCGTGCGACTGAGTTGTGCCGGCGCGCTCGATCGCAGCTTCGCCGGCAGCGGATTGGAAGTCACGCCTTCTTCTCGCGGGTTCGTCACCGACCCCATCGGCGCGAACGGAGTCGCGGTTGCCGGCGGACGTCGAGTCGTCGGCGCCGGCGAGTTCCGGGATTCCGGCCTCAGGTCGGCCGCGCTCTGGGGATTCGAACCGAACGGCGTGCTCGATTTTGGCAACACCGCGCCAGATGTCGCCGAGTCTAATGCGCTGGCGGTGGACTCGGCGGGCGACCTCGTGGTCGCCGGCAGCAATGTTCCGGCCGGCTTCGCGCCGAGCGGCTTCGTGGCCCGCTACAGCGGCTTCGGCGGGCCAGCCTCCGGCACGAGCCCATGCGGCGGGGTGTCTCCGGCTGTGCCGTCATTGGGGCCGACGGTAACGACCGGGCCGGCCTCGGGCATGACCACCAGCAAGGCTGAGGTCTCCGGGTCTGCGAATCCGAACGGTCAGACGACGTCCTACCACTTCGATTACGGCACAAGTATCGCCTACGGCTCCCAGACCTCAGCCGCATCCGCGGGTTCGGGATCGGCAGCCATCGCCGTTTCCGCGCGGCTCTCCGGACTGGCATCGAACACGACGTACCACTACCGCCTCGTGGCGTCGAACGCCGCCGGTGTCAGTCACGGCACCGACCGCACGTTCCGGACCAGCAACCAGCCGCTGCCCCGGCCGGTCCTATCGAAGGTCAGCCAGTCCAATCGTGTATGGGGGGAGAGCGTCTCGCGCACGCACACGCGACCGGTCGGGACTACGTTCTCGTTCAGGCTCAACGAGCGCGCGCGAGTCGTCTTCGCCTTTACGCAACAGGTCCGCGGCCGCAAGGTCAACGGCACGTGCGTTACGGGAACAACGAGGAATCGCCGCAAGCCGTTCTGCAAGCGTACGGTGACAAGAGGGACGCTCTCCTTCACCGGGCAGGCCGGCATCAACAAGCACTCGTTCCGGGGACGGATCTCGCGATCCAACGAGCTAAAGCCGGGCACTTACAAGCTCGTGATCACCGCCAGGACCGCGGCCCAAAACTCGAGGTCGCAGTCGATCACGTTCACGATCGTGAGCTAAGTCGGCAATGAGGTGGCCGCGGCTATTACCACGGCCTGCAAATGGGTTACGCGGCGTAAGCCGTGGCGGGGTGAGTGA
>CALAQT010000187.1 GCA_937888775.1 uncultured Actinomycetes bacterium | reverse complement strand
GCCCGGGCGAGCGCGCGTAAGAGCCGGGCCGGGCGGCGCGTACCACCGGCCCGGGCGAGCGCGCCTAGACAACCTATTGACAGGTTCCACAACCGGCAGTAGGTTGTCGATAAGGAGGACATTGTCTATTTCTGCCGCTTGGGGTTTGGGGACCGTCCAACGTCGATCGACCACCGATCAGGTGCTCCACCAGATCCGTGAGGCGATCCTCTCGGGGCGAATCAAGCCCTGCGAGCAACTCCCTGAGGCGGCGCTGGCGCAGACCTTCGGCACCGGGCGCAGCGCGATCCGCGAGGCGCTGCGTCAGCTCGTCCAGGAGGGACTGGTCGTCTCTGAGATCAATCGCGGAGCGCACGTGCGCCCGATCTCGACCGAGGATGTGATCGACGTCTACCTGGCCCGCCAGGCGATCGAGGTGGCCGCCGTCGAGCACGCCCTGCAGCGTGACGGCGACCTCGATCTGTCAGCACTGATGGCCATCCAGCTGCGCATCCGCCGGGCCGCAGCGCCAGATGGCGTGCCCGCTCCGCCATCGGCGGAGCTGATCGCCGCCGATCTCGACTTTCACCGCGAGATGGTCGCCCTGGCCGGCAGCTCGCGCCTCAGCCGCGCCTACGAGCCGCTCGCGGCCGAGACGCAGATGCTGCTCAACTGGCATCCGGTGTACTCGGGGACCGACTACGCCGCCGACCATCAGCGGCTGGTGAGCGCGCTGCAATCGCGCGACCCCAACGCCGCCGAGGTGGCGCGCGAGCACCTGGTGCTGTCGGTGAGGCTGATCTTGGAGGAGGCGACGCGCTCGGACGGGGGTTTCGCGAACGCACACAGGCTGGTCAGAACCAACGGCAACTACGAGGGGAGCGACGGGTGACTGAGCGAGTGCAGCGACAGCGGCCTGATCATTCGATCACGCGACGCCAGGCTCTACGGGGGGCGATGGCGGGCGGGATGATGCTGAGCACGAGCGGTCTGCTGGCCGCTTGTGGCGGCGGTGCCAGCAGCAGCGCCAGCTCAAGCTCCAGCCCTGCCACCACCGGACTGAACGGTGAGCGTTTCCGCCCTACCCTCCCCCAGCGACTCGGGCAGCGTCGTCAAGGTGAGCGATCTACGGATCGAGCTGGTCGCCAACCACAACGACGTCGTGGACGAGGTCACGCTCCAGGTGCGCGCCGGCGAGGTGCTGGGATTGGTCGGCGAATCGGGTTCGGGCAAGACCACGGTCGGGATGGCGCTGATGGGCTACTGCCGGCCCGGCGGACGCATGTCCGGCGGCGAGGTCGTGATCGACGGCCGGGAGCTGTCTGGCCTTCCCAAGGAGGAGCTACGCCGGCTGCGCGGCGGCGTCGTCTCCTACATTCCCCAGGACCCCGCCACCGCGCTGAACCCGGCGCTGCGGATCGAACGCCAGCTGCTGGAGACACTGGAGGAGCTCGCCGCCGACCGGTCTGACGAACAGCGGCGAGCGCGCATCCGTGAGGGCCTTGAAGAGGTCGCGCTGCCCTGCGACGACCAGTTCCTGCGTCGCTATCCGCACCAGCTCTCCGGCGGTCAGCAGCAGCGCGTCGCAATCGCCATGGCCTTCGCCTGCCGACCGCGCGTGATCGTCTGCGACGAGCCGACCACCGGCCTGGATGTCACCACCCAGGCGCGCGTGCTGGAAACCGTGCGCGATCTCTGCCGCAGCCATCAGGTCGCCGCCCTGTACGTCAGCCATGACCTGGCCGTCGTCGCCGAACTGGCCGACCACGTCGCCGTCATGTACGCCGGGCGAATCGTCGAGCGCGGCCCTCGCGACACGATCTTCGCCAACCCGCGTCATCCCTACACGCGCCAGCTGCTGCGGGCCGTGCCCGATCTGGCTGGCAAGCGCGCCGTGGTCGGGATCCCGGGTCGGGCGCCGCTGCCCGGCAACCGTCCGACCGGTTGTTTCTTTGCGCCGCGCTGTGACCTGGCCATCGACAACTGCCACGTGTCCTACCCGCTGGCATCGAAGTTCGACGCCGGACATCTCGTGCACTGCTATCGCGCCGGGGAGTCCCCGTCCGAGGTCCGGATGACGGGCCAGGGATCCGCGCACATGCAGCCCGGCGAAACGGTGATCTCAGTTGAGCACCTGGACGCCAGCTACGGCTCGCATCACACGCTGTTCGAGATCGACTTCTCCGTCCAGCGCAACGAGTGCGTGGCGCTGGTGGGCGAGTCGGGCAGCGGCAAGACAACCCTGGCCCGGTGCGTGGCTGGTCTGCACAGCGATTACGCCGGCGAGATCCTGCTCAACGCCAGTCGACTGCCGGAGAGCGCGCGGCGGCGAAGCGCACACGCCCGCAAGCAGATCCAGTACGTGTTTCAAAACCCATATGCCTCCCTGAACCCCAGACGCACGGTCGGCCAGACGATCGCTCGCCAGCTGCAGCTGTTCTTTCCCGGCGCCAAGCGCGAAACGGCCCGACGGGTGAGCGAGTGCCTAGAGCGGGTGTCGCTGTCCTCCGAGGCGGCCAACCGCTATCCCGATCAGCTCTCCGGCGGTGAGCGCCAGCGCGTCGCGATCGCCCGCGCGCTCGCCGCCGAGCCCTCCCTGCTGGTGTGCGACGAGGTCACCTCGGCGCTCGATGTCTCGGTGCAGGCCGCGATCGTCGACTTGCTGCGACAGCTGCGGATCGAGACCGGGTTGAGCATGCTGTTCATCACCCACAACCTCGCCCTGATCCGTACGATCGCCGACCGCGTGATCGTGATGACCGAGGGCCGGATCGTAGAGTCGGGTCCCGTCGAGCAGGTGTTCGCCTCCCCCGGTGCGGAGTACACCAGGCAGCTGCTGGCCAACACGCCGACGCTCGAGGGGGCGCTGTCACGGTGAACAGCGAGGTGTTCATCACCTGCGCCGTAACGGGCGCCGGCGACACGACCCGGCGCAGCCCACACGTGCCCGTCACCCCCGTGCAGATCGCTGAATCGGCGATCGAGGCGGCGCGTGCCGGCGCGGCTGTGGTCCACCTGCACGTACGTGATCCGGCCACCGGCCACGGATCGCGCGACGTGTCGCTGTATCGCCGCGTCGTGGAGCTGATCCGCGCCGCCGACATCGACGTGATCATCAACCTGACCGCCGGCATGGGCGGTGACATCGTGCTGGGCGGCCCCGAGGCGCCCCTGCCACTCGATGCGGCCGAGACCGACATGGTCGGCGCCACCGAGCGCCTGACGCACGTCGCGCAACTGGCACCGGAAATCTGCACGCTCGACTGCGGGACGATGAACTTCGCCGCCGGAGGCGACTACGTGATGGCCAACACGCCGGACATGCTGCGTGCGATGGCCAAGCAGATCCGCGCGCTGGGTGTGCGGCCCGAGCTGGAGGTGTTCGACACCGGCCAACTGGTGATGGTCAAGGACCTGATCGACGAGGGCCTGATCGACGAGCCGGCGCTGATCCAGCTGTGCATGGGGATCCGCTACGGAGCGCCGGATGACCCGTCCACGCTGCTGGCGCTGGTCTCACAGCTGCCGGCCGGTTGCGTGTTCTCGGCGTTCTCGATCGGGCGCATGCAGCTCCCCTATGTCGCGATGGCGGTGCTGGCCGGTGGCAACGTGCGCGTCGGGCTGGAGGACAGCCTGTACGCGAGCCGTGGCGAGCTGGCGACCAATGGTGCGCTGGTGACACGCGCCACGACGATCCTGACCGCGATGAACGTACGCGTGATCGGGGTCGACGAGGTGCGGGACCGGCTCGGCCTGCCCCGTCGTGGCTGAGATCGAGCCCAAGCCCGAGGCTGTGGCGCTGCTCGGCGCCGGCGTGATCGGCGGCGGCTGGGCCGCGCGGATGCTGCTCAACGGCATCGATGTTCGTCTGTTTGACCCCGAACCGGACGCACAGCGTAGCGTGCTGGCAGTGCTGGAGCGGGCGCGGCGGGCGTGGCGCAGACTGACGTTGGCGCCGCTGCCGGCCGAAGGGACGCTCACCTGCGTCGACAGCGTGGCCGAGGCGGTCGCCGGGGCGACGCTCGTCCAGGAGAGCGCGCCCGAGCGTGAGGGGCTCAAGCGGGCGCTGCTGGCCGAGGCGGGCGCGGCGGCGCCCGGGGATGTGATCTTCGCCTCGTCCACCTCGGGGCTGCTGCCCTCCCGGCTGTGCGCCGAGATGGATGGACCAGAGCGGCTGGTCGTGGGGCACCCGTTCAATCCCGTCTACCTGCTGCCCCTGGTCGAGGTGTGCGGCGGCGAACGGACCCCGCCTGAGACGGTGGCGCGGGCCGCCGCGATCTATCGCGCCGTCGGGATGCAGCCGCTGATCGTGCGGCGGGAGATCGACGGCTTTCTGTCTGACCGGCTGCTGGAGGCGCTGTGGCGTGAAGCGCTGTGGCTTGTCGCCGACGATGTCGCCACTGTCGAGGAGGTCGATGACGCGATCCGCTACGGACCCGGGCTGCGCTGGTCGGCGATGGGAACCTTCCTCACCTACCGCCTAGCCGGCGGCGAGGCGGGCATGCGTCACTTCATTGCCCAGTTCGGTCCCACGCTGAAGCTGCCCTGGACCAAGCTCACCGACGTCCCCGAGCTCGATCAGCCACTGCTCGACAAGCTCGTGGGGCAGTCCGACGCCCAGGCCGCGGGTCGCTCGATCGAGGAGCTGGAGCTGATCCGGGATGACTGTCTGGTCGCGGTACTGCAGGGACTCAAGGGCCAGGGCTTCGGCGCCGGCGAGGTCATCGCCCGCGTGGAGCATGGACTGATCGACGCGGCGGCCAACGCCGGCGACGATCGGTTGCCGACCGGCGAGCCCCTGCGCCTGCACGAGGCGATCGTGGCGCCTGAGTGGATCGACTACAACGGTCACCTGACCGAGAGCCGCTACCTGCACGTGCTGGCCGACGCCACTGACGCGTTCCTGCGGCGGATCGGGATCGATGGCGCCTACCTGGCGGGCGGGCACTCCTACTTCACCGTCGAGACCCACCTGCGCCACCTCGGCCAGGCCTCGGCCGGCCAGTCGATCCACGTCACGACGCAGCTGCTCGGCCACGACGAGAAGCGGCTGCACCTGTTTCACGAGCTTCGGCGCTCAGACGACGGCGAGCTGCTGGCCACCGGCGAGCACATGCTGCTGCACGTCGACACCAAGGCCGCTCGCGCGGCACCCGCCGGCGCTGGCGTGCTCGTCACGCTGGGGCTGATCGCCGACGCCCAGAGCGGCCTGGCGCGGCCCGCGGCCGCCGGCGCCGCGATCGACGGTGGACGCGTGCGCGTGATCTAGATAAGTGATTCCGAGCCGGCGCCGGAAAGGGCCGGTGATTGACCGCCACGCGGACGAGCGGCCGCCGGACACCCACCCCGCCGTAGTCGCCGAACTCGTGCCGCCTCGACGCCTATCAGCGGCCAATTTCCCACCGCGCATGACCTAGACAGAAGCGATTTACTCCGATAGAAATGTATTTGAACATATTTGTGCAGCGCGCGTCCTGGCTCGGGCCGTTGCTGCGCGATGAGTGACGGTAGTCCGGCGGCCTGCTGACTCATTTCCAGGTCGCTCGCCAAGCGACAAACCGGGAGGAGATGATGTCCGAGAAGACATGGGGTGGAGAGGCCTTCTGGGGGCTGGGCTACGAGTGGGACCCCGAATGGGTACTGACCGACCGCCAGCGCGAGCTGCGCGACCTGCTGATCGAGCTGTGCGAGAAGGAGATGCGCGCTAACGCAAAGGTCTCCGACGACAACCTGGATTATCCGCGGCGCAACCTGGAACTGCTCGGCGAGCATGGCTTCCTGGCGCTGACCGTCCCGACCGAATACGGCGGCCTCGGCGAGGACCACGTCGCCTTTGCGATGACGTGCGAGACGATCGCCCGCTACGGATGTGCCTCGACGGCGATGTGCTACGTGATGCACATCGGCGCCGTCAACACGATCATGCTGCGCCCCACCGACGAGCTGATCGAGAAGTACATCAGGCCGCTCAACAGCGGCAAGATCGGCACCCTGTCCTACTCGGATCCCGAGACCGGCTCACACTTCTGGTATCCGATCTCCTCCGGTGCCGAGCGCTCCAACGGCGGCTACAAGGTGCGCAAGAAGGCTTCGTGGACGACGTCGGGTGGGTTCGCCGACTTCTACGTCGTGCAGACCACCAGCCCTGACTTCACCGGCTATGACGACCTGTCGGTGTTCGTGATCGACGGTGAGGACGTCAAGTCCCAGCCGTCCTCGTGGGACGCGCTGGGTCTGCGCGGCAACCAGTCCGGCCCGATCGAGGTCGACAACGTCGAGATCCCCGGCGAGCAGATCGTCGGGCCCGAGGGCGACGGCGCCGCGTCCAACGACGAGTCGGTCGACCCGTGGTTCTTGATCGGCTCCTCGTCGGTCTGGAACGGGATCGCGATGGGCGCGATCGACATCGGCAAACGCCAGACAACGCGCAAGCGCCATGTTGACGTGGGCCTGCGCGTGGCCGACTACCCGACGATCCAGGACTATGTGGGTGAAGCGGTCATGGACACCAACGCCGCGCGGCTGTTCGTCTTCTCGGTCGCACAGGCGATGGACACCGCCACCGATCACAACACCCGCCGGATGCCCCCGGGCGAGTTCGCCCGGGCCAACTTCCTACACTGGGCGTGGCAGGTCAAGTTCGTCGCGGCCAAGAACACCGCTCACGTGGTCGACAAGATGCTCCACGCGTGCGGCGGCACCGGCTACAAGCGCGACATGGAGCTTGAGCGCTACCTGCGCGACGCCAAGGCCGGCTGGGTGATGGGCCCCACCAACGAGGTGCTGCGCCAGTTCGTCGGCAAGGCAGTGCTGCTCGGCTTCGACAGCCTCGACTACTGGAACCAGACCTACAATCGTCGCGCGGTGGAGAACGAGATCAAGAAGCTCGACGCCGACGGTAAGCGCCGCCTCGCCGAGCAGCTGCTCGCCGAGGTGGAGAAGGCGTCCGCCCCGGCCTCGGCCTAGCCGGCGCGGACCGATGGCCACGGTGACCCACCCGGCCGCGTCGCCCCGGCTGGTGGCCGGGCTGCTGCCCCGCGATCCGGCGCTCGAGACCTACCCCGTGCGGCCGGGCGGGGCGACGATGATCGTGCTCCGGGGGGACGATCAGGTACGGATCGTCGACCGCCATGGCGGCCAGATCGCCGAGGTGACTGTGCTCGGCGCTCCGCTCGGGCTGGTGCAAGACGCGGACGCGACGGTCCTGCGCGGGCTGGCGAGCGGCGGCGCGAAACTGTTCGCCGGCGCGCTGGTCGCCCGTGGCCTCGATCCGCAGGAGGCTCGCTGCGCGCGGTTGTTCGGACCGACCTCTGACCCCGGCAGCGAGGTGTCCGTGGTGGCCCAGGGCGAGACGGCCCTAGCCGTGGCGGCGCCGGGCGGACGGCTGATCGACGGCGACGTGCCCGCGAGCGAGCTGCTGGTCGAGGTCCGCCGGGCGAGCCCGCGCCCACCCGGGGAGCTCGAGCTCCCACCGCCGCTGGCCGCGCCACGCCTGGACTTTCGGATCGATCCCGCCTCGGCGCTGAGCTACGAGGTTCGCGCCGGCGAGTTCATCCAGATCATCGACGTCAAGGGCAAGCAGTGCTCGGACTTCCTGGCCTTTGATCGCGCCAAGCTGGAGGCTGGCACCGAGCGAGGTCTCGACGCGACCGTGACGCGGACGCTGATGGGCAACGCCTACCCGACACCGGGATTGCAGGGAAAGTTCTACGACCTCGACTTCATGCCGCTGGTCGAGGTCGTGCGCGACACGGTCGGGCGCCACGACACCTTCGCGCTGGCTTGCCAGGCCAAATACTACGAGGACCTCGGCTACCCCGGCCACATCAACTGCACCGACAACTTCAACCGCGCCCTGCAGCCGTTCGAGATCGCTCCCCGCAAGGGCTGGGAGGCGCTGAACTTCTTCTACAACACCCAGTTTGACTCGAGCCATCAGCTGGTCTCCGATGAGCCGTGGTCGCGGCCCGGCGACTACGTGATGCTGCGCGCGATGAGCGACCTGGTGTGCGCGTCATCGGCCTGTCCGGACGACATCGACCCTTCAAACGCCTGGGAGGTGACGGATATCCATGTCCGCGTCTACTCGCCGGAGAATCGTTTCTCCATGGCCATCGCGCGTCGCGTGACTGCCGACGCCGAGCCGGTGCTGACGGGCGAAAGCGCCTTTCACGCCCGAACCGCGGAGCTGACCAAGAGCTTCGTCGAGTACCGCGGCTACTGGCTGCCACACTGCTTCAACAACGAGGGCGCAATCGCCGAATACTGGGCGTGCCGTGAGCGCCTGGCGGTCATGGACCTGTCCCCGTTGCGCAAGTGGGAGGTGCTCGGCCCCGACGCCGAGACCCTGATGCAGCACACCGTCACCCGGGACATCCGCAAGCTCTCGGTCGGACAGGTCATCTACACGGCGCTGTGCAATGAGACCGGCGGCATGATCGACGATGCGACCGTCTTCCGCCTTGGCCAGGACAACTTCCGCTTCGTCGGCGGCGACGAGTACGACGGAATCTGGTTGCGCGAGGTCGCCGACCGGGAGGGGCTGCGAGTCTGGATCAAGCCGTCCACCGACCAGTTGCACAACCTCGCCGTCCAGGGCCCTGAGAGCCGCGCAGCGCTGGCCGAGTTCGTCTGGACCCCGCCCACCCAGCCGAGCCTGCCGGAGCTGAAGTGGTTTCGCTTCCTCGTCGGCCGGATCGGCGCCCACGACGGCGTTCCGATCATCGTCTCGCGAACCGGCTACACCGGCGAGCTGGGCTATGAGATCTGGTGTCATCCATCAGATGGAGAGGCCGTCTGGGACGCTGTCTGGAAGGCCGGCGCCCCCCGCGGCCTAAAGCCGTTGGGGCTCGAGGCGCTCGACATGCTGAGAATCGAGTCGGGGCTGATCTTCGCCGGTTACGAGTTCGATGACCTGGTGGATCCGTTCGAGGCGGGGATCGGCTTTGCCGTGGCACTCGGCGACGAGGACTTCGTCGGCCGCGAAGCGCTGGTGGAGCGCAAGGCGCACCCACAGCGCCGGCTGGTGGGGTTGGAGCTGGAAGGCAACGAGGCCAGCGGCCACGGCGACGAGGTGTACGTGGGCCGACGCCGGGTGGGGGTCGTGACCAGCGGCACCCGGAGCCCGATCCTGAAGCGCTCGATCGCACTGTGCCGGTGCAACGTGCAGTATGCCGAGATCGCCACCGAGGTAGAGGTCGGCAAGCTCGACGGTCTGCAGAAGCGGATCCCGGCGCGCGTCGTACGATTCCCGTTCTATGACCCTGAGAAGAAGCGCCCGCGGTCCTGACAGGGGCCTTTTCGGAGCGCGGCTTGGCTGAACGCGAGGGTATCGCGCGGCTGACGAGGGTGGCGAAGGTGGCGTCACCGACGGTTAGCACCGGATTGATGCCGCCGCCGCGACCGATCTCGAGTCCGGGAAGCCGTCGCGCCGCGCCGCCGACGCCCGCGCGGACGGCGATCGAGCCCCCCATCGGCGTCGCCAAGCTGACGCCGAGGGCCGCCGCGGTGGAAGCCGCCGCGCGTGAGCTGCGCCAGGTGATGGGTCGCTTCGCCACCGGCGTGACGGTCGTGACCACCACCCACCGGGACACGATCCACGGCATGACCGCGAACGCGTTCCTATCGGTTTCGCTGCGCCCGCCGCTGGTGCTTGTGTCGCTTGGCCGCTGCCGGATGAGCGAGATGCTTCCCCGTACCGGGCGCTACGGGGTCAGCGTCCTGGCCTCAGACCAGGAGCACTTCGCCGCCCACTTCGCGGGCCAGCGGGTCTCGCCCGTCGATCCCGAGTTCGCCTGGCACAAGGACCTGCCGCTGCTCGACGGCGCGCTCGCCCACGTCGGCTGCCGGGTGGTCGACGTGCACAGCGCCGGCGACCACGTGCTTTGGATCGGCGAGGTGGAGCACCTCAGCCATCGCGATGGCGAGCCGCTGCTGTTCTACCGCGGCCGGTTCGGAACGCTGCGCGAGGTCTCAGACCGCGCCCAGCAGGCCTGAGGGCTCAGCGCAAAACCCGGGAGAATCTTCGATTCTCCCAATGGAACTCGCTTGCGAGTTCCACACTCAGCCGTCCGGCGCGACCCACACCAGACAGTCGGCCTCGCGCCGGACCCTCCGCGCTGCGGCCCGGAAGCGGCGTCGCGGGGTCAGCGATAGGTCGGGGCCGAATACGAGTAGACCCGCCTCGCGCTCGGCCGCCAGCTCCAGCAGCGCCATCACAGGTCTACGACTCAAGATCCGCAGCAGCTCGGTCGGGATCCCCGGGCCGCCGCCCGTGCTGCGGTTTCCCGGACGGCGTCAAGGTCCTCCTCGTGCGGCAGCGTTGCGTATGCCGGCGAGAGCATGACGGTCAGCGGGTACGGCGGCAGCAGGAGCATGTTGGCCACGATCAGCCTTACCCCCGCCTCCAGCGCGCTGTCGATCGCCATTGCCTCGGCGCTGGGGTCCACGCGCACCGACAGAGTCGCGAGCAGCACCGGCAACGCCCGCGAACGCCCGGCAGCGGTCTTGACTGTCTCATGGCCGCCCCGATCGACGAGCTGCGGCATCGCGGCAACAATCTTACGCCGCGGACTTTGAGCAATTTTGTACAGACGGCCATTTGACCCACTTTGTACAAACTGGTATATAACCCGCACCAGCGGCAAGCCAGCGTCGAGTCACTCACCTGGAGGGGTCCAGAATGGCCGAAGCAGTCGTCGAGGAACGCCACCTGATCAAATCGTTGCGATGGTGGGACGGGTTCACGATCGCGATGTGCAACCCGGGCTTCCTGTTCGGGTCTCTGGGCTTCACGCTGGGCATCTTCGGGGTTCTCGGGTCGGTGATCCTGTGGGGAATCTCCGCGGTGATCGGGATGGTGCTGACCTGGATCTACGTCGAGCCGGCGATGATGTTCCCCAACCAGTCAGGCGGCATCTCGCTCTACGCCCACGAGGCCTGGCGCAAATACACGACGTTCGTCGGTCCGATCGCCACCTTCGGCTACTGGATCGGCTGGTCGGTGGTGCTCGCGATCTTTGGCAAGATCATCGGCGACCTCGTCGTGGCGCGCTGGTTTCCGAACTCGACCTGGACGGTGTACGACGGTGTCGTGCACCTGGGGCTGGCCCACTTCATCGCGATCGGCGTGATCATCGCCGTGTGGGCGTTCAACATCTTCGGCATCCGCCCGATGAAGGGGCTCACGTACATCACCGCCGGGCTGCTGACCCTCGCCCTGATCGTCTTCATCGTGGTGCCGTACCTGACCGGCGACTGGCACTCGAGCCGCGTCCACGCCACCTTCACCGGCCCGTGGGGTGGGACGAAGCTGGCGTTCGTCTACCTGTTCATCCTGGGCTGGTCCTCGTGGACAGCCGAGGTGTGCGCCACCTTTGCCCCCGAGTACAAGACCGAGCGCGACACGCACATCGCGCTGCGCAGCTCGGCCATATTCGTGGTCGGCGTGTTCGCGCTGCTGCCGCTCGGCCTGGGCGGGGTGAGCGGCGTCCCGCCGACCGCGACGCAGGAGGGCCAGTTCTACTCCACGGCGTTCCAGACGATCGCCGGACATACGCTGGGGACCTTCTTCCTGATCTGCCTGATCGCCAGCCTGATCCTGTCGATGGCATCCTCGACCGCCGACGGCAGCCGGGCGCTGTACGGGATCTCCAAGGCCGGCCTGACGATCAAGCAGCTCGGCAAGCTCAACCGCTGGCACGTACCCGGGCCGGCGATGACCGTGGACCTATTCGTCAACGTGCTGCTCGTGCTGTTCATCTCCAGCAACCTGGCGATCCTCTACATGAGCAACATCGGCTACGTCCTCGC
>CALAQT010000186.1 GCA_937888775.1 uncultured Actinomycetes bacterium | reverse complement strand
AGCTTGCCGCCGGTCAGGTTGGCCGAGCCGAGCATCTGGCGGTAGTACCACTCGCCGCGGGTCTCGTTCTCGGTCTCCTCCTCTGTGAACTGCTCCGTGCCGTCGGGGAAGTGGCCGCAGAAGATGATCGTGAACGCCCATAGGTTGCGGGTGAGGTTCGCAGTGGCGTTGCCGGCGAGCACGAACGGCAGCGAGGGGCCTGAAAGAAGGGGGAATAGGACGTAGTCCTTCAGCGTCTGGCCGCGCACCTTGCTCCAGACGGCCTGCAGCTTCTCGCGCTTCTCCTCGTCCATGGTGCTCTCGCCGGCGGCGATCTGCTCGGCCTCGACGTCGTGCATCGCGACCCCGTACTGGAAGAAGGCGGCGAGCAGCGCCGCGTAGAGCGGGTTGCCGAGGTAGTACGGGCGCCACGGCTCGTCCTCGGACATGCGCAGGATGCCGTAGCCGATGTCGCGGTCCTTGCCGACGATGTTCGTGTGGGTGTGGTGCATGTAGTTGTGGGAGTGGCGCCACTGATCGCCGGGGCACGAGGTGTCCCACTCGAACGTCTTGCCGTTCAGGCGCTCATCGCCCGTCCAGTCGTACTGCCCGTGCATGACGTTGTGGCCGATCTCCATGTTGTCCAGAATCTTCGAGAGCGAAAGGGCGGCCGTGCCGCCGATCCATGCAGGCGGCAGGAAGCCGGCGAACAGGAGGCCGCGGCCCGCGACCTCAAGGCCGCGCTGGACGCGGATGAGACGGTTGATGTAGTCGACGTCGCGTTCGCCGAGGTCCGCGACGACGCGAGCGCGTATTGCGTCGAGTTCCTCGCCAAACGCGTCGAGCTGCTCGGGCGAGAGGACTGGCGGTGCGCTGGGCATGGCTTGCTCCTTGACGGTTGGTTTCTAGAGGTCGAGCGCTACATCGCCGACCGGTACTGAGACGCAGATACGAATCTGCTCCTCCCCGGCGCTCGAGAGTCCGCCGGAGATGACGTTGCGAACGGTCCCGGTTCTCTTGCGGGTGCTGCACGTGTTGCAGATGCCCATACGGCAGCCATGCTCCGGTGCGAGCCCGGCGTCCTCGGCCTGCTCGAGCAGCGGCAGGCCGCTGTTGGCCGCCTGACGCCCGCTGGCCGTGAAGCTCACGCGGCCCTCAGCGCCGTCGGTATCGAAGCGCAGCGCGGGCGCCGTGAACGTCTCGACTGCCGGTTCGGGCAGGCCGTCCTTGGCCCAGACGGCGCGGACCGAGTCGATCAACGCGGGCGGGCCGCAGACGAACGTCGCCGCGGCCGCGTGGTCGGATATCACCGCGGCCAGGTGCTCGCGACCGAAGCGCCCGGGCAGCTCCGACCGGCGTGCGCGGGTGAAGACGCGTGCGACCCGCAGCCGCTCGTGGCACAAGGCGAGCGTTGCCAGCTCAGCGTCGTAGAGTGCAAGCGCGGGCGAGCGCGCATAGTTCAGGAAGCCGATCTCGCCTGCGAAGCCCTCCTGGCAGAGCGTGCTCAGCATCGCCATCACCGGCGTGATGCCACTGCCGCCGCTGATCAGCAGCACACGCTCGGGGCGAGTGTCCGGGAGCGTGAACTCACCCTGAGCCTGCGTGAGATCCACGACCATCCCCGGCCGCGCATGGTCGCGCAGATGCCTCGACAGACGGCCCTCCGGGTGGGTCGACACGGTCAGCTCGAGAGTGTGGGCGGATGCCTGCTCGGAGCCGGCCGGCGAGTAGGGACGGGTGAGGTGCACGCCGTCGACCTGCACGGAAACCCCCACGAACTGGCCGGCGCGCAGGCCGCGCCAATTCGCGTTGGGACGGAGCGTGAGCGTCACGCTCGCCTGTGTCTGGTGACGAACACGGGTCACCTCGGCCCGCACCCCATCGGTCAGCAGCAGCGGGCGCACCAGCTCGGTGTAACGGTCAACCCCATGCGGGTAGGTGAGCGCCGCGAGCAACCGCGAGCGCAGCAGCCCACGCACTATGCGACCGGTGCCCCGGTGCTGGGTGCTGGCAGCGTCGATGGTGGACATTTGCGGTGCTCCCTCAAGTTGGTCGCCGGCTCTTGACGCAGATAACCCTCCCATCGATCGATGTTACACAGTTTCATGTCACGCTCTTTCAGGTGCCGCCGTGCGACGGTATGGTGGGCCGATGGCGAGCAACAACACGCTGACGATCGAACAGCTGGCGGCCGACAGCGGGATGACCGTGCGGAACATCAGGGCGCACCGCGCCCGCGGCCTGCTGCCCGCCCCCGAGGTGCGCGAGCGCATCGGCTACTACGGACCCGAGCACGTGGCACGCCTGCGGTTGATCGCACGGATGCAGGGCGACGGCTTCAACCTACGCGCGATCGAGCGGCTGCTCGACGCCGGCAACGCCCGCCCCGAGCAGCTTCTAAGCCTGACCGATGCGATCAACACGCCCTACGAGAGCGAGCAGGCGACGGTCTTCACCGCCGGCGAGCTCCAGAGGCGCTTTGGTGAGCACGCTGACGCGAAGACGCTCGTCCGGGCTGTCCAGCTAGGCCTGCTGATCGCGCTTGGCGACGGGCGCTACGAGGCGCCGGTGCCTGCGCTCATCGATGCTGCAGAGGAGGTCGTCAAGCGAGGAGTCTCGCTCAGGCACGCGCTCACCGCGATCGCGAAGGTTCGCGATCAGTGCCGCACCGTCGCCCGGGAGTTCGTGAGGCTCTTCCTGGAGGACGTCTGGAAGCCATTCGCCCAAGCCGGATATCCAGAGGATCGCTGGGCGGAGGTGACCGAGTCGATCGACCGGCTCAGGCCGGTCTCCTCAACGGCGCTGCTCGCGGCGTACCAGCTAACGATGTCCCGCGAGGTCGAGGCCGCATTCGGACGCGAGCTCGAGCGACTCAGCAAACAGCCCCGGCGCAAGAAGTAGTCCACGCCGCTCGTGGCTCGCGCAGGAGCGCGCGACCCTGGGGCAGCGACTGCGCTCGCCGGGCTATGACCCCGAAGCCGCCCCAGCATACGCCGCACGCCCCACGACGTATGCGGTAACGCCCGGCGGCACGCCCTTGGCGCTGAAGCGCCGTTTCCTCGCGGTCACGGTGGCCGTGTCGAGCGACTGAAGGGTGCGATCGGAGACGAGGATCTCGCCGGGGTTGGCCGCCTCGAGAAGCCGCGCCGCGGTATTGACGTCAACGCCGAAGTAGTCGCCGCCGATCTTGCGCGGGCGCCCCAGGTGGATGCCGGTTCGAAGCCGCGGGCGGTAGCCGTGCACCTCAATCAGCGCCGCGCGGTCGTGCGCGTCCAATGCAGCCTCGGTCGCGGTTTGGGCATCCCGGAAGGCGGCCATCAGGCCGTCGCCGAGCCGCTTGACGATCTCGCCCCGGCGCTCGAGGATCGGCGGCTCGATCGCCCCGCTGAGCTCGCGCAGCAGGCTGATCGCCTGCTCGTCCCCCGAATGCAAGGCCCAGTCGGAAAAGCCGACCAGGTCCGTGAACAGCACGGCGACATCGACCGCTCCGCGCCCGCGGCCTCGCGACTCGGCAACCCGCTGCCAGCCCTGCAACACCGCCAGCCCCAACTCTCCCACCACGCCGGGCGACTCAGTCGCGAGCGCGGCAAGCTGACGAACCGCGAGGTCCGCGGGGCGAGAGGCGGGGATGGACAACCGGTGGTCAATCTGCTCGTCACCCATCATCCACTCTCGCGTGCCTCGTGCCGATGCCACCAGCCGCGGGTGCCGGTTGAGCTCCTGTGCGGCGCTCGTGAGTCGCTTCACGCCGCGCTTCTTATCGCGCTCGCGGGGGCCGCCCTGCTTGTGGCCGTCGCTGACAATGTCGATCTCTCGTGTCCGATCCACGGCCGCAGCATACGTCAGGCTCGACGAGGGCTCGCAGTAGCGCGGAGCGTCAGCTGGGCTTTCCGCAGAGCAACGTTGGGCGCCCCCCGAGAGGAGCGGGCACCGATGGCAGATACGGCGAAGGGCAAGAAGACCGCCTGCTCGCACTCTTGTCCGCACCTGCCCGGGTCAGGTAAATGGACGTGTTGGGCAGAAGCCTCCAAGTCGCCTCTGCGATGCGAAGCTCCGGAGATGGCGAGACCCGGACTCGAACCGGGGACACCACGATTTTCAGGGAGCCGTGGAAAGGCCGGACCGAGTCCGAAGAGTCCCGCAAACCAGCGGGTCGCGCGGCAGGCGCGACGCGCGTCAATCCCCGTGGTTGCCAGTGGTGGCCGTTGGGTTCAGGACGTGGCGCCGCCGCTACATCCTTTTCGCGCCCAGAGGGCTGACCGAGCGGAAACGGCTTGGTTACGCATGGGGATGAGCAATGTGAGGATGATGCCGCCTTGCGAGTCGGGGTACGCTCACGCCGATGCGTCCCTTTCGCCTGTTGGGCCGTGCGGCCAAGGACCTGCCGGTGGCGATCGCCGATTCGCCCATCGCGGGGTGGGAGACCGTCAGCTTCCTCCGACTGGACTCACCACGCCACACGATCCCTCGCCAGCCAGGCCAGCATCCATGCATCGTCGGGATCGCCCCAGTGGACTCTGACCGACTGCCAACATGCCGACTGACCGGGCATTCGGACCCCGCGGGATAGCCAGATGCAAGACACGGTGGTGAGGCTCAACTGTCTCGTGCCTGACTCGGTTCGACTGGAGAGCTCGGCGCCCGGCGTGCTCTCCGGCAGGACGTTCGTTGTCAAGGATCTCTTCGTGGTTGCTGGCCATACGTCGTCGTTTGGACATCCACGTTGGCGCGAATCGCACAGCGCAAGTGACGTCACAGCGACGGTCGTTGAGAAGCTGAGGGACGCTGGTGCAACGATGCTCGGGTTAACAAAGCTCGACCAGTTAGCGTATTCTCTTATTGGAAACGCCGGTGAGAGTGAGCCGCCGATGAACCCCTTGTACCCAGACCGATTTACGGGCGGCTCATCGTCTGGTACAGCGTCGGCAGTGGCGGGAGGCGTGTGTGACTTTGGTGTTGGAACCGACACCGCGGGCTCGATCCGCGTTCCTGCTGCGTCGTGCGGCCTGTTCTCCGTCAGGCCCACCCACGGCGTGATCGATTCGTCCGGCGCGCTGCCACTCGCACCCTCGTTCGACGTTGTGGGCATTCTCGCCAGAGAACTCGTGCCCCTGCGCGATGCGTTTGGGTCCATAGTCTCGCCGGAGCGTCAGATCTCGGCTCCGTTGGAGCGTGTGCTCCTTCCGGCGGATTGCCTGGAATCTCTCGATTCTGACCTAGCGGCGGCTATCGTCGGATTGGCTTCGCTGCTGCGAGAGCGGATCGGCGTGGCCGTAGAGGAGACGAGCTTTGCCCGATTCACCGACGACCTCGTCGCAGACATGTTCGCGCGGCTTCAGGCGCGTGAGATCTGGGCCACGCACTCTGCGTGGCTCCTCGAGAACCGAGGGTTTCTCGCCCCTGATGTGCAGGTAAGGCTGGAGCGTGCCGAGCTGCTGTCGCGAGCGTCGGAGGAGGAGAAGGCGACGGACATGCGAGCATGGCGGGAATACACGCGTGACTATGAAGAGGTGACGAGCGGCGGGACGGCGATTCTCTTACCTGTGATGCCTGGGCTTCCACCCCGTCGCAGTGCGTCGGCGGACGAGCTTCTCAAATTCAGGGTTGAATCATTTCGGTTGAACGCTCCGAGTAGCCTGACTGGTTCGGCACAGGTCGTCGTGCCGGTGAGGCGCGGCGTCTCCGGTCTAACCTACGGCATTGGGCTCCTCGGAATCCAAGGGCAAGACTCTTCGCTTCTAGCCGCTCTGTGTTCCGCGTTTGGCGATGGAGAGGTCCCGCTAGTCGTGAATTGATCGCTGCTGACCGCAGTCTGGCTGCGGCAGCCGACCGCATCGGGCCGACCAGGGACTCAGACACCCTCGAGGAGGTTGGCCCGCACGTTGTCCAAGTGCTCGCGCATTGCGACCACCGCACCGGCACCGTCTCGCGCCCGCAGCGCGGCGACGAGTCGGCGGTGCTCTCGAGAGTAGAGCTCGCGGCGCTCGGGCGAGTCCGCGCGCCGCTTGAGGTCGCCCCACAGTTGGCCGCCCCGGGCCGCCTCGGCAGCAGCGTAGAGACGGACGAGCAGTGGGTTGTGGCTTGCGGCGATCAGACACCTGTGCAGCTCGAGGTCCGACGCCTCGACGTCCTCGAATGTCTCAGCTGCGTCGTATGCGACGAGGTGGGTCTCCATCGCGTCGAAGTCTCGCGCGGTGGCACGGATCGCCACGAGCGACATCGCCGGCGGCTCCAGCAGGGCGCGTACGGCCATCACGTCGGCCGGGGCGACATCGTTGAGCGCCGACGCGGACGCCCCGCCACCGATCGGGTCGACGAGCGTCCGCAGGAAGGTGCCCCGGCCGACCTCGCGCGAGATGAGCCCGTCGGCCTGCAGCAGCGACAGCGCATGGCGGACCACCGATCGCGTCACGCCAAAGCGCTCGGCCAGCTGACGCTCGGTCGGTAGGCGCCCACCCGTCCCGAGGCGGGCGTTCGCCGCCTCGGAGAGGATCAGGCTCGCCAGCTGCTGTCCTTGGACACTCGCCGGTGCTGAGGTGCTCATGCGCTCCTTCGGGACCCTCGCGATGACCCATCTCGGACGATTGGTGCACCAATCGTATCAATCGGTTGCGCAAAGGCACGGCCACAATGCTCATACAGGGAAGGGACTGGTGAGTGGGGTTGACACGGAACGCGGAAGCGGACTAGGCTCTGGTCGGGAAGCAGGCAACCAATCAGACCAATTGGGTGGAGAATGAGGCTAGCCACGATCTCTATAGCCGGGAGGCAGCGGTTGCACGTCCGGGGACGCTCTGGATACGTGGACCTGGCGACCGAGACCGGCGATGAGTCGCTGTCCACGCTCGAGTGCTTTCTGCGAGCCGGTCCAGCTGCCTCGGAGGCAGCGCGTGCACTGGCCGATCGCGACGGGCGTGAGTACGACCCGACCGAGCTGGGGCCGGCAGTGCCGGCCCCGGGGCGCATCCTCTGTCTCGGGCTCAATTACCGCGAGCACGCCCTGGAGGGAGGGCGCAAAGAGGCGCCGACCTGGCCGGAGGCCTTCGTGCGCGGCACGGGCAGCGTGCTCGGGCCATACGCGGATCTCGTCAAGCCGGCCTTCAGCGCCCACTTCGACTACGAGGGCGAGCTGGGCGTGGTGATCGGCAGCGGGGGCCGCTACATCGCGGCCGAGGACGCCCTCTCGGCGGTCGCCGGCTACGTGGTGCTCAACGACGCCTCGGCGCGCGAGTGGCAGCGCGCGGGCACCCAGTGGACCCCGGGGAAGAACTTTGACGGCAGCATGCCCGTGGGTCCGGAGATCGTCACAGTTGACGAGCTCGACCTCAGCGACCTCGCCCTCACCACGCGCCTCAACGGCGAGCTGATGCAGTCGGCGCGCACGTCGCAGATGATTGTTGACGTCGCCAGCAGTGTGGAGTTCTTCTCCTCGTTCACGACGTTGAATCCCGGCGACGTGATCGCCACGGGGACACCCGGGGGGGTCGGGTTCGCCCGAACTCCGCCCGTGTGGCTCGAGCCGGACGACGTGGTCGAGGTCACGGTCGAGGGCATCGGCACGATCAGGAACCGCGTGGTGGCAGAGGTGGGAGCGCCGAACGACTGGCGCTGGATGCCAACAGCGGTGGCAACGCGCACGCTCTGATCGATGCGTGCCGCACAACGACGAGGGAGGCAGAGCAGAGATGTCTAAGACAGGAAGGTCCAGGATCACCACACAGGTGTCACAGCGCCGACACGGTCTTTGGCGAGCGTTCTCCGCTCTGTCGTGCGCCGTCGCGCTGGCGGGCCTGACCGCCTGCGGAGGAAGCAGCGGGTCGGGCTCGGCCTCCCCCGGATCGACGCTCACGTTCGCTGACCTCGCTCCGTTCACCGGGGTCGATGCGGCGCTGGGCCCGATCTATCTGGCCTCGTGCAAGGCGGCCACGCACGCGATCAACGCCGCCGGCGGCGTGCTCGGCCACAAGGTCAACTGCAAGAGCGTCGACACGCGCGGCGACCCGGCCGACGCAGTGCCGGCGGCACGCCAGCTGTTCGCCACGACCTCCAACCTGCCCCTGATCATCGGCGTCACCTCAGACGAGGCGGCAAGCGTGGTGCCGCTTATCAACGCGAACAAGACCGTCGTGTTCGGGATGACGGGCCAGTCGGAGTTCGACAGCGTCCACTTCCCGTACTTCTACCGGTTGGTCGCCCCCGACCTCGCAGAGTCATACGCGATGGTTGCGATCGCACAGAAGAAGGGCTACAAGAAGGTCGCCCTCGCCTTCGGCAACGACATCGGCTCCCAGACGTTCGTGACGCCGGCGATCTCGGCGCTGAAGAAAGCCGGCCTGCAGCTGGTCGCCAACGAGACCCTCGACCTGCATGCCAGCACCTATCGCACCGAGGCGTTCAAGATCGTCGAAGCGCACCCCGAAGTCATCCTGACGGAGGCGCTCGGACCCACGGCGGCCAGCTTCCTGTCGGAGGTCAAGCAGCTCAACGGCGGCAAGATGATCCCCGTGATCGGCACCTCGGCGACGGTCGAACCGGCATGGTATTCGTCGGTGAAGGCGGCCCTGGGAGCCACCACGCTCGCGGCCAGCTACCTCGCCGACAACACCGCGGTCGAAACCAGTGGCCCGGCGTACGAACCGTTCCTCAAGGCGATGACCGCCGTGAAGAGCGAAATCGGCGCCGGCAACTTCAGCACCTATCTCACCGCACCGGGAGCCGTGCACCTGTACGACGGGATGAACCTTGCCGCGCTGGCCATGACGAAGGCCAACAGCACGAATCCCGCCGTCTACCGTCCGTTCATCGAGACGATCGGCAACGGCACGCCCGGCGCCCAGGTGGTGTACTCCTTCGCTGAAGGAGTCGCCGCCATCAAGGCCGGGAAGGCGATCCGCTACATCGGTCCCGGAGGCCCGACGAACTTCGACAGCTTCCACGACTCGACGGGAATCTACCAGATCGACCAGTTCGGCCCGACAGGTCAGGTGAAGGTCGTCGGCAGCCTGACCCCGGCGCAATTGCGCGCGCTGGGCTAGGAGGCGGCCGTGAACCTGCTCGAGGCGTCATTTGGATTCGGCCTCGTGACCGCGGCGGTGCTGTCGATCGCCGCGGTCGGATTCACGATGCAGTTCGCCGTGACCGACGTTCTCAACCTGGCATACGGCGCGGTCATGATCGTGGCGGCCTACGCGGCCTACGCGCTCAACCACGCCGGCGTGACGATCTGGGTGGGTGTGCTGGCGGCGGCGCTCGTCGGGGTCGTGCTGTCGGTTGCACTGAACACGTTCATCTACACGCCCTTCCAACGCCGCGCCTCGCCCATCGCGGTCGTGATCGTGGCGCTGGGCATGCTGCTGATCCTGGAGTTCGGCCTGCAGGCAATCGTGGGCGGCACCAACGTCTCCTACTCGCTCAACGAAGGCTCGACGCTGAAAGCCGGCGGCCTGCGGCTGACGGTCCAACAGGTCGCGATCATCGGGATCGCGATCGCGGCGATGGTCGGAGTGCACGGGCTGCTGCGCTACACACGGCTGGGCAAGGCGATGCGGGCCACCGCCGCCAACGGATCCCTGGCCCGCAACTGCGGCATCCGCACCGGGCGGGTCGTCACCACGACCTGGATTCTCACGGGCGCGCTGTGCGGGCTCGCCGGCGCAGTCTTCGCGATGGACTCCGGGAGCTTCGGAGCCACCAGCACCGATCTGTTCCTCGTGCTGATCCTGGCCGCCGTCTTCCTGGGCGGACCCGGACAGCCCTATGGCGCCATGCTCGGCGCCATATTGATCGGCCTCGGCACCGAGGTGAGCGCGGCCTACATCACCCCCTCCTACAAGGACGTCGTTGCGTTCGTGCTGCTGCTCGTCATGCTCGCGCTTCGGCCCACCGGCATCCTCGGCGTCCGGACCTAGGCGCGTCGTCGTCGTGGGCAACGGGGTCGCCTTCTACGCCACGACCATCCTCGTCTACGCGGGCGTGGATGCGCTCGCGTGCCTCGGGCTGAACTACCAGTTCGGCGTCTCGGGGGTGACGAACTTCGGGTTCATCATCTTCCAGGCCGCCGGCGCCTACACGGCGGCGGTCCTGTCGCTTCCCAACGCCAGCGCCAACGGCGGCTTTCAGAACTACGTCGGCGGCCTCGAACTCCCGTTCCCGTTGCCCTGGATCGGCGCGGCGATCGTGGGCGGGCTGGTGGCCCTGCCGTTCACCTTCCTGGTCGGGCGCCGCCTGCGCGGCGACTTCGCCGCGATCGGGCTGCTCGTGACGGCGGTGATGGCCAACCTGCTGATCACCAACTACCGCCCGTTCCTCAACGGCGATGCGGGACTGTCGTTGGTGCCGGCGCCGCTGCAGGAACAGTTCAACCCGCAGGCGCTGAACTACCAGTGGGCCTACGGGGCGGTGGCGGTCGCGTTCGCCCTGCTCGTCTACCTGTTCCTGCGCCGCATCACCGAGTCTCCCTACGGGCGCTCGCTGCGGGCGATGCGGGAGAACGACGTCGTCGCAGACTCACTGGGCAAGAACCTGCTCGCGCTGCGCGCGGGGACGCTCGTGCTCGGCGGCGCGATCGCGGGTCTGAGCGGCGGGATCCTCGTGGGCTTCATCACCCTGTGGGCGCCGTCCGCGTGGACCTACGCGGAGACGATCGTGCTGTTCGCCGCGGTCATCATCGGGGGCGCCGGGAACCACAAGGGGGCGATCCTGGGCGCGCTGCTCGTGCCGCTCACGTTCGAGGAGATCACTCGATTCGTGCCCTCGTTCGGACCGCCCGAGCTGATCCCTGCGCTGCAGTGGGTGGCGATCGGGGTCCTGATCCTGGTGTTCGTGTGGTTCCGCCCCCAGGGGGTGCTGCCGGAGCGCAAGCGCGAGATCCGTATCGCGGGCGCGGACCCTGGTGGAACCGGCGCGCCCGAGCCGGGCAAGGACTCGGTCGCGGCCGAGGACTGGACCCCGCCCTCCCCGTCATCGATCGAGCGTCCAGCGTCGGTCGTGGCGAGCAGCGGAGCGCCGGCGGAGCGACCCGACGGCGAGGTGGTCCTCAGGAGCGCCGAGCTGACGCGCGCGTTCGACGGAGTGGTGGCGGTCGACCGCGTGAGCGTCTCCGCCCAGGCCGGGCATCTGACCGGCCTGATCGGGCCGAACGGCGCGGGCAAGTCGACCATGCTTGCGATGCTGGCGGGCACGCTGAAGCCGTCGTCGGGCCAGATCTTCTACCGGGGCGCGGAGATCACCGCCCAGCCGGCGTTTCGCCGCGCACGCGGTGGCCTGGTGCGCACGTTCCAGCTTGCGAGCGAGTTCAAGCGCCTCACCGTGCTCGAGAACCTGCTCTCGGCCGTGCCCGAGCAGCCGGGCGACTCCTTCCGCGGCGCCCTCCGGGGCCGGCGTTACTGGCGCAAGAGCGAGTGGGAGGCGGTGCAGCGGGCAGCCGAGATGCTCGATCGCTTCGGCCTCACGGCGCAGGCCAACGACTACGCCGGTGACCTCAGCGGCGGCCAGCGGCGGCTCGTCGAGATCATGCGCGCACTGATGGCGCAACCGAAGGTGCTGCTGCTCGACGAGCCGATGGCCGGCGTCCATCCGCGCCTGGCCCGCCGCATCGGGTACGAGCTTCTGGAGCTGTGCCGCGAAGGGATGACGATCGTGATGGTCGAGCACGAGCTGTCGCTGATGGACGAGTTCTGCGATCCCGTCGTGGTGATGGCCGAGGGCCGCGTGTTGGCCGAGGGGAGCATGGCGACGCTGCGTGCTCGGCCCGAGGTGGTCGAGGCCTACCTTGTCGGATGAGCCCATCCTGCGCGGCGCGTCGCTGCGGGCGATCGAGCTCAGCGCGGGCTACGGCGGCAGGCCCGTGGTGCACGAGATCTCCGTCAACGTGCAGCCGGGCAAGGTCGTCTCGATCGTGGGTCCGAACGGATCGGGCAAGAGCACGTTGCTGAAGAGCATCGCCGGGGTCGTGCGCGTGCTGTCGGGCACCGTCCTGCTGGACGATGTGGACATCACCAACAAGGCGCCCGAGGACATCGCCCGGCTGGGTGTCGGCTACGTGCCCCAGGTCGACGACGTGTTCGCTCCGCTGACCGTTCGCGAGAACCTCGAGATGGGCGGCTACCTCCTGCCGGCATCGCAGGTGAGCGACCGCATCGAGCGGGTGGCGAGCCTGTTCCCGCGGCTCGGAGTGATGTTCGGTCGCCGGGCGGGCAAGCTCAGCGGGGGCGAGCGCAAGATGCTCGCCATGGGACGCGTGCTGATGCTGGAGCCGGCGGTGTTCGTGCTCGACGAGCCGACGGCCAATCTGGCGCCAGCCATCGCGCTCGAGCTGCTGCGCGAACACGTGCGCCAGCTCGCCGAGAGCGGCGCGGCGGTGCTGATCGTCGAGCAACGCGCCAAAGCGGCGCTCGAGATCTCCGACTGGACCTACGTGCTCGGCGGCGGGCGCCTGCAGATGCAGGGGGCCCCGGACGAGCTCGCCGCGAGCCCCGACTTCGTCGCCGCGTTCCTCGGCGGTCAGCGCCGCCCCGACATCGAGGTCGAGAGCCGGAGTTGAGAGCCGCCTCGCGCGTGCGGCGGGCGCCCGATATGGCGAGACCCGGACTCGAACCGGGGACACCACGATTTTCAGGTAGGCGTGGACGGAGCGGTCAACCTCGGGAAGCTGCTGCAGACTCCCCGATCGCCGGTCGGCCGCGCCGCACCCCGATGCCCATGGTTTCCGGCGGTTGCCGCTGGGTTAGGGACGTGGAGCCGGCGCCACGTCCTCTTCACTTCGCGGCAGACGGCGCGGGCGCCTCAGCGAGAGCGGGTTTGGATCGTGCAGACAACCTGTTCTGCGGCGTCGTCGCGGCTTTCTACGGTTGCTCACTGGGCGCTGTGCTTCCCGACGGCGTCCCGACCGCTGCAGTGCCGAACAACAAGGGGGAAACGGGCTCGGACCTGAACGCGGTCTCCAGCGACGGCTCGCGCGTGTTCTTCACCGCCAGAGCCAACGAAGGTATCGACGCGGCCGAAAATGAGGTGTTCGTGCGCGAAAACGCCAACGCGACGATCGAGGTGTCCGCGTCAAAGGCGATTCCCGCCGTGCGGGACGCCCGCGCGAGATTCCAAGCGGCCTCCAAGGACGGCAGCCAGGTGTTCTTCACAGGCAGCTACGGTTTGACGACAACCTCGAGCACGGGGGCGACGACGTGCAGTTCGGCAACTGGCGCCGGCTGTGACCTGTATCGCTACGACGTCAACACCGGAGCCTTGACGGACATCTCAGCGGATGTCCACGCCGTTGAAACTGGCGACACGACTGGTGCCGACGTCCTTGGCGTCTTGGGTATCTCTGAAGAAGGAGCCGATGTGTACTTCTCCGCCTCGGGGCAGCTCGTCCCCGGGAAGAGCAGCACGCAGGCGACGAACACCGCCGACAGGCAGGCCAACGTGTACGTCTACCACGGTGGCCTGCTCTCCTACGTGGCCAGCATCGGCGCCCCCGAAGCTGGAGCCAGCGCAGGCCTTGAAACAACGCTGGACGCCATCGCTGGCCCGCACGGACTCAAGTTCATGGTGTCGCGCGTGTCGCCGGACGGAACGTACCTGCTGTTCGCCACAAGCACGCCAATCACCCAGTCAGACGGGGTGACTTACGACAACATTGATGAAATCACGGGCAAGCCAGACCCCGAGGAGTACGAGTACTCGCTGGCCACGGGATCGGTGACGTGCGTCTCCTGCGAACCCGGAGGGCGTCAGCCCGTCACCTGGGAGGGGGTGATTGAACACGGCCTGCTATTTGGGGCCCATGGCCCGTACATCCCGGTGTATGAAGGGTCCGTACCGCGCAACCTCAGCGACAAGGGTCAAGTGTTCTTCGACAGTTTCACCCCACTTGTCAAACAGGCGAAGAACGGGACTGTGAACGCCTACGAGTGGGAGCCCGAAGGGGTCGGTACGTGCCCGACGGGCCGCGCCGCCGGCTGTGTGAGCCTGCTGGACAGCGGCACCGACCCCAACGGTTCCTACTTCGAGGGCGCGAGCGCCGACGGTGCGAGCGCGTATGTCAGCACCTACGCCCAGCTCGCATACCCCGACGCAGACGGGCTGCGCGACATCTACGTCGTTCGCGAAGACGGTGGAGTACCCGTCCCCATCGCCCCGCCTCCCTGCACCGGAGAAGGCTGTCAGGGTGCGCTGGCTCCGGGCTTGAGCGTGTCTACGCCGGGAAGCGCATCGGGAAGCGGCGGCGGCAACCTGCCATCGCCGCCGTCGCCTCCGCCGGCAAGAGCAGGAAAGGCAGCGGTCGAGGGCTTCACCGCGCGCGCGGTGCACGGCTACACCGTCGACGTTTCCGTCTCGGCTCCGAGCCGGGGCCGGATCTCGGCATCCGGTGCGGGCTTGACGGGCGTCAAGAGGTCCGTCGCAAAGGCGGGCGTCTACAAGCTGAAGCTGTCCCTCACGGCAGCGGAGCGCAGGGCGCTCACGCGCAAGAAGAAGCTGAAGCTCGAGATCCGCGTCGGCTTCGTCCCGTCGGCCGGAGCAGCCTCGTCGAGCACCTTCGCCGTGACGTTCATCCGACAGTAGGCCGCGGTCGCGTCGAACACGGCGAGACTTCAAGATCTTTGTCGACCGGAACGGCGACCGGATGGTGTTCGTTCTGGGCGAGATCTCAAGCCAGATAGCGCATCTGCGACGAGATTCTCCGCTGAAACGGACGTGAAAAGGACATGGCGTGCAAACCGGCCCTTCCATCTCCCCTTCAAACTGCCTTGGCGCTATGCGCAAAACCCGGTCAGGCGCAGGGATCTTTAGAAATGGCGAGACCCGGACTCGAACCGGGGACACCACGATTTTCAGGGACAGAGAGACAGGCCGGGAAGAGCGTGGAAAGTCCTGCAAATCGAGGGGTGACGGGTCGGGCACGTTGCACGTCGATGCCCGTAGTTGCCGTGGGTTGCCGCCGGGTTAAGGACGTGACGGCCCAGCCACGTCCTTTTCATGGCGGTGCGGCGGTGCCGCAGGGTCCCGGTCGCGGAGCGTCTGCTCCACGCGTGCGCCCGGCCAGCCTGACGCGACCGTGTTTACGCACCCCACAGGCGCTCACGTCAACCTCGCTTTCACCGCTGCACGCCCGGCGCGCTCTGAGCGCATCAGCTCGTTCTGTGCGACCCAGTTGGGCTCGGGAAACAGCTGGCAGTACTTGGCGTCGCGCATCAGCTTCTCGATCCCGGTCTCGACCATGTAGCCGGTGCCGCCGAACACCTGCACGGCGTCGGTCGTGCTCGCCACGGCGGCGTCGGTGGCGGCGATCTTGACCGCGAGCGCCTGCGCCG
>CALAQT010000185.1 GCA_937888775.1 uncultured Actinomycetes bacterium | reverse complement strand
TGCGAGGACGCATAGCCCATCGGTCAGCCGCCACGAGACTTCCGCTGTCACGAACCACCAGGCGCGTGACGGCCGGCCACACCCGGTCAGCCGGCTTCCGCTTCGAGTCTTCGCAGCCCGTAAGCGGAAGCGGCGAGGTCGTGACCGGTGTGGCGACGAAGCAGAAGCGCCGCGCGAGCCGCGTGAGACGGATCCGCCCCTACGATGAGCGGCATGGTCGTGGGCCCAGATGCTTTTCGCGAATGGATTGCCCCCTATGTCGCCGCGATCCGCGACTTCACGACTGCGGTTGACGCGGTGCCCGAGCGGTATGGAGGGCTTCCGACGATCGAATCGCGCGCCATGAGCGACCGCGCCGAGGAACCGAACTACCGCACGCGCACACCGTGGGATCAACCGATTACCGACACGCACATGTTCGGCGCGATGACGCTCCGGGCAGCAAGCGACTACGTCCGGGGCCTCGCCGAGCTGTTTGACAGCGGGCATCCACCTCTCTACGCGCACCTGACGCTCGCGCGGGCCGCCTTGGAATCAGGCGTCGTGTCGGCCTGGCTGAACGACCCTCGCATCGCGACCCTCGAGCGGATCAGGCGCGGGGTGTGCGAGATGCTCTACAGCGCCAACGAGGTCAACGAGCTCGAGCTCGACTCAGACGGCGAAGTGCGCGTGGAGTTCTGGAAGGACGTCGGCTCGAGCTTCGGCTGGCAGGTCAACAACAGCCGTACCAAGCCGACCATCGACGGCACACGGAGGCCCCGCATCTCGGACGGGATCGTCGAGCTCATTGGGCGCCCCAGCAACTCCCGCATCGGAGATCTCCTCTATTCACGGCTGTCAGCCGTCGACCACGTCACCTGGTTTGGACTGTTCTCTGCACTCGAACCGGACGCAGCTGTCCGCGACGAGCGCGCGCGGACGGCAACCGTGCCAATTACCGTTGACGGCGCGCGAGTGAGCGCGTACGTCTATTACGCGATCAAGGTCGTCCGGGCGGCCGCGCAGACCCGCTTCACGCTGATGGGCTGGCTCGATGAACCGTGGAGCGCGGCGGCAACCGCCGCGGGTGGGCTTGAGGAACAGCTCCTGAGAACGGCAACGAGCAGCTCCGCGCCAGCCGAGCGGCCCTAGACAGCACCCTGATTCCTGTCTGCACCGGCATCGGCACCGGCGGGGCGCCGGCAGCCGTGGGCATCTCAGATGCGTCGCCCAACGCTGCTGCTCTCACGAACCACCGAGCGCGAGGTATACCGGAAGCGATCAAGATCACGCTGCTCCTCCGGGGCGGCCGGCACCCGAAGCGGAAGTCAGCAGCTCGTGGCCCCTTTGGCGACGGAGCAGCAGTCTCGGTCGCGCTACGACAGCGTCGTGCTTTACGCGCGGACCGGGGCGCCCGTCGGCGTCGACGGAATGCTCGTCGGGCGGGCAAAAGCAGGGGTCGCGAACCGCACGCACCGGACTGCCAGTGGTGCTCAGATCCAGGTGCCTGATCGCGTCGGCCGTCGCTTCTCTGCTTGGATTGGTCCGTGGAGATTCGAGTCCTCTCGCGCGCAGTGGGAAAGCGCCGCGTGGCGCGGGGCTTCGTGATGTTGGGCTACGACTTCCTACGTCTGGCCCTGGTTGGGTGCTTCCGCCCGCCGCCGCCGTGCCGAGCGAGGCGGCGGCGGGCACCGATCAGGGCCCTACAGGACTGTGAAGCGACAGCATTTCCGCGGATCGCTGTCGCCTAGCGACCCGAGGATTCCCGGCACTTGATCCTCCCAGGCTCACCACTCAACAAACGCCGCATAATGCACCCCCACTGGGGCGGCAGCGGCTGTTGGACCATCGAGCCGGCGGAGTTGAAATCGAAGGTCCTGGCTGACGCCGGGGCGGTGGCGCTGCTAAGCGCGAGCGAGACAGCTACCGCGATTGCGAGGAATCCGACGGCACGGTGGTGGATACGGGCGCGGGTCGCGTGACTACCTCCTGTTGGTTTAAGACCAATTTCGATTCCGAGTCCGGGCCTCGACTGAGATCACCGGCAGCTCCTCCATGGGGTGTTGCGCCATGTCCCGGATCGGACGTGCCAGGCGTTCGGCGTCGCCTATCGGCGATCACGAGGCCGCCGCCCATGGCGAGCATCGATAATCCGAGAGCGCCGGCGGCGCCGATGCCGGCGTCGCCCCAGTCAAAGCCGCTGGGAGCGGAGACCCGGACGATCTGTACCGCCGGCTGGGGGGACGACGTGGTTGTCGCCGCCGGGGGGTTGAGGTCCAACCGTGCCGAGGCTGCGGCTGGGGCGATCGCGCAGAGCGCTATCGCCAGGGCCAGCCTCGTCGTGATTGGGCGGTGGTTGGGCATCACTGCGGGGACCTCCCGGGTTGCCGATCACCCGGTGTGATCGGATCGGGCGAAACCGTCCCGCCAGCTGGTAGTCGAGCGGTTGGAGGCGGTTGGAAATCGGTAGGAGGCGGGTTGCGATGACGCTTGGCCGGACGGCGCGCGGTAGTAGGGTTGCCCTCGGGCTAGAGACCGTGCTTGAGTTCCGCATCCTGGGGCCGTTTGAGGTGGTCGAGCAGCAACGGCCGGTTCTGCTCGGCGGGCCGAAGCAGCGGGCGCTGCTGGCGATCTTGTTGTTGCGCCGCGGGGAGGCGGTCTCGAGCGATCGTTTGATCGATCAGCTGTGGGGCGAGCGACCGCCGGCGACGGCAGCGAAAACGTTGCAGGGGTATGTGTCGCATCTGCGCAAGGCACTGGGCAACGAGGTGCTCTTGACGCGTGGCGGCGGTTACCTGCTTGCGGCCTCGCCGGGTCAGGTCGACGCCGAGTGCTTCGAGGCGATGGTCGCGGACGCGCGTCACGCGCTCGCCGATGGTGACGCTGCCGGCGCCCGCGAGCTGTTGGACTCTGCGCTGGGGCTGTGGCGCGGCGAGCCGCTCGCCGATCTGGCGTACGAGCCGTTCGCTCAGGGCGAGGTCGCGCGGTTGAAGGAAGCGCGGCTGGCCGCGCTCGAGGATCGAATCGACGCCGACCTGGCGCTCGGTGATCACCGCTCTCTGGTTGGCGAGCTGGAGGGACTGGTCAGACTGCATCCCTACCGCGAGCGACTGCGGGGGCAGCTGATGCTCGCTCTGTACCGAAACGGGCGCCAAGCCGATGCGCTTGACACATATCGCCGAGGCCGCCAGGCGCTGAGCCACGACCTCGGGTTAGAACCCGGACCCGAGCTACGAGCGCTCGAGCAGCGCATCCTCATCCACGATACGGCGCTCGAGACGCCGACCGCAACGGCACCTGGGCGAAGGTCGACTGAACGCGCACGAGGCGGGCGCGGACGGGCGCTGATCGCCGCCGGTGGCGCGCTCCTCATCGCGGCAGCCGTAGCGGCGGGGATCGTCGAGCTCACTCATGGCGGGGGCATCGGGCTGCGGGCCGTGGCGAACTCGCTGGCCGCGATCGACACGCACAGCGACCGCGTCACGGGGGCGGTTCCGGTCGGTGCTCGACCCGGCGCGGTCGCGTTCGGCTCGGGGTCGCTGTGGGTGGCCAACCTCGATGACCAGACCGTCTCGCGGATTGATCCGCTGACTCTGCGCACGCTGCGGACGATCCCGGTCGTGGGCCCTCCGACGGGTATTGCGGCCAGCGCTGGTGGTGTATGGGTGGTCGAGTCGAATCTGAACCCTGATGTGAGCCCGGGAACGAGCAGCGTCCTCGTCGGCCGCGTGGAGCCCGAGTTCAACACGCTCGGTCCCCCCGTGCAGATCGGCAATGTCGTCCCGAGCGGGCCGGGGGCGATCGCGGCGCAAGCCAACTCGGTCTGGGTTGCTCCGTCCACGGGCCTGCTGACGCACCTCAACGCGACGACCGGAGAAGTGGCACGACAGCTCAATCCGAACGCCAGCCCGGCCGGGATCGCGCTCGGCGACGGGGCGATCTGGCTCACCGACACCGAAGCCAACAACGTGGTCCGGGTCGACCCGACCGGGCTGCTGACGCCGATCGCTGTCGGCAACGCACCAACCGGGATCACGGTCGGCGGGGGCGGCGTGTGGGTCGTCGATTCGCTCGACGATAAGGTCGTTCGGATCGACCCGGGCACGCGATCGGTGACGGCGACGATCGCGGTGGGACGGTCGCCCGCCGGAGTTGCGTTCGGCGCTGGGTCGGTGTGGGTCGCGAATAGCGGCGACGGTACCGTGACCCGGATCAACCCGAGCACCGATCCGCCCAAGGCCATCGCGACGATCGCGGTTGGCGGCAGCCCGCAGGCGGTCACGATCGCGGGCGGCAAGGCATGGGTGACGGTCGACGCGCAGTCGATCGCACCAACCCATGGTGGGTCCGGTGGCGGGACCTTGGGGATCGTTTCCTCGACCGACGTCGACTTCATGGACCCGGCGCTCGCGTACGTGCCGCTCTCGGATCAGCTCCTGTACGCAACCTGCGCACAGCTCGTGAATTACCCCGACAAGGCCGGTCTCGCGGGCTCGCAGCTGACGCCTGAGGTCGCGCAGTCGCTGCCTGCCCCCTCGGCTGGCGGCAGGACGTACACGTTCAGGGTCCGTCGCGGCTTTCGCTTCTCGCCACCCTCGGATCAGCCGGTCACCGCGCAGACGTTCAAGGACTCGATCGAGCGCACCCTGAACCCGGGGATGCACAGCCCGTGGGCCCACTTCCTTGCCGACGTCGTCGGCGCCCGCGCGTACATGGCCGGGAAGGCCAGCCACATCACGGGCGTGGTCGCCAACCGAGACACGCTCACGATCCGTCTGCTCGCCCGGGCCCCGGCTTTTCTATCCCGGCTAGCGCTGCCGGCGTTCTGCGCGGTCCCGTCCAACACCCCGATCAACCGCAACGGGGAACGGGCGATCCCATCGGCGGGGCCTTACTACGTAACGTCCTACACGCCCGGCCAGGGCGTCGTGCTGATGCGCAATCCCAACTACCACGGCAGCCGCCCTCACCACTTCGCGCGGATCGAGCTTGCGGTGGGGATATCCACTCAGCGGGCGGTGGCCGAAATCGAGGCCGGCAGCGCCGATTACACCGCGCTCGGACTGGTATCGCCCGCCTCCACCACGATCACCACCCTTGCCTCGCAACTCGCCGCCCGCTACGGGCCTGGCAGCGCAGCCGCTACGCGCGGCGGGCAGCGGTACTTCGTCGATCCGGGTCTTCAGCTCGACTACTTCGTCCTGAACACACACCGGCCGCTGTTCAGCGATGTCCGGATGCGCCAAGCGGTCAACTACGCGATCAACCGGCGTGCGCTCGCTCAGCGCGGAGACTATTTCCAGCCGCTGCCCGAGCGGCCAGCCGACCATTACCTGCCGCCGGGAATGCCCGGCTATCGCGACGCACACATCTACCCGACGACGCCAGACGTCGCCAAGGCCCGGGAGCTAGCCGGCGGCGGCGGCAGGACAGCCGTGCTCTACACCTGCAACGTATCTCCTTGCCCAGAGCAGGCCGAGATCGTCAAGAAGAATCTCGCCGCGATCGGCCTCCAAGTCCAGGTCAAAATGTTCCCGAGCGACACGCTGTTCGCACGAGAGGCAACACCCGGTGAACCGTTCGATCTCGCCTGGGAGGGCTGGATACCCGACTACCTCGACCCCCAGGCGATGCTGACCTCGATCCTCGAGGACCGCTCGGTGGGCCCGACCTTCAACGATCCGGCCTACCAGCGCAAGCTCGCCAGGGCGGCGCGGCTCTCTGGCCCCGAGCGCTATCTCACCTACGGCGAGCTCGACCTCGATCTTGCCCGCAACGCCGCGCCGCTAGCCGCGTTCGGCAACATCTCCGATGCCGACTTCTTCTCCGCGCGGATCGGCTGCCAGACCTACGGGATCTACGGCATGGACCTCGCCGCGCTCTGCCTCAGGGACCCCCGACGCTGAACGTCACAAGCGCCGGCCCCGGCCCCGGCCGCGGTCGCCGGGGGGCGCTTGCGGGCTGCTCCTCCGATCAGTCCGGCAAATCGCCGCCGCTTCCGCTGTCGTGCTGTACAGGCGTCGACCTCGGCGCTCGGCCACCGCCCCCTGGCGACGATCTCCGACAGCCCAGGGCGGACAGCGCCACGTCTGCATCGCCGAGAC
>CALAQT010000184.1 GCA_937888775.1 uncultured Actinomycetes bacterium | reverse complement strand
GCCGCGCTACCCGCGCTTAGGCCCTCACCTCACCCCCGGAAACAGCACAAGCGCCGCTTTTTGGCGGTCAGCGACGGCTGCTGGTGGGCGTACTGTTCCTCGCGGGTCAGTAGGCACCAGAACAGCACGGTGAGCTTGCGGGCGGCGGCGGCGGCCGCGATCCCGTGACCGCGGCGGGTGCGCAGACGCTGATAGAACGCGTGCAGCGGTCCGGGCTGGCGCACGGCGCTGAACGCCGCCTCGACCAGCGCCCAGCGAGCCCTGCTTTGAGATCGGGCCGCCTTTCGCCGGCGAACTGCCGGACTGGTGGACCTTGGGATCAAGGCCGAGGTAGCCGACCAGCTGCCGAGAGGTCTTGAACCGGCGGATATCCCCGATCGCCGCCAGGAAGGTCGCCGCGCAGATCACGTTGACGCCCGGGACGCTCATGAGCCGCCGCGCGTCCGAGCACGACAGCGCGTAGCGGGCGATCAACCGTTCGACCTCTGCGAGCTCTGAGTCCAGGAACTCGATATGACGCATGCACGCCTCGACCGTCTCGGCCTCCTCAACCGCCAGCTCGAGCTGACCCAGCCATTGGCGGCCCTTGACCCCGAACAGGTCAGCAAACGGCGGACGCCCCACTAGCTGACGCATCAGCACCGCGTGCACCTCGTTCTTAGCCCGCGTGCGTGCGCGCATCAGCTGCTCGCGGCGCGCGAGGCGCCGGCGCAGCATTCGGGTCAGCTCATCCGGTACCCAGACCGCGTCAAGCTCACCGACCACAACAGTTTCGCCAACGTTCGGGCATCCAGCCGGTCGGTCTTCGCGCGAGCCTGGGTGATCCCGGTATCACCGGGTGAGACGACGATCACCTTGGCGACATGCGGCTCAAGGATCCGCACGATCTCCCGCGCGCTACCGGTCACCTCCAACACCACCCGATCGCTGGACAACAGACTCTCGCCCAGCACCTTCAACGCCTCCTGCGTCCAGGCCACCCGACCCACCGAGCGGACCTTGATGCCGATGCCTGTCGACTCCGGATCCGGCTCGCAAGCGCCCTCCGGCAGAAGCAGGTGGCGCGCGGGCCCAGCTCGCCTGCCGCTCGTCAGGACAGGCAGCACGGTCGCGACGTGCCGCCAAGGCTGCCGCTCCGTGGCGAAGGAGCAGTGGATCCGTCAGCTCGGGCCGCTCATTAGGGGCTCGGCGAGCGTAAGGTCGCTGCGTCTCACGCGCGTCCGATAAGCGAACCTTGGGTTCGCGCGGTGATCGCAACACCACCCAGTTGGAGGGACTATCTAGGTCGCCTGCGCTCCGTGGTCTGAGTAGCGCGCCGCGGCGATCGGCGCGCTGTCCGGCCCGGAGCCCGGGGCCCGCGATGTCCCTTCCTGGGAGACGGGTGAACGGAGGCGTGTCATGGTGCAGTTCTCTGAGCGGATGGTCCCTGAGGTTGTGCAAGTGTTCTGGGCCGCGATCCAGCGGGGTGAGTTCATTACTGATGCGGCGGCTGAGGTCGGTACCTATCGGGTGAGAGGAGCTCGATGGCTGCGCGCGGAGGACGGGGTCCGCCCACGCCGTGGTCGGGATCTGAAGGGTCGTTGTTTGACGTTTGCTGAGCGGGAGGAGATCACACTCGCGCGTGCCGGCGGTGAGTCGATGCGAGCGATCGCCAGGCGACTGGGCCGCGGCCCGTCAACGATCAGTCGCGAGCTTTCGCGTAACACGGGTCGGGCTGGTTGCTACCAGGCGACGACGGCGCAAGCGTACGTGCGCGCGAGCCGCCCGAAGCCGTCGAAGCTCGTGACGAACCTGCAGCTGCGCCGGAAGGTGGAGGAAGATCTCCGTCGGCGCTACTCGCCGGAGCAGATCGTCGGCCGGTTGCGCCGCGAATTTCCTGACGATCCGGAGATGCGGGTGTCGCCCGAGACGATCTACCAATCGCTGTACCTGCAGTCGCGCGGAGCTCTGCGCCGTGCGCGCCGCTCAGAACGCCTTCGCAGCCTCTTCAAGCCCTTTTTGGACGTCTTCGGGCGTCATGACTGGCATCAGGTCGATCGCCGCATTCACCCCCATGAAGAAAGGCTCCGCGATCGCCGGAATCTGTGACGGATCCTGTAGATCGAAGAAGATCAAGCCCGTCCGTTTACCGTCGATCGCCGTGAAGTACGCGGCTTCGGGCTTGATCTGCCCCATAACGCGCTCAAGCATCTCTCCGAACGATCCGTCCTTAATCGCCCGGTTTCCGGCCTCGACGTCCATCTGCATCCTCAGCAGCATCCGCATTGTCTCTCCTCTTGTCCATAGTGACCCTGAGAACGAGCCTAACTGATCGTTGAGCTCCAAGAGGGTCTCGCGCCATTCTTCTGAGCCCGGCCGGGCGCTCGCTGTCCTCGGAGGAGGTTAGGCGCCGCCGGCCGCGCGCCGCTTCGGTCGAGAACGAGTACCTCTGACCGCTGTGCCGGCTCTCGTGAAACGCCGGGCGCTGCTCAGCGCGGTGGCAACGGACCTGCTCTGCGCGGGTAGCAGGTCCGACGTTGCAAAGCCCAGCGGCCAGCGAACGCGATCGAGCGCGCCGCGCGCACGCTCTCGCTGCCTCATCGCACCAGATTGTGGCGGCGACACGAGTGCAGCTCCGGGCCGGTGGCGTCTGACCTCTCTGGGCTCGGGGTGTATCGCAACTCTGAACGCCGGTTGTCGCTCCTCACATCATGACCGGACTCACGCTGACGACAGGCATCGAGGCGTTGGTGTGGCTGCGGTCGGCACAGCGCTCGCTTTGATCGGCGCCGGCTCGCTACCGGCGGCGGCCAGCGCCAGCCACTCGCCGATCGCGATCATTCAGGACGTTCATGACCCCGGTGCGCCGGCGGACCCGCGGCAGACGCTGGCGCAGGTCCGTGCGCTGGGCGCCAGCACGACCCGGGTGATCATCCCGTGGGCGACGCTCGCGCCGTCTCCCGGGTCCGCGAGAAAGCCGGCGTTTGACGCGTCGGATCCCAACGCGTACCCGGCCAGCGGTTGGGCGCCGTATGACGCGATCGTGCGGGCCGCCGCGCAGGATGGGTTGACCGTGGATTTCACCGTGAGCGGAGGGGCTCCTCGCTGGGCTGAGAGGGGGCCCGTTCCCGCTGCCCACGTGACTAACCCTATGTGGCGTGGAAGCCGCTCGCGTCGGCCTCCGGGGCGTTCGTGCGTGCGGTGGGCGTCCGCTACGACGGCGCTTCACCCCGGCCGGGGGTTCCTCGCCGTTGCCGGCCGTGAATTCTAGGCGATCTTCGAGGAGCCGAACTTCGGTGAGCACCTCGCTCCGCAGGCGATCGACGGCTCTCGCGTGTCGGTGGCCCCGATGATGTATCGCAGCCTCGTCAACGCCGACTGGAGCGCGCTGAACGCCACCGGCCACGGGCACGACACGATCCTGATCGGCGAGCTGGTCGCGTGCAGTGAGCGCTCCGCCGTCGAGGTCGGTTCCGCAGGGCCTCCCCGGCGACTACGGGGAGTCCAAGCCGCTGCAGTTCATCCGCGCGCTGTACTGCGTGAACGCCGGCTACCAGGAGCCGCGTGGCGCGGCCGCCGCAAGCGTCGGCTGCCCGACCACCGCCGCCGGCTCACGGAAGTTCCGCAGCGAGAATCCCGGCCTGTTCGATGCCAGCGGCGTCGGCGACCACCCCGAACCCGACACCGGCTCCCCCGTCACCGACGGCACGTCTGACCCGGACTTCGCCACCTTCGCCGACCTGCGCCGGCTCGAGACCACGCTGGACAAGATCAACCACGTCTACGGATCGAGCAAGAAAGACGGGATCTACAACGACGAGTACGGCTACATCACCCACCCGCCGGGCATCAGCCACTACGTGTCGCTCGCGACCGCCGCGTCCTACGACAACTGGGCCGAGTATCTGAGCTGGAAGACTCCGCGCGTCGCCAGCTACATGCAATACCTCCTCGATCCACCGCCAACCAGCCTCTTCAGCGGCTTTGACAACGGCCTGGAGACCGACTCCGGCCAACCCAAGCCCGCCTACGACGCCTACCGGCTCCCGCTCTATCTCCCCGCGACCTCGTTCTCACGCCGCCGGACAGTCGAGGTGTGGGGCGACGCGCGGCCGGCGCCGTTCATGGCGCACGACGGCAACGGCCCGCAGACGGTATCGATCCAGCTCAACGACACCACGCTCACCACGATCACCGCGACGGGCCCAGGCGGATACTTCGACCTGCACATGACGTTCCCCACCAGCGGCAACCTCCGCCTGGCCTACACCTACCCCAGCTCGGATCCGTTCCTGCCGGTCGGACTGGCAGGCTCGACGGTCTACAGCCGCACCGTGACCATCAAAGTGCGCTGATCACGCCGACACGCCCTCTTCCCCCCCTTTGCGACAGTAATCCAACGCGATCGCGCATCAGTTGCCAGCACGGATACCGCCCGCCGTCACGCCCACTCCCGATCCCAGCGCGAGCGCGACGACTTCAGTGGCGTCAACGCACAACATGAACACGGCAGCGACGCACCAACGCGACGATTCGATCAGCAGCATCACGCAGCCCAACCGGCCGGCACTCGGGCCACTCGCGGTCCGAGAACACCACGTCTCACCGAGCGAAGGAGGAAAGCATCGTGTCAATCCCCAACCCGCGACTCATCGCGGTTGCCGCAGCCCTCGGCGTCGCCGAGCCACATCACCGCCCGCCGACTCCGCCCGCGTGCCGGCGCGGTTGCACCAGAGACGGCGGCGAGCCCCCCGACCTGTTCGGGAAGCGGGTATTCGCGAATGCGCACGACGGACTCGCGCTCGCTAACGATGGCTCAGCTCAATACAACATGGCCGGGCTGGAGCTTCAGGAACGCTGCGAGTGCCGCAGATCGAGGCAGTCCGTCAGGCGAAGGAGCGTGCGTTGGACGAGGAGCGGACCGACCTGGCGGATGAGTTGCGAGCTGAAGAGCGCCGGCTTACCCAGGCATGGAGGCTCGAGCGTGAATCTACGCAGCGGCGGATCCGCAGCCGACTTGGAGTTGGCGACTCGATTGGGAATACTTCGGGGATGTAGCGCTTCGCGGGCGTCGGCTCGAAGGGGGTGGTGTCCGACAACGAGAGGCAACGAGGAGGGCGTTCGGTAGCGGATCGCTGACTGCAACAAGTTCGACCTCGCGGCGGGCCTTGAATTCGGCGCCTGATCCGTCTCAATCGACGAACGATCAGCGGACGCTGCCGTCCAAGCGAAGGTCGGTCGAATCGGAACATGAACACGCAGCGCGCAACGTGCTCGACGCTCAAGTGTCCACAAAAACTGGGGGGCGCCAGCTCGGGTCGGCCACCATGTACACGTTGCTGAGAACCGGGGCGTTGATTGTGGACCCGTCTGCTAACGCAACGGGCTGCGCCATCACACCGTCGGGCGCCAAGCCGAAGATCGTTGCGCCGGAGGTGAGGATCGGGTTTCCCTTGAGCACCGCTTCCAGGTGGGCGCCCCTCCGAAGACATCCGCCCTGCCGTCCGGCCGCACTGTCGAAATGACGAGGAAGGCGCCGCGCTTCCAGGGTACGGCTAACACCTTGAGAGACGCGGTCACCGCGACGCTCCTAGTTTGCGACACCATCAGCCTGGATCGTGCGTTAAGCGCCGGGCCCCGGGCTGGCCGGGGCGCGGAAACGTCTGACTGAGCAGGGAGAGTGCGGGTTGCTGACACTCGCATTGCGACC
>CALAQT010000183.1 GCA_937888775.1 uncultured Actinomycetes bacterium | reverse complement strand
CCCGGGAGGCCGCTACGCTCGTCACCGCATAACACTCACCGGGCCGCCACCGCGAAGTTCTACGGCGACCGGGGCATCCTCTTCAAGGACAGGCAGAGCTTCAAGGATCGACGTCGCGAAGCGTGGAGCCCTAACGGCCGTCGCTGCGCAATGGCTCCTGAGGCGTTGGGGGGTAAGAGAGCTAGGAGGTCACGGGAGCGTCAACCAACGGCCGTTCGCCTGTCAGTTGCCGGAGGCGACGAACCCGGCCGCCGGCACGAACACGGGGGCGACTGCAGCTACTAGGAGAACGAGGAGATTCGTCTGCACGCCATCTAACTGTCGGCGACGTTTACGCGTGTGCCCGCCGCGGCGTGTCGATTTGGACGGCGGCGGTCGGCGCGCTACGTGCCTGGTTTCTGACTTGGATAGTGCGGTACGGTTGATCTCTGTCCTGAGGGTTACTAGGAGGTTGGCGTTGATGGTCCGTCGAGGAATCGCAACTCTAGTCTCGGTGTTATGCGCCGCTGCCTGTGTCGTGGTACCGGCGGGCGCGTCCGCCGCTCAGCTCAATGTCAGCTATCTGGGCGAGCCGGTCGCTGTCGGGACCGGGGGTGCCGTCGCCTCGATGGACGTCGGCGCCAGCGGGGCGGGCATCGACGTGCTCCGGCGGGGCGGCAACGCCGTTGACGCCGCCGTCGCGACAGCGAGCGCCCTCGGGGTGACTGTTCCGTTTGTCGCCGGGCCAGGTGGCGGTGGCTTCATGGTCATCTACGACGCGCGCACGCACACGGTCACAACGATCGACGGCCGCGAGACGTGCCCGGCGGCGTGCACGTCGACGATGTTCGTCGACCCGACGACGGGCGAGCCGATGGGCTACACAGCCGCCTCCGACCAGCCGCTGGCGACCGGCGTGCCGTCGATGGTCGCGACGTGGGCGACGGCCGTGCGCGACTATGGGCGGCTCTCGCTGAGCGCTGACCTGCGGCCGGCGATCAACGTCGCCAAACGCGGGTTTGCGGTCAACTTCGACTTCAACCAGCTCGAGCAGGCGGGTCTGTCGACGCTGCAGGCGTACCCGGCGAGCCGGTCGCTCCTGCTCACGTCCGCGGGCGATCCGCTGCCGATTGGGACGTGGCTGCGCAACCCGGACCTTGCGCACACCTACGAGCTGATCGCTCGCGGCGGTCCGTCGGCGCTGTACGACGGGCCGATCGGACAGGCGATCGTCCAGGCCGACGATCACCCCGTGCTCACGCCGGGCCAGACGATTGTCACGACGCCGGGGATCCTGTCGATGAACGATCTGCGGTCCTACCGCACGCGGATGCTCGCGCCGACCCAGGTGACCTACCGGGGACTTGAGATCTACGGGATGGCGCCGCCGTCGAGCGGCGGCTCGACCGAGGGCGAGATCCTCAACATCCTCGACGGCTACCCGCTCAGCTCCGAGTCGCGCGTCACGGCCCTGTTTCAGTACCTCGAGGCGTCCCGGCTCGCCTACGCCGACCGCAACGCCTACGTCGGCGACCCCGACTACGTCCACGTGCCCCTCGCCGGCCTGCTCGATCCGGCGTTCGCGGCGATGCGCCGCTGCCTGATCGGCAGCACCGCGGCCACCTCGCCGGTCGCGGCCGGCTCGCCGTTCGCCCCGTTCCCGGGCTGCAGCGGCAGCGCCGCGTCGACCCAGGCCTCGTCGGCGTCGCCCGAGGCCCATCACACGAACAACATCGTCACCGAAGACAAGTGGGGCGACATCGTCGCCTACACGAACACGATCAACTTCTTCGGCGGCAGCGGCCAGGTCGTGCCCGGCTACGGCTTCCTGCTCAACAACGAGATGACCGACTTCGATTTCGCCCCGTCCTCCCCCGGCGCGTATGACCCAAACCTGCCTGCACCCGGCAAGGAGCCGCGGTCGAGCATGGGCCCGGTGATCGCGCTGCGCGACGGCCAGCCCCAGTTCGCGATCGGCGCCGCCGGCGGCTCGACCATCATCACGACCGTCGTCCAGATCCTCATCAACCATGTCGACTTCGGCATGACGCTACCCGCCGCGCTCGCGGCGCCCCGGGTGAGTCAGACGAACTCGTCGTCGAACACCTCATTGGCCGAGCCGGACTTCTACAACAGCGTGCTCGCCCAACAGCTCACGAGCCAGTACGGCGAGCACTTCTCCCTCGCTACCGGGCCGATCCTCCCGCTGGACAACTACCCCGGAGATGCGACCGCGCTGCAGATGCTCGCGAACGGCCGGGCCGAGGCGATCGCCGAGCCGGTCCGCCTCGGCGGCGGGAGCGCCCTCGCGCTGCAACCGAGTCCCTAGTCTGAACACCAACTCAAGCCCCGCGACCGGGCGCGAAAGCGCCCGGGACGCCCCCCCTTCCATGGAGGCTTGCACAAAGCCGACAGAAAGTCACTGTGACAGTTGCGACAGCCCGACACCAAGATCGGCGACCTATGCACAGAGCTCGCGATCACCCGCCAAACGCTCTACCGCCACGTCTCGCCAACAGGCGAACTCCGACCCGACGGGCTCAAGCTCCTCGCCGACAGCCAACCCAAACCACGATAAGAACCGATCCCGTCCGCCCGGACGCCGCAGCCAAGCGCGCGACTTCCCGAACCGACCGAGAGCAGCAGCGCAAGGTCAAGCCCAAACGCGGCGAGGCTCCCCCTTATCGTGGGGAAGGGGGAATCTCGTTGCGCGCCGGCGGACTGCCGGGATTGCTCACGAGCGAGAGCCGGGACCAAATCGTCTGTATTCGCCCGTTGAAGCAGGAGTCGGCTGAGCCCACCGCCGGACGGCCGCTGCTCGTCCTCCGAGACACTGACGCGCGGGTCGGCGGGGGACCGCAGATCCCGACGGC
>CALAQT010000182.1 GCA_937888775.1 uncultured Actinomycetes bacterium | reverse complement strand
CTCTCCTGTATTTGCTTACGGAAGCCAGCATACCACAAGTAAATACATAAGTAAAGAGAATTGTTGCTTGTCTGCGGTGAGCGCGTCTGGCCCGCGTCTTTATTGTCGACCCTGTCCCTTCTTTGTTGCACCTGGTCTACGCCCGCACGGCGATCAGTCCGGCCGCCAGCAGCACCAACGCCAGCCAGACCGACGATAGGGCTCCCTCCAGCGGTGCGGCGATCCGGGCGCTGGTCAGGGGCAGCACGCGTCCGTCGGTCAGCTCCTGCTCGCCGGTCACCGCGGCCGTCTCGCGCCGCAGTTGGCGCGCCGGGGTGCTCAGCTGGCGCTGGGCGCGGCTGAGCAGAACACAGGCCGCGGTCACCGCCAGTCCCGCCGGCCGGATCGAGAGCGAATTGACGAAGTAGCCGGTGAAGGCGGGAAAGCCGCCCCAGGCCAGCGCGAACCAGTTGTCGCTGTGAAACCGCCCGTCGGCGACCTCCAGGTTGTAGCCGGGGACCAGCAGCGCCCCGGCTATCACCAGCGGGATCAGCAGCGGCGAGACCAAGAAGATCCCGGCCACGCCAATGCCCAGCGCTCCGACGAGCCCGGCGACCGCCAGCAGGATCAGCGACCGAGGCGAAAGCTTGGTCTGCAACGGCCTTCCGTTGAGCTCGTCCAGCGCGTGAGCGCTGATCCCGACCGCCAGCGCGAACGCGCCCAGGGCGGCACCCAGCCGGTCCAGATGCACCGTCGGCGCCGCGGCGGCGCCCAGCGCCACGTAGCTCAGGTGCCAGGCTGTGTAGGGCGGATGAAGGAGCGTGACGAGGTCGCGCCAGCCGCCGGACCGCAGGGCGTAGAACGCCGGCCGGTCGATCTCACGCTGCGCCGTCGCCGTCCTTCACCCCCCACATCACGACGCCCGCACCAAAGCTCATTCGCCGCAGGTGGACCCGATCGATTCCGGCCGAGCACCACAGCGCCGCCAGATCCGGCGTCTGCTCGTACAGCTGCTCGATGTTGGGCCCCAGGAAGCGCCCGACCTCAAACCATGCCCGGGACAGCAGGCGGCCCAGCAGCGGCAGCCCGACGCGTGTGTACACGCGCCACAGCGCTCGCAGCGGCGCCGCCGGTGGAACGCCGAACTCGACCATGCCGATCCGCCCGCCCGGGGCCACCACGCGGGCCAGCTCGCACATCGTCGCAGCCCGGTCATCGACATAGCGCAGCAGGTAGGTGAACGTCAGCGCGTCAAATGCGTTATCGGCGAACGGCAGCCGCTCGGCCTGGCCGCTCTGAAACGTGACGTGCCCGGCCAGCGCGGCGTCGCGGGCCAATTGCTCACGCGCGGTTGCCAGCATCCGTTCGCTCTGATCGATCCCGATCACCTCACAGCCGCCGCGGCGCACCAGCTCAAAGGCCACCAGCCCGGTGCCGGTGGCGACGTCCAGCACGCGCTGACCGGGACGGGGATCGACGGCGGCGACCATCGCGCGGCGCCAGCGCGGATCCTGGCCGAAGCTCATCGCGGCCCCGGCGCGTGCGTAGTGGCGGGGCAGGCCCGCGAACAACTCCAGCGCGTAACGCTTACGGGGCGAGGCAGGATTGTCCGCAGAGGTGGCCACCGGCAGGCCAAGCCTACGCCCTCGGGGCAGTCAGCCCGCCTCAAGCCATCCTGGCGCACTAGTTGCGCCATCCTCTTAGCGGTGACCATCGTGCTAACGCGTGATCCGCATGAGTTCGCCGCCCGGGCGGGCGAGTTCATCGCGGGGCGGGTCGAGTGCAACATGCTCGGAACGGTGCTGGCCAACGTGCTCGACGGGTTCCATGTGGGCGCCGAAAACCTGTTCGCCTACGTCTGCGACGACGCGGATCAGGTTCGCGCGGCGGCTCTGCGGACTCCTCCGTGGCGGCTGCTGACCAGCGAGCTGGAGGCTCGCGAGGCCGGCGAGCTGATTCGGGCCTGGCTGCATCAGGATCCACAGGTCGACGGGGTGACCGCCCCGCCCTGCACCGCGCGGGCGATCTGTGCCGCCTGGGCGGCGCAGACCGGGGGCAGCACTGAGTGCCGGATCCGCGAGGCGATGCACGAGCTCGAGCAGGTGCGCGATCCGCCGCGCCCGGCGCGCGGCCGGCTCCGACTGGCCGACGAGTCCGAGCTGGACCGGCTGGTCGACTGGATGCAGGCGTTCGTCCAGGAGGCCGGCCTGGTCGCCGGCGATCAGGCCCGGGCGATCGTGGAGATGCGAATCGCCCACCAGCGAATGCTGGTCTGGGACCACGATGGTCCTGTGTCGATGGTCGGGACTGCGCCCCAGGTCGCCGGCGTGGTGCGGATCGGACCGGTCTACACCCCTCCCCAGCATCGCCGCCAGGGATACGCCGGCAGCGCCGTCGCGGTGACCAGCCGCCAAGCGCTGAAGCACGGCGCCCGCCGCTGCGTGCTGTTCACCGACCTGGCCAACCCGACCTCCAACAAGATCTACGCCGAGGTCGGCTACCGGCGTTTCGCCGACTGGGAGGAGCACGCGTTCAGCTTGGGATGAAACGCTGAGTAATTCATACAAATCGCCCAATGAGGGTGTCCGCGGATGCCGATCGTCCTGATGGCGTGCTTGGCCGGCGTGGGGCAGGAACGGGACCTCCTCCCGGCAGACGTCGCGCATGAACTCGTCCGGGTCGTGATCGCGCCAGTCCTCCTCCACGCCGATCGAATGTCCCACCAGCACCATCTCCTGCATCTCGACGGGCCACTCGGTCACCAGCGCTTCCAGGATCGCGGCCAGCCGGCGGCCGTTGTCGGAGACGCGCAGCCCGGTGTCGTAGCGCAGGTAGACCGGCGTGAAGCCCAGCTCCTGCGCGCAGCCGCTCGCCGTAGTCACGGCGCATTGCCCGCTCGCCGCGCAGCGGATGCGCCAATCGAGTAACGCCGGCTGCGCCCGGAACGCAACATTGTGCTGATTTGTTGCGGTGTGTCGCGGGCTCGGGGCTGGTGTAAGTTCTTGCGATGGTCTCAGAGGCCGAGTCGCGCAGCGCCTACGCGCACCTGAGCTCTATCCCGACCCGCTGGGCCGACAACGACATCTACGGCCACGTCAACAATGTCGAGTACTACTCGTTTTTCGACACCGTGATCAATTCGTGGCTGATCGCCGAGGGGGGCCTGGACGTCCACCGCGGTGAGGTGATCGGCCTGTGCGCTGAATCGCACTGCCAATTCAGAGCCGCGGTCGCCTTCCCCAACACCGTGGAGGCCGCATTGCGCGTGGCTCACCTCGGCCGCTCGAGCGTTCGCTACGAGCTCGCGCTCTACCGGGAAGGCGAGGAGCCGGCGATCGCCGTCGGTTGGTTTGTGCACGTGTTCGTCGACCGTGAATCCCGCCGGCCGGTGGAGATCTCGCCGCGGTTGCGCGGCGCGCTGCAGCGGTTGATACCGGCTCGGTGAGCTTGGCCTTGGCCGGCTCGACAAATCCGGTCGCGCCCAGCTCGCGCGGGCCAGAACCCGGCGTGCCGCCCACGGTGCCGCGCAGCGCCGACGCGGCGTTCCGTCTGGCCCGGCGCAGATTCCTGGCCGGCGAGCGCGTCGACATGACGGCGCTCGCCGCGGAGCTTTCGATCAACCGCGTGACCCTGTACCGCTGGATCGGCAATCGTGATGACCTGCTGGTGGAGATCCTCTGGTCGCTGGCCGCGACCACCCTGGCGCGCGAGCGCGCGCGGACGCGCAAGCGGGGGGCCGAGCGGATCGTGCAGATCGTCGGCACGTTCGTCGCGGCGGTGCTCTCCAACCCCGGCATGAGCCGGTTCCTCGCCGAGGAGGGGGAACTGGCCATGCGCCTGCTGACCCGCCGCCAGACCGGCTTTCAGCCGAGGCTGATCGCGTTCGTCGAAGACCTGCTGACTGAGGAGGTGCGGCGCGGCAGCCTGGAACTCCCCGCCGATCTGCACGACGTTGCCTACACGATCGTGCGGATCGTCGAGTCCTACGTCTACCTGGACCGGATCACCGGAGAGGAGCCCGACGCGCGCCGCGCCGAATCGATCCTTCGCCTGTTGCTGCGCTGATCGGTCACCAGTTGAACATCGACGCGGTGATGATCGCGCTGAGGTCGGCGTCGGTCACAGCCTTGGGCGCCACCGCCAGCAGCCGCTGCTGCTTGCTCGCGCCGGCCACCAGCGCGGGCACGTCATTCTCGCTGTAGCCCAGCTCGGCCACCCCGCGCGGTGCGCCGATGTCCTGCATCAGCTCGCGCAGCACGTCCGGCAGAGTGTCGGGGCCGGCGTCGGGGATCGGCTGGCCGGCGAGCAGCTCAGCCACGAGGCGGTGGCGCTCGGGCAGCGCGTCGTAGGTGAAGGCAAACGCAGCCGGCGCGGTGACGATCACCGAGTGCCCGTGCGGGACAAAGGGGTGATCGGCCGGATAGCCGGACGGTCGATAGGTGTGCTTGAGGCCGGCGATCGGATACGCGCACGAATGGGGGATGTGCACTCCGGCCGAGCCGAAGCCCACCCCCGCCATCGTGGCGGCGAGCATCATGAATCCCCTCGCCTCCACGTCGTCGGGATCGGCGACCGCGCGCCGCAGATAGCGCCCCCCGTATTCCAGCGCCTTGGTCGACCATAGGTCGGCCACCGGATTAGATCCCTGGTATGGCGGGCGGTCGTCCGGTGACTTGGGTGCTGGGCGCGAGTCAAAGGAACGGGCCAGGAACGACTCGGCGGCGTGGCAGACCACGTCTAGGCCGGTCGAGGAGGTGACCTCGGCAGGTAGCGAGCGTGTCAGCTCTGGATCGACGATCGCCTGAGTCGGTCGCAGGTAGCGGTGCGAGATCCCGGTCTTCAGCTTGAGATCGGGGATGTCGAGCACCGCCACGGTCGTCGCCTCCGAGCCGGTGCCCGCCGTGGTCGGGATCGCCAGATGTGGCATCAGCGGCGACGGCGGCTGGCGGCCTTCGCCGACCGGTGGATTGACGTAGTCCGTCACCGGCGCGGGATGGGTGGCGATCAGGTTGGCGATCTTGGCGGTGTCGATGCTCGAGCCGCCGCCAACCGAGACAAAGCCGTCGACTCCGTGCTCGACGGCGAACTCGGCCGCCCGCTGCAGCGAATCGATTGTCGGCTCAACCCGACTGTCCGCGAACACGACGACCTCGATTCCCTCTGACTCGATTAGGCGCTGGATCCGCGCGGGCACGCCGAGCGCCGCCACGCCGGGGTCGGTCACCAGCATTACCCGCCTGGCGCCCAGTCGCCTGAGCTCCCAGCCGGCGTCGCCCGACGCGCCCGCGCCGAACTTGACCGGGGTGGCCTCGAGGGTGAAGATCGTCTCGTGCTTTAACGACATCAGCGACTCCTTGACGGTGCGATTCTGCCGATCGTCGGCGTCCGCGCGAGCACCTAGTCCTTCAGCGCTCCCGGGTCGTCGGGAACGTCGACGGCATGCTCGCGCAGCGTGGCCAGGGGGACGTAGTCGAGCGCACGTTCGTGGGTGCAGGCCAAGACCACGTAGGCGGCGGCCCCGTCCTGATGGGCTCGCAGCCAGTTGATCGCCGTCACGCACCAGCGGTCGCCGGGCGCCAGCCCGGGGAAGTGGTACTGGGGCATCGGGGTCACCAGATCGTTCCCGATCATTCGCTGATGCTCCAGGAACTCGGCCGTCACCACCGCGCAGATCGTGTGGCTGCCGCGGTCCTCGGGGCCCGTGCGACAGCATCCGTCGCGATAGAAGCCGGTGACCGGGTCGGTGCCGCACGGCTCCAGCTTGCCTCCCAGCACATTGCGGTCGTCCACGCCGTCAGTATCGCCTGATCGGGGATCAGAGAGCCCGGCCGGCCCTCGCGCTCCTTTCAGTCCGGTGAGCCTGAGTTGGCGCCGAACCACAGGCGTGCGCCGGCCTGATTGCCCTCGGCCGTGAAAGTCGCGGTGGCCCGGTTCAGCGCGAAGCCGAGCATCTCGCCGTCTTCGGTGCTGACCAGCAACCGGCGCCCGTCGTCCTCGACCCGCCGGACGGTGCCGCGGACTCTGGTTCCGAGGTAGATGATCAGGACCGAACGGCCCACCTCCGGCATCGCGCGTAGAAACACCGCGCCAGTAATAGCACCAACGTTCGCGGAAGCGTCCCGGCTAAAGTTCACCCGTGCTCGACCTCGATGCCTACCTGGAGCGCATCGGCCTGCCCGAGGGCGGCGACATCAAGGCCGTGCACCGGGGCCACGCCACCTCGATCCAGTTCGAGAACCTCGATCCCCACCGCGGCGTGCCCGTGTCGCTGGCGACGGCCGACATCGAGCACAAGCTCGTCGCCCAGCGTCGCGGCGGATACTGCTTTGAGCACAATCTGCTGCTCGGGGCCAGCCTGCAAGCCATGGGGGCCGACGTCGAGCTGCTGCTCGCTCGCGTGCGGTACGGGGCGCCGCCGGGGGCGGTGCGCCCGCGCACGCACCTGGTGCTGCGCGTCCGGATCGACGGCGACACCTGGCATGCCGACGTCGGCTTCGGGCCCATGAGCCCGCTGGAGCCGATCCCGTTCGGTCCCGGTGACGAGCACGAACAGGCCGGATGGAGATTCCGCGTGGTGCCCGACGGACCGGAATGCGTCTTGCAGGTGGACCTGGAGGACGGGTGGACCGATCTGTACGGGTTCGTCGCGCAGGGGGTACCGTTGATCGACCTGGAGACGAGCAGCTGGTTCACTAGCACCCACCCCCGCTCGCCGTTCGTGACCGGCCTGATTGTCACCGCGCAGCGGGCCGATGGCCTGCGCACCTCGCTGAGCGACTGGACGGAGCTCGCGCTCACCGAGAAGACGCCGGCTGAGACCCGCGTCACCCCGGTGACCTGGGAGGAAGTGCCCGACCTGTTGGCGACCCGGTTCGCCCTGCCGCAGTTCGGGCTGGGCGCCGATGGCCGGATCGCGCTCGTGCCCGACGGCGGGATCCCGGGCGGGGCCGGCGGCGGGATTGCCCGCGAGCCTTGACGGTCGCGCTCACCGACCTGCCCGAGCGTCTCGTCGCCGCGCTGCGCCTCCGCGCCCGCGCGCTCGCCCATCGCGGCGACGCGGTTCAGTGCCCGATCTGCGGCCATCGGTTCAGCGTGTTGCGCGATGATTGGAACCGCGTCAACGCGCTCTGCTGGCGTTGCGGATCACACGAGCGCCACCGAGCGCTGTGGCTGTATCTGCAGCGTCACCCTCAGCTCCTGGGCGACGCCGGCTCGCTGCTGCACTTCGCGCCCGAGTGGTGCCTGCAGCAGCGGCTGCAACGCGTGCCCGGGCTGCGCTACGTGACCACCGACCTGGATCCCGGCAAGGGGGAGCTCGAACTGGACATCACCGCGCTGGCGCTGGCCGACGCCAGCTTTGGCGCGATCATCTGCAGCCACGTGCTGGAGCATGTGCCTGACGACGCCGCGGCGATGCGCGAGCTTCACCGGGTGCTGAGGCCCGGGGGCTGGGCGATCGTGATGGTGCCGCTGGACACCGGACGCGCGAGCACCTACGAGGACCCGGCGGTCGTCACGCCCGGGCAACGTGAGCTGGCCTACTGGCAGGATGACCACGTTCGCCTGTATGCGCCGGACATCGTCGGCCGGCTGTCGGCGGCCGGTTTCACGGTGTCCATCGAGCGGGTCGCGGCGCAGCTCGGCCCCGAGCTCGCCCGGCGCCACCGGCTGCTGGAGGCCGATTACGTGTTCCTGTGTCGCCGTCCGCCGTCCGCCGTCCGCCGTCCGCCGGCCCGCCGACTGACGTGACCTGACCCGGGCGGCGCCAGATCGGGCTGAGCGTCGCCGAGGCTACTTCACGGCACCGCCGGCGCCGGTCGACTCCGCCGCGGGCCCGTCGACCTCGCCCACCGAGAGCTGGGCGCGGGATCCAGCCGCGGCCGGCACGCCGACCGCGCTCACCGAGAGCTGGGCGTTCGATCCAGCCGCGGCCGACACGCCGACCGCCGGCACAGACCTGATCAGCGCCCTGACGGCGGCCGCGCTGACCAGCACGACCAGGCCGAGCCCGGCCGCCAGGTAGGCGGCGCGGGGGGAGAACAGCGAGGTCAGCAGTCCGCCCAGCAGGATCCCGGCGCCCGGCGCCATTGCGGCGAGCGCCTCCAGAACCGCCGCCACGCGGGTACGGAACGCCTCTTCCACGAGCTGGTGCACGGTGGTTTCGACTGAGGCCCACTGCAGTCCGTTGCCGAGGCCCCCCACCACGCTCGCGGCGCACGCGATGGGCAGCGTCGCGGCCACCGCGGTGCCGAGGTATCCGGTCGCCACGGCCAGCGTGGAGAGCAGGATCAGCGCGGTGCCAACCCGTCGGGCAAGGCGCACCTGGGCCGCCGAGCCGAGCGCCATTCCGATACCCCAGGCAGCCAGGATCGCCGCGTAACCGCCGGCTCCGGCATGCAGCGAGCGCGTGGCGTAGACCACCGTCACGGGTACCACCAGATAGAAGAAGACGAACGCCAGGCCCTCGCCGACGATCAGCGCGCGGAGCGTCGGGTGGTCGCCGATGTAGCGCAGCCCCTGACGAAGGCGTCCGCGGACGGCGAGGCCGGCCGGTCGGGCGGGCTCTCCGGCCCGCAGCGCCGGCGCCCGGGCGATCAGCGTTGCGGCCAGCAGGAACGATCCGCCGTCGACGAGCAGTGCCACGGGCCCGCCCAGGATCGCGATCGCCAGCCCCGCCACCACCGGTCCCGCGATCATCGCCGTCGCCAGGGCCAGGTTGAAGGCCGCCTTGCCCTCCGGCATCAGGTCGTGGGGGATCAACGTCGATGCCACGGCGGACCGGGTGATCGTGCGGGCGCAGAACGCCAGCGTCGCGTCGATGAAAGCGATCGCGACGATCGGCGCGATCGCTGCGTGGTGGACGAGCGCCGCGAGCAGGACGAACAGGCCGCCCTCGACTACGTACAGCCCTGGCAGGATCCGTCCCGGCGCTGCTTGGTCGATCCGGGCGACGATCGGCGGGCCCACGAGCCCGGGCACGAACTGGGTGGCCATGAACAGCATCGCGGTGGCCAGCGCGGAACCCGTCGCACCGAACACGATCACCGCCAGCGCCAGCGCACCAACGACGTCTCCGGCGCGGTTGATCACGTAGCTGACCAGCAACGCGCGGAACTCGGGCACCCGCAGCGATGCGCGCAGCCCGCTCATCGGCGCTCCGACGAAGCCGGAACTCGGGGCTGGGCCAGCTCCCGGATGCGCTGCTCGATTGCCAGCTCGGCCTCGAAGTCAACGTCCTCGGTGTGGGCGAAGCCGATCTCATCGCGTTCCAGGATCGCCACGAACAGCTCGACGAAGTGGGCGTCGAGCTGGCTGCCGGAGACCCGGCGCAGCTCGGCGATCGCCTCCGTGCGCGACACCGGAGACCGGTAGGTGTCCCGTGCCGTGAGCACGTCATAGACATCGCCGACCGAGATCATCCGCGCCAGTGCGGGGATCTCCGCGCCGTCGAGGCCGTAGGGATAGCCGGTGCCATCGACGCGCTCGTGATGGGCCAGGATCACCGAGGCGATCTCGTCCAGGCCCTCGACGCTGCGAACCAGCTCGGCGCCTCGCTCGGGGTGGCCGCGCACGATCTCCATCTCGGCATCGCTGAGGGCGCGCCCGGCGAACAGGATCCGGTCAGGGAACGCGAACTTGCCAATGTCGTGCAGCAGTCCCGCCGTATGCACAATCCGCAGCTCATCCTCGACGCATCCCGCCGCGCGGGCGATCGCCCGTGCGTAACGGGCCACCGCAGCGGAGTGGCGCGCGGTGCGCTTGTCGCGCAGCGAGAGAGTGCGCACCATCGTCACCAGCACACCGACCTGCAGCGACGCGAGCTGCAACGTCCGCTGCTCCAGCTGGTCGCGTCGCGTCTGCGAGCTGAGCAGCTCGGCCAACAGCACGTAGAACGCTCCCAGCAGCGCCAAAGACAGGACCAGCGACGCCGGCCCGGTTTGGATGTAGACCGTGGCCAGCGCGGCGGCCAGGAAATTGGGCGCCGCGATCCACGGCAGGGCGGGGACGAAGTCGCGTCGCAGCTGCGCGATGACCGGGGTGCCGCCGTGCGCGCGGATCCAGCTCGCCGCCAGCAGGAAGTTGATCACGTTGGCGGCGCTGATCGCGATGACCACCACCAAAGCGAACGTGGCGCTGCCGCGGATGACGCCGTTGTGGACGGCCGCCCGGATCACCAGCGCCCCGGCGAGCACGCCGACGTTCATGCCGAGATTCCAGATCAGTGCCAGCCGCCGTCCCCGCAGCCGGATCCCATCGTTCCAGACGGCGTCGACGATCCGCGACGCCATACAGATCACCACGGCGGGCGCCGGTCCCAGCAGCGCCATCGCCAGCGCGACACTGGTCAAGCCGGCCGACAGGCGCATTCGGCCCGGGCGGGTGTGCACGCGATCACCCAGAATCCCCAATGCCGCGAGCGCCGCAAACAGCCACAGCGGCCGCCAGTCCGATGTGCGCGAGCTAAGCGCAGCGCTGGCGACGGTAATCGCCAGCAGACCGACCGCCAACCACCGGAAAGCTCGCGCGGGCATCCAGGACATCGAGTTGGAATCGGCCTCCGGACGCGGACCTTGACCGTTTGGACTACTGATCCGTCTGAAGAAACGCGTGGGATCCAGCAAGTTTCTGCGTGCCACGGTCCTCGACTTGGCTTCGGCCGCCTACGCTGGCGTCCAACCGCTGGTCACGATGAAGGGCGGTTGATCACCTATCAGATTAGATACTCCAATGCATGACCAGCTCCTCTCTCGTCCTTTGCATAACCTCTGCTCGGAGATCACGTCGGCCGGCCGCGCTTAAATCTTTAGTTAATGGGAGTTGTCATAGCGGGGTCCGATCGCCGCCTCCGCCTCGACGTCACGCCCCCGCGAGCCCTGAGTCCGCTTAGATCTGCGCTGTGCGCATGCCGATCGACCGAGCCGGGCAGCGGTGACCACGCCCGACAGCGCTCGCGGCGGGGTGCGGGTGACCGGCACCGAGCTCACCGTCGAGGACGTGGTGGCGGTGGCCCGCGGCGGCGCGGACGCCGCGCTCAGCGCGAGCGCCGTCGAGACCATGCGCCACAGCGCCCAGGTCACCGCCGAGCTGGCGCAGTCGCTGGACGCCGTCTACGGCGTCTCGACGGGCTTCGGGTCGCTGTCCACCGTGCGGATCGCCGCGGAGCACCGTGAGGAGTTGCAGCGGGCCCTGATCCGCTCCCATGCGGCCGGGATGGGGGAGCGGGTGGAGCGCGAGGTGGTGCGCGCGATGATGCTCCTGCGGGTGCGCTCGCTGTCGATGGGCCACTCCGGCACCCGTACGCTGGTGGCCGAGACGATGCTGGCGATGCTCAACGCGGGGTTGACGCCGGTCGTTCCACGCTACGGGTCAGTCGGCGCAAGCGGGGATCTGGCTCCGCTGGCCCACTGCGCGCTGGCGCTGATCGGCGAGGGGGAGGTCACCGGCCCGGACGGCGAAACCGGGCCGGCGGCCGCCGCCCTGGCCCAGGCCGGGATCGAGCCGGTGACGCTGACCGCCAAGGAGGGGCTGGCGTTGATCAACGGGACCGACGGGATGCTCGCGATGCTGGCCCTGGCCACGCATGATCTGGCGCGCATGCTCAGCAGCGCCGACATCGCCGCCGCGATGTCGGTCGAGGCGCTGATGGGCACCGATCGGGCGTTCGCCGAGGACCTCGTGGCGCTGCGCCCCCAGCCCGGACAGGCCGACAGTGCAGCGAACCTGCGCCACCTGTTGGCGGGCTCGGCGATCATCGCCAGCCATCGCCACGACGACCCGCGGGTGCAGGACGCATATTCGCTGCGCTGTGCGCCCCAGGTCGTGGGCGCCGCGCGCGACACGCTGGCCTTCGCCGACGGTGTGGTGGCCAACGAGCTGCGCTCGGCGATCGACAACCCGATCATCCTGCCCGACGGCCGCGTTGAATCGTGTGGCAACTTCCACGGCGCGCCGCTGGCGTTCGCATGCGACTTTCTGGCGATCGCGGCCGCCGAGGTCGGGGCGATCGCCGAGCGCCGTACCGACCGGCTGCTGGATCCGGCGCGGTCGCAGGGGCTGCCGCCGTTCCTGGCCCCGGAGGCGGGTGTGAACTCCGGTCTGATGATTTCGCAATACACGCAGGCCGCCATGGTCGCCGAGAACCGCCGGCTGGCAACGCCGGCCAGCGTGGGCTCGCTGCCGACCAGCGCGATGCAGGAGGATCACGTCTCGATGGGCTGGGGAGCGGCGTGCAAGCTCCGCGTCGTGGTCGAGAACCTGGTCCGGATCGTCGCGATCGAGTGCGTTGCCGCGGCGCGGGCGATCGAGCTGCGCGCGCCGCTGCAGCCGGCCGCCGGCACCAGATCGGAAGAGCACACGTCTGAACTCCA
>CALAQT010000181.1 GCA_937888775.1 uncultured Actinomycetes bacterium | reverse complement strand
TACACGACGCTCTTCCGATCTGGGCGGGCGCGGGCGCGGGGGCGCTCGTCAGCGTCGAGACCGAGCCCACGGCGGGCGCGGCGACGTATAGCGAATGGCTGTCCGCGCTGGCCACCAACGCCCCCGAGCTGGTGAAGACGTTCGCGTAGGGACAGCCGAGCGACCGAGACTCGACGCATCCGATCCGCGTGAGCGAGCCGTCCACGGCGCTTCGCGCAAAGCCCACGACGCTCCCCGAGTAGCTCGACGCGACGAATACGGCCAGGCCGTCGGGGCTCACAGCAACCCCGTCGGCACCGAGCAGCGAGGGGGTGGCGGTACAGGCGCCGGATGCTCCGTCGCGGCCGTCGGTCCCATCGGAGCTCAGGCAGCCCACCTCCGCGACCGCACCCGTCGCGGGGTCGCGCTTGAGGATCGCCAGTGAGCCGAAACTCGCCGCCATAGTGGGACCCGCGGTGCCCGATGCCACGTACACGTTCGCGCCGTCGGGGGAGACCGCGACGGCGCCCGGACCGATCAGCCCCTTGCCCACGCCGCAACCCCCCGTTGCCGATTCCGCGCTCCCGAGCCCGGGGGCGACGAGGCATCCGCCCGAGCCGCTCAGCCGACCGAAGCCGGCGGCGGCGGTCGCGCTCGCGGGAGCGAGCGCCAAGCTCGAGATCGACGCCAGGGCAGCGGCTAGAAGCAGCCTTGCCTGACGTCCCGCCGGGGCGGCCTGTCCGCTGACTGCGCGCATTCGCTTCCGCCTCGATTCGTTGAGATCGGCGACAGCTGAGGCCGTTCGCTACGCGGCCGCAGAGGCTCGGCCCGCGGGGTCCTCTGAAAGAGACCCCCAGAGACCTGATCCGGGGTTCTCGCAAGCGGTGCGAACTCCTCCCCGCGATCGGCCTCGCGGACGCCGTCGCGATACAGCGCGCCGTCGCTGTCGCGCAACGGGACGAAGCTGGCCTACCTGTTCGGCTCCCAGCTGTTCGTGCTCGATCGCGCGAGCGGCAGGAAGACGCGGCCGATCTCCAACGAGGCTGAGCTCGCGCGGATCAGCCCGGACGGCACGAAGGTTGGCGATCTGGAGAACTTCGTCAGCGTCAACTCGCTGGCGGTGTGCGTGTTCAGCAGCAGCGGCGCGGCGCAACTGCGTGGGGTCGACCGGCACCTTCGTGTCCGGTGCTGGGACCCGGAACGCCCTCTTGGTGCTGAGGGCGTTCTTGCCGTTGTAGCCGACCACAACGATTGTGTATCCCGGCAGGCTCAGGCGCCCGCTCACGTACCTGATCTTGCTCGACGCGGGTTTGGCCGCTGTTCCTACGGCTGTTCCGGCAGTGACTACTGGGATGAGCAACACCGCTAGGCAAATAGCACCAAGGGTCACTGCTTTGTGTTGACGCGGGCGAATGAGATGTCTCCCTTTCTCAGGAGGTCTGCTCGTGTGGTCTCGCGGGCCTTAGCGGTGAGCCTCACGCCCAAAGCTAGGGTCAGCCCCCTGCCGAGGGCATCGGGTCAAACCTCTCCGCCAGCTCCGTGAAGACTACGTTCCGCGAGAGGACGATCTCTGGCGCCCTATCGGGCGTCCTGGAGCCATCCAAGGGCGGGAAACCGGGTGGCCGTGAGCCTTGTTGTTAGGCGCGCAGCGACGCTTGGTCAACTGCGATCCCGATGACTCCGGCAACGCGGTCCAGGTCGGCGTCGTGGGCGAGGAGAGCAGCTTTTCGGCGCCATGCAAGCGCTGCGATCGAGCAGCCCGCGCGGCGTAACTCCCGCCGCGCGGCAACGGCGGTAGATCCGCGCCGCTGCGTCGAAGTCGGCGACCGCGTCATCGGACATGATGCCGCCATGAGGCCATTCCTCCCACAAACGCTTGGGCCGGCGTGCGCAACAGGGCGCTCGGCACCGGCCGCCTCTGCAGGTGGCTAGCAGTGTCGGGCTCCGACCGCCCAGCACGCCACGTACCCGATCGTCCGGGGGTGGCGACGCATCGCCAGCTGATGATCTTCGTGCGACGCACCGCTCTCCTCGGGGCGACCGTGCTCGTCCTGCTGCTGCTTGCCGCGCTCGGCCTTGCGCTCAGCGAGGGAGTGGGCTTCTGGTACGCGTCTCGCTGGGCGCTGGACACGGCGGCTACCGTCGGGGGCTTTCCGCAGCCGCACACGACTGCGGGCCAGATCGTTCAGGTTGCGCTCGTCGTCCTGGGCGTCGGTACGCTCTTCTACGCACTCGCCACGGTCGCGGAGTTCTTTGTGGCGGGGCACCTCGGCGACCTGCTGGCAGTGCGGCGTATGCAGAAGATGATCGACTCGCTCACCGGCCACCACATCATCTGCGGGTTCGGCCGCGTCGGACGTCAGGTCGCGCGAGACCTACACGCCGCCCGCGCCGACTACGTGGTGGTCGACACCGACCCGGAGAACCGTCACCTGGCCGAGGGGCTCGGCATTTGCTTCATAGAGGGTGATGCGGCCGATGACGGGGTGCTCGTCGAGGCCGGCATCGAGCGCGCCCGTTCGATCATCGCATGTGCGGACTCCGACGCCGACAACGTGTTCATCACGCTCACGGCGCGCGAGCTGCGGGCGGACATAGCGATAGTGGCGAGGGCGGCGAGAGAGGACACCGAGAAGAAGCTCAAACGGGCTGGGGCCGACCGTGTCATCTCCCCGTACAAGGCCAGCGGTACGGAGATGGCAAGGCTGGCCCTGCACCGCCAGCTGAGCGGGGTCTGGGATGTGGATGTCCAGTACCGCATGGAGGAGATCGAGGTGGGCGAGGCCTGCGAGGGTCTGGGTCGGACCGTCGGCGACATCCGCGGCGGCTCGATGATCGTAGGCCTGCGTCGCGGAGCGGAGTTCCAACCGCAGCCGCCCGGGGAGACCACCCTGGTCCCCGGCGACATCATCGTTGCCATGGGCACCCCGCCTGCGCTCGAGCGGTTGGAGGGGCTCCTGGAGCAAGACGGCCCGTGAGCGTTCTCCGAACTGGACGACGTGCGACTTGACCGGCCCTGCCGGGTCGACGGGGAATTGCGAGTTCTGCAGTCGCCGCCATCGGCGATCAATGCGCTTCGCTCTTGCCCGGAGGTTCGCTCTTGACCTTGCCCTGAGGTTCGCTCTTGCCCTGAGGTTCGCTCTTGGCGTTGCCCGGAGGCGTGCTCTTGGCCTTGCCCGGAGGCGTGCTCTTGGCGTTGCCCGGAGGCGTGCTCTTGGCCTTGCCCGGCCCCGCCCCCGACGGCTGCGCCCCGGCTGCGCTGCTGAGGGACGAGTTCGTCGGTCGCGGACCGGCTGCGCCGCTGTGAGCCGAGGGGACAACGACGTGTGGGCCGGCGCGTCGCCTGCTCGGGCTCGCCGCACCCCTGCTCACGAGCGCGCTCCCCGCCATCGCGTCGCTGGTGTATTCGGGTAGCGCGACCACTGACGCTGAGTGCCCTCCCGTTGGATGGGGCTCGGAGACCGGCAGGGCGAGCGTGGGTGTCGTGGCGGTCGCGGCGCCAACCAAGGCCGCAACACCGACCACCTTGGCGGTCGACCCGAGACTCGCGGCGCCACCACCGAGCCAGGATGTCACTCGATCGAGAAGACTCACGAACGATCCCCATAGCGCGAGGGAGCGCAGGCCCGCATAGTGGGTGCAGAACGCCCGCACGACAGCCGGGTCGAGCTGGGTGCCCGTCTCGTTCCTGAGGATGTCGATCGCGATCTTGTGCGGTGACGCGGGCCGGTAGGGTCGGGCCGCGGTAATGGCGTCAAAGGTGTCGGCGACGGCGATGATCCGCGCCCCGAGCGGTATCTCCTCCGCTGATAGGCCACTCGGATATCCGGTTCCGTCGAGACGCTCATGATGGTGGCGAACGATCGACGTCAGCTCTTCGTCCTGGAGGCCGGCAGCCATTCGAGCCCCGTCGCTCGGATGTTTCTTGATCACCTCGTACTCCTCGATGGTCAGCGCGCCAGGCTTGTGAAGGATCTCCGTCGGCGTGTCGATCTTCCCCACGTCGTGGATGGCAGCCGCGGTGCGGATCCGGGCGACCTCGGCGCGCGGGAGGCCCATCCGCCTGGCGATCATCCACGAATGACGGGCCACCCGGCGGGAGTGACCGTGGAGGTACGGATCCCGCGTCTCCATGCCCGAGACGAGCCGCTCCAGCAGCCTCGCCTGCTCGTTGGTGCTCAGGCCGCCGATGAGCTTCTGCGTCCGGCTCATCGGCCCGACCATGTCGCGCGCTGACGCCAGCCGACGCTGAGTGTGCCAGCGATGCAGAAAGCCCCAGATCATCAACTCGCTGAACAGGAGATCCTGAGAGCCAGACCGCGTCTCCCAAAGGATGCGACCCACGAGCGAAGCGCAGAGAGACAGGCCCATGCCGAGGGCCACGCCCAGGATAGTCGACGAGACCGTCCCCGAGGCGCGCAGCCACCACACGATCGCGACCGGACAGCCGGCGACGAGAAGCGTCGCGGTCACGGCCTGAACGAACTGCTTCAGAGATGGGACGGTATCTCGCCGTCTCATCGTCGGGTCGATTCTCCGGTCGCCTGCCGATGCCCCACGGGGCCCTCCTCCAGGGCCCCCGATTTGGGACGGGCCCTGCTTGCAAACGGCGTTTCTGTCGCTTTGGACGAGACAGCCCGGTGAGGTCGGCGGGAGGCAAGCGTGCCGGGCGGGGACCTATGCGAGAGGATCGAACAGCAGCGGCCGATAACGGCCCTGGGTCGATTCTACTCCGATTTTCGGCCTTCCACCGCCGTGTGGTGCACCCAGGATCAGCCGAAGTACTGCGAGGTGCCCGTCTGCACGTACTGCCCCCCGCCCAGGCTCTGCATGCCGGTCGAGTGGAGGATCGCCTTGCGGACGTGACGGCAGCTACCCCGCCGCGGTCCGACGTAGGGCGTCACGTTGACCAGTGAGGCGTCCTGCGTGACGATCGTGCTCGTGCCCGTTGGCTGGTTCTCGTAGTTGGCGAACCAGAGGAGCAGGTGTTCATGATCGGCGGGCGCGCGCAGCACACGGGTCACACCGAAGGTGTAGCCGTGGTGGATCTGCTGGCCGGGGATCGGCCCATAGAGGCCCTCATTCGTCAGCACTCCCCCGGGGTCCGAAGCGGCCACATGCAGCGTGGCGCTGCCGGAGAGCATTCTGAGGGCGGGATAGAACACGTTGGAGCCCGCCGCCTGTCCGTAGCACCCGAGGGCGAAGGTCGCACCGTGCGAGAGCTCGTAGGCGTTCGAACCCCATCGAAGGGTTACCGACAGCCCTGCGAGCTCGTAGAAGTGCCCCTGGCTCTGGCTGCGCAGCACGCTGCCGTGCAGCGGGACACCCATCGGGCTCTGAGCGCTGAAGTCCAGCACGGTCCCGGCGCTTTCGGTGCGCACGATCGTGGCGGTCGTGGAGGGGCAGGACGCCGACGCACTGAGCGCGCGCAGCGACGCGGCGCTCCCTGCCACGTTCAACGGCGCAGCATTGCGGGCTGCCGCGAGCTGGGGAGCTGTCGCCACCGCCGTCGCGAGCGCGGCGAGAATCATAAACAGAACCGATGCCGAGCCTCGGAGCCGCGAGCCTTCGCGGCTCAGTTGTCCCTCAGCGCCCATGTCGTCCCCCATTTCCCGCACGGCTCGCGCCGACACATTTCGAGCGCAGGCCAAGCGGCGGGCCACCCGAACAGCGGGCGGGCAACGATTCGGCATCCGTTCCTTGCGGGTGAACCTACTGCATCGGCTCCGCGAGGCGACGATCAGCTCGCGCCCCGGACGGGCGCGGCGGTCAGGTGTCCTGGGTGTAGGTGTGGTAGATGCGCAGGCGGCCTCTCGTGCAGGTCACCCTCGAGTCGAACTGAATCGAGATGCCCATCCGCCTCTCCGAGCATCGGTACCCGAACACGCTGCTGCGGCAGTAGCCCTTTGCGCCTCCGGAGTGAACACGACAGCGGTAGTAGGCGCGCACGACGCTCAAGCCCGTCGCGCAACTCGCGCCGCCGCTCACGCTCAGGGACGTCAGATACGTCGGGCCCTGGTTCTGCTGTTTGCCGGAGATGTTGCATGTACCAGCCGCCGACGCCGGCGGACGCGCCATGGCCGGCGCCGCTGCCCATGCCCCTGACACCGCGAGAAGCGCAACCGCGAGGACCCGGCCCGCCCGCGACAACACGCCTCTGTGATTCTGCAGACTCACGGCGCCAACAATAGCCGACGAGCTACCGCCGCCCGCCAGCCGGTCCGCGGAACTCCACAACGAGGCATGCTCTCGGCTCGAAGCAACTATCGTCCGCGCTCATCTGCTCGTCGCTACCCAGGCGCGCGCCTCTGGCGTTCGCGACCCTCCTGTTGGCCTGCCTGCTCTCGATGGGGCATCCACGCGCCGCCGGGGCGGACTGCGGCGGCGTGCAAACGGCGACGGCTGAGCACTGGCGCAAGCCCTACAGGCCTCCGCTCGCGATCGGCGACTCGACGATGCTGCTGGCGCTGCCGCAGCTCGCCGCGGCTGGATTCGACGTCAACGCGCACGGATGCCGTCAGTTCAGCGAGGCGCTCACTCTGCTCGCCGGCCTCGCACATGCACATCTGCTGCCCCATCTCGTCGTGATCGCGCTGGGCGCAGACGGGAGCATCACTTCGGCGGACGTCGCCGAAACGCTCCGGATCCTCGGACGCGACCGTGAGCTCGCGCTCGTTACTCCGCGTGAGCTGGGGGGCGGCTCGGGCAGCGACGCGGCAACGGTTCGAGCGAGCACTCGGGACAGCCCGCGCCAGATTCATGTGCTGGACTGGGTGCACGAAAGCGAAGGCCACCCAGCCTGGTTTCAGCCCGACGGCCTGCACCTGACGTTCTCCGGCGCCGACGCATTCACCCGCTTGCTTCGCCGTACGCTCATCTACGCGCCCCCTCCGCCCGCGCCACTGGTGTGCCCGCGAGCCTCAGACCCGCCCGGCGTGCGGCTCGCTCCCTCGAACCCGCTCGTGAGCGCGCAGGGCACGACCGGCGTCCTGCGAGTCGCTGAGCCTCGGGGCACGACGACGCTGGCACTCGTCAACGAAAATGCCTTCGCTGTCTCCGGCGTCGCGCGTCTCTATCCGGCTTTCCGCTACGGCGGGGGCGCACCCTCCGATCAGCTGCTCGCCCGCGCCTGCATCGAGCTCGCCGGCGGCGCCAGCGGCGCGCTGACACTCCATCTGACCCCATATGGGTCCGAACAGGTGGCCATCCGCCAGCGCCTCGGGGCACGCCTGGTCCTCACGCTCGATGCACCCGGTGCGAGTGCGGTCAAGGCGAGCAGCGCCTACCTGCTCGAGCGCACGGCCCGACACTGAAAGGGGGCCGCGCGGCAGGGTCATGCCAGCTGCCACTGGGCCACGATGGTAAACCGCAGCACACGACGCGTTCGATCATGATCCGGGTCTTGTGACGGCGAAGTCATCCCGGGACGCCTACAGAAATCCAGCGTACCCCGTCATGTCGAGGCCTGGGATGTTCAGTGCCCGCACCAAGCGCTCGGCGACCTTACGCCACGTGAATTGCTTGGCATGCTCGCGGCCCAGCGCGCCGAGCCGCTGGGCGGTGCTGGGGTCACAGAGCTTGCGCATCGCCTCGAAGAGCTCAGCGGGCGCAGCGGGATCAACGACGTACCCCGCCTCGCCGATGCAGGTCGCCGCGCCTCCGTTGCTCGTTCCGATCGAGGGGATCCCGGCGGCGGCGGCTTCAACGTGCACCGTGCCCGCCGGCTCGTGAAGCGAAGGCATCACGAAGACAGTGGCCTCGCGATATAGAGCGGTCAGCTGTGCGCGACCTGCAGGATCATCCATGGCCAACGACCCATGGCCGGTCACGCCCTCGAGCGCAACACGGGGGTGGCCACCGACCAGATCGAGCGTCGCGTCAGGGAAGCTCTCCCGGACGTCCGCAAAGGCACCAAGGACAAGCTCACCGTTCTTGCGTGCCCAATCGAACCCCACCCACAGAAAACGCGGTCTCGACCATCGCCGCTCCCCCTGGTCAATGTCGGCGAACGAAGCGTTTGAGCCCAGCCCGACAACGTGGACCTTGCTCTCGGCAATCCCGTAGTCGGAGATGATGCTGTCTGCGGTCCATTGCGAGAAGGTGCAGCATCCAGCGGCTGACTCGTACGCCGCGCGTTGGCGCCGGACGAGCCCGTTGATCTCCCGCCGAGAGAGCCCGCGAAGGTGGGCCCAGGGGTAAACGTCGACAGCCTGGACGACGGTCGAGTCCTGGTAGGTCACCATCGGGAGCCCGGCAGGCGCTCGATAGTCCCCCCCGTTCTGAACGAAGCCGTCGAGCGTCCCGGCGCGTGCCAGCGTGGTGTGCACCTTGCGGCGCCTTGCGGCCGCGTAGGGGAGGCTGGCCTTCCCTACGGTCCATAGCCTTTCTTTGGCAACGCTATGTTCCGCGATATCAGATGGCCGCAGCCCGAGCAGGGCGCCGGCCACCAAGGCGATACGAGCGGTGCTGTGATCGGGAGTGTCGTTGACCGGGACAACTCGAGCCGCAACTTCCCGCAGGGCGCCGAGAACCGCAGCAGGCCATCCGGAGTTGGCGGTGGGGTCTTCGGGATCAACTGACGCCGCCATGCCCAGCGCGAGGGATTCCGGTGCCCGGCTCATGAGTCGTTGATCCTACCCTGACCACCATGATCAACAGCTCCCGGCTTCGTGTTTGGACCGCCAATCGGCCTCGAGCTGATCTGCCCCGCTTCGGTTGGAAGTTGACTACCGTACCCGGCGTGACTACGCTCGTTGGGCGCGTCAGCTCATTTGGACCAGTCGACCCAAGGGGGGAGCTATGCGTTCCCGCACGACAGCCGCATGTAGAAGACTGACCGGGTCCGCGTCGCCGAGGCCGCGGTCGGCGTTGATGCGCCGCGCGGGGCTGCTGCTCGGGCTCGCCCTGCTCATGACTGCTTCCGGGGCCCAGGCGGCAACGCTCACCGTGAGCACCACCGGCGATCCGGCGAGCCCGCCGGCCTGCAAAGCGGGGATCTGCAGCACGCTGCGTGCGGCCATCGCTCTGGCCAACAGCGACGGGACCAGCGACACGATCCAGATCCCGGCGGGCGAATACAAACTGAACGCCGCCGCCGGCGGTCAGCTCTCGATCGCCGCGAGCATGACGCTCGCGGGCGCCGGCGCTCGCGTCACGACGATCCGCGCGGCGACCAATAGTCAGATCTTCGTCGTCAGCGCCGGCACGGTGGCCCTCGACGATCTGACGCTCACCGGAGCCGAAGTCAAAAAGGACGGCGGGGCCGTGCAAGCGGAAGGGGAAGGCAAGACGTCGCTGACGATCGAGCGCGACATCGTCACCGAAAACCACTTGCTGGGGGAAAACGACGGTGGTGGGATTCACACCCGCGAAAACGAACTGGTGCCGGTCTTGATCGACTCGAGCACGGTGAGCGGCAATTCCGCCCACGGCGGGGGCGGTGTGGACGGGTCAGGTCCGTTCAGGGTCGTCAACAGCACCATCACGGGCAACCACGTCGAAGATGCGGGGGCGGCGATGGAGGTCGAACGAACCACCCTTATCAACGACACGATCAGCGGCAACAAATGCGAAGGCGTGGAATCCGGCGGGGAAGCATGCGGCGGCGGGATCAGATTCCTCGAAAACCTCCCTCAGCCACCCGTGGCAGAATCGACCGCGCAAGACACGATCATCGCGGGCAACACCGACATAAATGGAAACGTCGACAACTGCCTTGGTAGGGTCACAAACCTGGGCCCAAACCTCGAGAATGGGACCGAATGTAAATTCAGCATCCAAGGCAATCCGCTGCTCGGGTCGCTCGGCGAAAACGGCGGCCCCACCCCCACGATGCTCCTGGGCGCCGGGAGTCCGGCGATCGAGGCCGGCACAAACGAAACATGTGCGGAACAGGACCAGCGTGGCGGCGCGCGCCCCGCGACGGCCGGTGCGCAGTGCGACATCGGCTCGGTCGAGGTCACTCCGCTCGCGGACCTCGCGATAACCGGCCAGGCCTCGCCGACCTCGGTGGCTCTCGGCGGAGGCATCGTCTACACGCTCACCGCCACCAACCTCGGCCCAGACCCGGCGCCCAGCACGACGGTCGAAAACGTGCTCCCGGCGGGCGCCACCTTCGTGAAGGCAACCACTGCGGCCGGGAGCTGCGCTGGCTCGACGACGCTCACATGTGCGCTTGGCACATTGGCGCGGGGAGCCTCGGTGGCCGTCAACGTGTCCGCCACGCTCGGCCTCGCGGGCACCGCGACCGACGTGGCGAGCGTGCACGCACCCGCGATCGACACCTCGCCCGCCGACAACCAGACGTCGATCCTCGCGACTGTCCTGGCTCCGGTCATCGTGGCGCCGAATGTGCTGTTGGCGCCCGTGCTCTCGCACCTGTCGATCTCACCCGCTCGCTTCAGAGTGGGGAGCGCCCCCACCGCCGTGACGGCCTCGGTGCGCACGCCGCGCGGAACCACGATCGGCTTCACGCTCAACGAGCGGGCGCGTGTGCGCATCGTCCTGCAACGCAAGCTGAGCGGCCGCCGGCACGACGGGCGGTGCCTCGCCCCGAGAGCCCATGTGCATCCCCGGCAGGAACCGCCCTGCACCCGCCTGGTCGTCGTGGGCACGCTCACGCGAACCGGGGCCGCGGGCGCCAACAGGGTGGCGTTCAGCGGGCGCGTCAGATCGCACGCGCTGAGCACCGGAAGCTACATCGCGACGCTGACCGGGGAGGTGACCGGCGCCCCCTCCTCGGTGCCGGCGAGAGCGGGATTCACGATCGTAGGTAGATAGGCGTCTGCTTCGCAGAGCGCATCGCTCGAAACCCTCGCGATTTGCGAGGCATCTACAGGGCGGATGCGGGTACAAAGACGGAACCACGGCGGGCTCCTCGAGGATCTCATGGAGCCGGTCGCTCGGCAAGCGCGTCGGCGGGCTGCGCAGATGATCCGCGACGCGGCATGACGATCGCGCATGCCGGTTCGAGTCCTATCTCTCACTTGCCCGAAAGTCGAAGCCCGTCGCCGCCGGGACTGGGCTTCGGCCTCTCTTGGGCAACCATCTGGACCGCGTGTGGCGCCTCGTTCACGCACTGATCGCCGATCGCGTTTGGACAGCGCTGGCCGGAAGGTCAGCGCGTGGCGTCACGTATGCGTTCGCCGAGCGCCTGGAGTGCGGTCTCGGGAATAGTCGCCTCGATCAGGGGGAAGACCTCGTGCTCCTCGAGCTGGACGTGCCCTGCGAGCAGTGCTCCGAGGTCGTGGAGCAGCTCGAGTGGCGGCGTCTCAGCGAGTCGAGCGGCGTCGCGGCGGATGAGCATGTGGTCGAGGAGCATGCGGATGATCACTGGGTGGTCGGGCTTGCCGTGGGCGGCGTAGGCTGGGAGCAGAACCTCCTCCTCGATACGGAAGTGCAGCTTCTCCTCGTCGTCCCAGTGGCTGAGGAACGCCTGGGCGCTCTCCGTGGCCGTCTCGGCGGTCGCGCGGCGCAGCCGCTGGGCGATGACGAGTGCGTGATGATGATCGCGCGAGAGGGGAGCGAGGGCGGGATGGCGCTTCATGACGCCGTGGGTCCCACGGCGCGTATGGCAAGCGCGAGCACACGTATCGCCAGCAGGGCCGCCACGGCCGCCGTGACCGCGGCTGCGGGGGCGCCGAGCGGGGCCAGTCCGGGAGCACGCGAGAGCGCGAGCGCAGCGAGACCCGTACCCGTTGTGGCGGTGAGCGCCCGGTAGCGGAGCGGGCGCGGCTGGGGCATGGGGAGCGTGACGTTCCTGATGCGGGCGAGGATCGCGAGTAGGTGCATGAGTGAGCCGGCGACCGTGAGCCCGATCCAGCCGGCCAGGAGCAGCACGGCGAGCGCTGTGCGCGGCGGGCCTGTGAAGGGCCCTTCCGCGCCCGTCTCGAGCGTGGCGAGGAGCGCGAGCAGCAGTCCGGCGGGGAGGAATGCCTGCGCGAGCGCCAGCAGGCGGGCCGGCAGAGCGAGCGGACGCACAGCGGTGCACAGCGAGGCGAAGAGGTTGACCGCGAGCAGCATCGCGGCGAGGAGGAGGCAGCTCCAGCCTGCGGCCAGCACCCCGGAGCTGCCGAAGGCTGCGCCGCCCGCCAGCCCGAGGATGCCGAGCAGCCACAGGACGTAGGTCGGACGCTGCAGGCGCGGATGGCGGAGCTGCGTCTGGGTGAGCGACGGGAAGAAGGTGTGCAGCGTGCCGAGGATCGCTGTGCCGAGCCAGCCGCCGAGGTTGAGCGCGAGGTGCGCGCCGAGCAGGCTGCCGTACGGCCAGGCCGCGCCGCGGGCCATCAGGACACCCGCCAGCGCGCCGACCCCTAGGTGTAGTTCCTAAGTACGTTGGTCAGTAGACATCCGGGCCTCCTTGGAGGCTGGGC
>CALAQT010000180.1 GCA_937888775.1 uncultured Actinomycetes bacterium | reverse complement strand
AGCTACCCCGCCACGTCCCTCACCTCACCCACGGAAGGAGCAGTAGCGCCCGAATTAGGTCAGAGAGAGCACCATCGAGATACCGATCGCGGGGAGCCGCAACGCAAGCGCTCGCCGCCTGCGGGCAGGCGCTCGCCCGGCAGCGACTGTCCTGGTGTACTTGCGGGACATCTTCAGACCTCCGTTCGTAACTCGCTTTCCAAGGGGCGGTGGTGTGGGATCGGGGAGGGGCCCCGCTTCTAGGGGACCCCTCCTGATCCACCCCGGGCCCTACGGCACCGCGCCGTAGGACTTGTGCTGGCTGACGGACGTGGGTGCCGTCGGGTGCGCCTGCGCAGCAGAGGCGGGCGCCACGCCGCCTCCGCCGTGCATCTGGCCGGTCTCCGGGTCGAGAGCGGCCCGCGCCGCACCGGTGCCGCGATACTGGATCAGCGGGTAGTAGGTCGGCGCCGGATGACTGGTCGCCAAGGTCGGTGTCGGATAGCTCGTCGCCGCGCGGTTCCCACCGCCCCCGCCGGCGAGGGCGAGGAACAGCACGGCCACGCCGACGGCGATCAGCGCAGCCGCCGTGGTCAGGACGGTGGCGCTCCAGCGACTCGGTGTGGCCCTCAGCGTGGTTTGGATCGTGGACATGTTGTGCTCCTGGGTGGTGGGCCGTGGAGTGCGGCCCGTGGGGTTGGATCGTGTGCCCGAGCTCGGTGCGAGCACTGTGATCGCCCCTGGTTGCAGCGCGCTTGCAGTCCGGTAAACGGAGATCGCGCGCGGGGCGGGTGCGGCTGGTACGCTGGCCTCAGAGGGGCACGCGTATGCGCTTCGGGATCCTCGGGCCGTTGCAGGTCGTTGACGACGACGATCGCGAGCTGCCCGTAGCCGGCTCCAAGCCGCGAGCGGTGCTCGCCATCCTGCTGCTGCACGCCAACGAGGTCGTGTCCAGCGACCGCCTGGTGGAGGAGCTCTGGGGCGGTGAGCCTCCGGCCAGCGCCGCAAAGAGCCTGCAGGTGCATGTGTCGCGGCTGCGCCGTGCGCTGGGATCTGACGGTGGCGTCTCCGAGCGGCTTATTACGGCTGCGGGCGGCTATCTGCTCCGGGTGGCGCCCGGCGAGCTGGATAGCGAGCGGTTTGAGCGGCTGATCGTCAAAGGCCAAAGTTTGATCGCCACAGCGAGCAGCGAGCTGGCAGTCGGGAAACTCGACCAGGCACTCGAGCTGTGGCGAGGTCCGCCGCTCAGCGACTTTGCCTACGAGTCCTTCGCACAAGCTGAAATCGCCCGGCTGTCGGAATTGCAGCTGGCTGCGGTCGAACAGCGGATCGCTGCGCAGTTGGAGCTGGGCCAGGAGGGGAAGGTAATCGTGGAGCTGGAGCGGCTTATCCGAGAGCAGCCCTACCGCGAGCGGCTGCGTGGCCAGTTGATGCTGGCGCTGTACCGGGTCGGCAGGCAAGCCGAGGCGCTCCAGGCATACCGGAGCGCGCGGTCTGCACTGGTTGAGGAGCTCGGGATCGAGCCCTCAGCAGAGCTTCGCGAGTTGCACGAAGCGATCCTCGCCCAGGACGCCTCCTTGCGCTCCGCCGCTCCGAGCCGCACCGCTCAGCTCGATGGCGAGGGCGTGTTCGTCGGCTATGAGCACGAGCTGGATGTCCTCAAAGGAGCGCTCGAAGATATGTTGACCGGACGGGGCACCGTGGCCCTGATCGCGGGCGAGCCCGGCATCGGTAAGAGCCGCTTGGCGGGGCGGATCGGCGAGCTTGCCGCGGCTCGCGGCTCGCGGTTGCTCTGGGGGCGCTGCTGGGAAGCCGGCGGTGCCCCCGCGTACTGGCCGTGGGTACAAGCACTCCGCAGCTACTTGCGCGACTGCTCCGTTGATCAGTTAGGGAGCGAAGCGGGGCTGGTCGTGAGCGAACTGGCGCAGATCCTGCCCGAGCTTCGGCAGCGGGTGCCTGGTGTCCCCGAGAGCGAGCTGGCCGGATCTGACGATGGCCGCTTTCGACTGTTCGAGGCGATCGCCGGGCTTGTGCGTCGCGCCAGCGTCCCCAGGCCTCTCGTGTTCGTCCTCGACGATGTGCACGCCGCCGATGAGCCCTCAACGATCTTGCTGCGATTCCTGGCCGATGCGCTGCCGGACGCACGCGTGCTGATCGTTGCGGCGTACCGCGACACTGAGGTTTCAGAGGGGCATCATTTGCGGTCGACGATCGCCGAGCTCACCGGCCGGCGTGGTGTCCATCGCATCAAGCTGACCGGATTCGGAGCGGAGGACACCGGGCGCGTCGTCGGGCTGGCTGCTGGCGAGCGCGGACCGCTTCCCGCTCTCGCGGCGGCCATACATCGCTCGAGCGATGGAAACCCGCTGTTTGTGACCGAGCTCGTACGTCTGCTCCAGGCCGAGGGACGGTTTGGCGAACTCAGCAACGCGCAAACGCTTGAGCTTCCCGACGGGATCGGCCAGGTCATCGAGCGATGGTTGCAGCGGCTATCCGCTGGGTGCCGAAAGACGCTGTCGCTCGCGGCGGTGATCGGACGAGAGTTCGATGGGGCGGTCCTAACCAAGGCCCGTGGGCGACCGGATACAGAGATCGTCGAGGACCTCGAGCAGGCGATAGCCGCCCGGCTGGTCGCAGATGTGCCGGGCAGCCGCGGGAACTTGCGTTTCTCGCATGAGCTCGTGCGCGACGCGCTCTACGGCGACCTTTCGGGTGCTCGTCGGGCACGCCTGCACAAGACGGTCGCCGACACGCTCGAGCGCAGATACGCCGCCAGCGTAGAGCCACACCTGTCGGAGATCGCGCACCATTACCTCCACGCAGTTTCGATCGGGGAAGCGCGCAAAGCGGTCAACTATGCCCGGCGTGCGGCAGAGCACGCCGCCGGCCTGCTCGCCTACGAGGAGGCCATAGGGCTCTACGAACTGGCTCTCGAGACGCTGGAGTGGACCGGAGCCGGACGCGACGGGGAGCGCGGTGCCATCTTGATCGAGCTCGCCGACCAGTTTGCGCTCGCGGGCGATGTCCGGCGCGCGCGGCCCGCGCTCGCTGACGCGGCGCGCGAAGCCGACCGCCTCGGTGATGCCGCACTGGCCGCGCGGGCAGCCGTGGCGCGGGGTGAGGTGGCAATCATGGCCGGCACCGAGCCCGGCCCCGAATACATCGCGCCTGTGGAGAGGGCGCTTGCGTTCTTCCAGGAAGGCGATGACCCTCTCCATGAGGCGCGTGCTTGGGGCGTCCTGAGGATGTGGCATCACGGCGTCGGCCGCACAGTCGCGTCAGGCGAAGCGGCAGAGCGGATGTTGGCGTGCGCTCGTCGAGCCGGGAGCCGCGCGCTCGAGGCCAAGGCGCTAGACGGGCTTGCCTGGAGTCTCGTCCAGGGACCAACCCCGGCTAGCGAAGCGATCCCACGCCTCACGCAGATGGTGGAGCAGACCCACAGTCCGTACGCCCGCTCGCAAACGCTGATGGGTCTCGCCGTCCTCGAAGGAGTTCGCGGCCGGTACGCGGAGGCGCGCGGCCTCGCCGAGAACGCCACCTCGTTGATGTCGACGGTTGGCGACGTTCGGGAGCACGCATGCCAGCAGGCGTTCTGGTGGTCACCGATCGAGCTGTGGGCCGGGGACTTTGCCTCCTCAGAACGCCTCGCGCGCTCGGGCTGCGAGACGTTCGAGCGGCTTGAAGCCAACGGCTGGCTCACAAGCGCGCTGGTCTGCATCGTCGAAGCGCTGATCCCGCAGGGCAAGCTCCAGGAGGCAGGCCAGGTCCTGTCGAAGGCCGCTTCGTTGCTCGCCGACGAGCACGACCTCGACGCAATCGAGCGCCAAGCACGAGCCCGCGCGCTAATCGAACTTCACTCCGGCGAATATGCCGCCGCGGAGCGGTCCGCCTACGTCGCGGTCGAGACAGCTATGCAGGCCGAATTTGTCACCGAGCAGGCCTCGAACTGGCTCGTCCTCGCTGACGTACTGCAGACCGCCGAGCGCGCAGCCGAAGCACGTGACGCCGCTCGGGAGGCTCTCGCAATCGCCGACCGCAAAGGTCAAGCGCTCTTCACCTGGCGAGCACGCTCGATCCTCGGCACGCACCCGAGGCAAGACCCTCGCCGCCGGCTCAACCAGGATCCGGGCGGCAACCGATCAGGGCCTCAGACCCCGGCTCCGGTCCGCGTCCGCCGCGACTGACACATGCTCTTGCGAGCTGTCCGGCGCGAGCGCTGCCTCTAAGCTCTTATGGCGCGACAAGCCCCCGGATTCGCCCGGCTGCAGGCGCGCCGGACGGCGCGTCGCTACTTCTCGGCTGAGCGCGCAGACTCTGCGCCTTGTCCTTTCGTCTCGGTCGGAGCACACGCCTCCCTTCCGCATTCGCTACCACGACGAGAGACGGCCGGTCGTCTTCGGTCGCGGTGATCACGTCGCCCGCACCAACCGGAGACGTAGCGATACTTACCGCAGGGCAGCGGTGAAGGCACTCAATAGTGGTGCCTGATGGCCGCAAAGACGCTCAGTTCGTCACTCTCGCCCAAGTAGGCGGCGTGGGTGCAGTCTCTGTTGATGGCTGACTCGATGCTGACGGCATCAAGACCTCTGCTGAGAAGGGCACCATACTCATTGACGTAAAGGTGTGAGTAGGCGTTCTGCTGCGCCTGGCTTGCAGCACTCCACTCCGAACATGAGGATGAGTCGCTAAGCGCTCCCCCGCTCGAGCTTAATAGCACTGTGGCAGCCATCACGGCAACCAGAACGAACAGAAGGGCAATTCCTCCGATGGACGCAACCTTGTGCCGAAGGATGACGGTCCTGACGGTGGGGGGTTCACGGGCATTACGGCCAGATGCAGAGGCGTCGCCCGACGAGTTATTCGTGGTCATCGACCTGCCGGACTCATCATGACGGTAGACGCAGCCTGACCTCCGTGCCTCACGTAGATGGCCGCGCCTCCAAGAGCAAGAGGCTACCGGTTCGGACTCATATCCCAGGGCTTCACGGTCCTCAAGGCGGCGGCGTCGGGGCATGCGTCCTCGGTCGGCCCACGATGCTCCGTTTGGTGCTGCGGAAAGGCGCACCGCGAGGAGCAGGTCTGTCCGAAGGGGTTCGGCTCTTCTGAAGAGACTCCGGTTGGCGGGTTGAGTTGACAGAAGACAGCCTAGAAATGGGCTGTTTTGGCTGGCGCCCGGTGTGTGGTTGGTGCTGCTGCTGAGCCGGAACTGGCGGTATCAGACCGTTTTGGGGGTCTGAGCGTCTCTCAAGCCGGGGACTCGTAGCTCGGGTGTCGAAGTCGGCGTTGTTCATGTGCAACGTCGACCACGGAGGTGGCCAACCTGACTGCCGATCTCGACACGCGTTGTGGCGAACTTTACCCGCCGGGCGGGGAACTCCTGCCTGACCGTGAGGTTGGTAGCGATGCTGCAGCCGTGAGCGCCAGCAGCCTCCCGCCTGGTGATCGCGCTGCCGTGCCTGGATTGGTGTCTAGCCGTGAGCCGTTCGAGGTACTGGTTTGCTTTCTGGACGGGACCGACGCGGCGGGGCTCTCGCACTCCGAGCTTGAGGAGCGTCTTGACCGCGATGGGCGAGAGTTGTTGTACCTCTTGCCCGATGATCATCTAGCGCTGCGGGCGATCCGCGAGCAGCGCGTTGAGCAGGTGATCGGCGATGAAGGCGTCGCTCGCGGACGCGTTGAGTCCGGGCACGCCCGGGCGCTTGAGAGCGTGTTCGGGACAGTGAGCGTGGAGCGTCTGGCCTATCGGGCGCCGGGATTGGCGAACCTGCATCCCGCCGACGCGGAGCTGAACCTGCCGGTTGAGCGCCATTCCCACGGACTCCGCAAAGCTGGCGTCGCTAGAGACTTGCCGCGGCAGCTTCCAGGACGCGGTGGAGGCCGTCGAGCGCTCGACGGGGCAGCGGCTCGGCAAACGCCAGGTGCAAGATCTCGCCACGACCGCAGCGATGGACTTCGAGGACTTCTACGCGACCAGACGCCCGAAGCGCGGCAAGACCGGGGAGTTGCTCGTGCTCTCGGCCGACGGCAAGGGGATCTTGATGCGCCCCGATGCGCTGCGCTCAAAGACGGCCACCAAGGCAGCCCGCGCCGTCCCTGAGCCGAAGACCCGGCTCTCGCGGGGCGAGAAGCTAGCGCACAAGCGGATGGCTGAGATCGGCGCGGTCTAGGACGCCACGCCGGCCGCGCACCGTGACAGACATCCTGCACCGCGAGCAAAGCGAAGGCGATCAGCGGACCGCGGGACCGGTCGCGACCAACGAGTGGCTCACCGCGAGCGTCGTCAAGAGTTGCGCGAAAAGTAGCGGCGCCAACTCGACTACGAGGCGCGTCTGAGATCCAAACCGCAGAGGCAGGCTCGTCGTCCGGGCTTACTCCTAGATCACAACAGCAGCAGTCACCGCGAAGCAAACGGCGTAAGCCATGGCCTGATCGTGTGGGCCGCGGCCCGCCGGCGAATGGACGGGGTCCGACTGCTCCTTGACCTCGGCTTCGATGTAAACGCCTTCACCCGGGTTCCGCAGTTGATGGGCATTTGAGGAACCTACTGACGCATCCGTGGGTTGTGTCACCGTCCGGGTAGGGGTGGGCAG
>CALAQT010000179.1 GCA_937888775.1 uncultured Actinomycetes bacterium | reverse complement strand
CGTCGCCGCGTGAGCACTGACGCACACCTACGAACGACGCCCCGTGTGGGGTTCCGCTCCCAGAGGCCGGATGCACATGAAGGCGGAAAGCAGAAGTGGCCGCGGCCTCCGAGCGGACTACTGGTCTGGACGAAACGGAGCTGCCCGCCGATGCCGGCGGCTGGCTGCCGCTCCGCGGCAAGAGCGGTCATGCGCGCGCCGTCGACCGGGTCGCTGCTTCTGGTGCGAAGCAGCCACGATGCGCCGCCAACGCTGCCCTCGCGGGCTGCCCCTCTCGGACAAAGGCGGCCACCAGATCCGCGCCGCCGACGGGGCCGAATTGGTGCGAGGCAGCCACACCGGCCCAGGCGGCGCAGGCTGCTTGCTGGCTCGACCGGAACCCGACCCCGAGCAAGCAGCGCCGACTGCCGCTCGCCCACAGATAGGAGGCGTCAATGATCGCCCTCGCGTCGCTACCGCCCTGGAACGAAGGCGTCCACGTCGGGCGCCCCAGCGACCGGATCGGCGGAGAGCGCTGAGTTCGTTCGAGGCGGCGACGAGATCGGTGACGATGCTGGCTACCGCTCGCCGAGCGAAAGCAGCGTCGCGACATCTTCTCCGTCCTACCTTTCGCGCAGGTTCGGGGTCACCGACCGCGATGGGATGCTCGTTATCGAGGAATGCCGGAGCCGGAGAGGCGGCGACCCGACCGCCCCTGCTGTTCCGGTACGCGCCCGGTTCGCCAGGCGTCTACCCGATTTCAGGTCCGACTCTGCGCGCGTGCCGGTGGCTCCCGCCACCGGTGCATCCCGAGCTCGGCCCGGAGTCGGTCCAGATCCGGAGCGGGCCGGCCCGCTCGCGCAAGCACGTAAGCATCGTGCTCGAACTCCCGCAGCACTGCCTCGAGCCGCGACCGGCTCTGCACGCGCCGCGACGCCGTCCGCGGGGTCACGCCGCCCAGCGCCGGCACCCGCTCCTCAGGCCACAGCGCCTGCCAGGCGTCGACCGCCTCTTGCGATGCTCCGAACGGCATCGGCATCCCGAGCCGGATTGGCGGCATGTCCTGCGCCGGGTCGATCACCGATCGTCGACCGAGCTTGGGCTCGGCCCCAAGCCCGCGCAGGAGCTCGACCAGCGCCTCCAGCCGCTCGTCTGAGTTGACCGATATCTCGAACCCATCCGGTTTGGGCTCAAGTCGTCCGCGCAGCCAACGCTGCGGCTCGTCGGGCTCCTCGATCGGCTCGCCCTCGCCGGCCAGCGAGCGGATCTGCGCGAGCGCGCCCTGGCGCTCGATCTCGCTCAGCTCGCGCCCCCACCAGCTCAGCTCCCCCGCATCCTCGACCCTAAAGTCCGCGTGCGCAGCCAGCGTCCCGGCGACGGCCGCCGGGTCGTTCACGGCCACGTGGGCCGTGATCATCCGGAGGCGGTGGCCGTCGGTGTTCGTCAGCTTCGGGCCGGTCGCGCGCCGGCGCCACACGTCCCCGACGATCCCAGGCAGCAGGCTGCCGAGCACCTTGCTCATCAGCGCGGCGATCTCCGGGCGGATCGGTTCGGCGATCTCGACGATGACGCCGTGGGGGTCGGGCTCGCGTCGCCGGCGGGGGCCCCGTCCGCGCTTGCCGGTCAGCTCCTTGGCGAGCGCGACGCTCGCCTCGTGCACCAAGTCGGCGGCGCCGTCGCCCTCGGACGGGCGCAGGAGCACGACCGCGCCAGTTGTCCGCCAGACACCGTCGAGCAACACGAGCGCCCCGAGCAGGATGCTCCAGCGGCTCATCCCCGGAAGCTGCTCCGGCGGGATCGCAGCGTACCGACGAGCGCCGGTGACGATGTCTGTCAGCCACATGCCCGGACCCGGCTCGGGGTCGGAGATCTGCCAGAGGCCGTAGGTGACGGTGCTCAGCCACTGCTCCGCCGCGCTCGAGATCTCCGGAGGGACGTCCGGGTCGGTCGCGAGCAGCGCCAGCGGCGCGCCCGACTGCTCGAGCTCCGGCTCGAGCTCGAACCCAAAATCGTCGCCCTCGTCCTCATCAGGGTCACCATCCATCAGCCAGGCATGCTCGATCGCGAAGCGCAGGAGCGCCTCGGAGCGCTCCTCGTCATCGGTTTCGAGCCCGAAGTCGTCGTCGGCCTCGCGGCCCTCGGCTGCGTGCAGCTGCTCCATCCAGCCCCCGACGCTGCCGGCGACCAGCCCCCGCAGCTCCGGCCTACGCTCCTCAACGAGAACCCGCATCGCATCCCGCAGCGCGTACAGCCCCGTGCGGTCCGCGAACCGATCGAGCTCCGCGCGCTCGGCAGGACCCAGCTTCTCGCCCGCCCCCCGGCGGCGGTGCAGCTCCTCGAGCGCCCAGCCGTAGACCTCCTGCGCGTCCTCCTCCTCGGGCTCGTCGTCCAGGACCTCCCGCACCAGCTCGATCGCGTCGAGCTGCCGGCCGGCCGCGAGCATGTGCTGAGCGAGCTCCACGGTCCCGGCCGGGTCGGCGGGTGCGTCGAGCGCCTCGTCGAGCAGGTCGGCGGCCCGGTCGTGGTCCTCGTCGAAGGCGCCGGCGATCTCGGCTGCGAGCGTCAGCGCGGTGACGCTCCCGGGCGCGAGCCGCTGCACCTCCGCCGCCACGGCCCGTGCCCGCTCCTCGGATCCATCGCGTCTCAACCGGATCGCGAGGCCGGGCGGCGAGGGCAGATCCTCGAACTCCTCGACCACCAGTGCTGCGACCCGCTCCGTCGGCGTGTCCGGCGAGAGCGCCTCCTCGTAGCGCCGCTGGGCCTCGGGGAACGCGAGCTCCGCCTCCCGCTCCATCTCGATCTCAGCAGGCGAGCGCAACGACGCGGGTGTCCGCCGGGCCGGATGCCCCCCGGGTCGCCGCTTACGCTGCTGCCGCTTGCGCTTGGACTTTGCCACGCCTGTCCTCGTCCTCGCCGATAACGGGCAAGCGTACGCGGCTAGCGCGACGGGCGCCATGCACGATCAGAGCGATCGCCTCCGCCGCTCGGTGACGGACACCCACCGCGGCTTCCCGCCCGGCTCGCGGACATGATCCGCGCATCGCAGGGCGCCGGTCGGCTGTGCTCGAGTATTCGCGTAGTCGCCCGAGCCGGTCTCCTCGCGCGACGGGGGGAAGACATCGCCCGCCTTTACTGATAAAGTAAAGGTATGGCGAGAATCTCGACCAAGAACCAGATCACGATCCCCGTCGCGGCGCTAGCGGAAGTCGGGCTGCACGCCGGCGAGCGAGTCACGATCGAGCCGGCCGGCGACGGTGAGCTGCGGATCCGCCGCTCGACCGCGACCTTCGAGGATGCGTTTGGAGCGCTCACGGGCACATACCCCGCCGGCTATCTCGATCAGCTCGACGCCGAAGACGACCTGCGGTGAGACTGCTCCTCGATGCGGACGTCCTGATCGGGGCGCTTGACCGCAACGACCCACATCATCGTCGCGCCCGCGCGCTGTTCACCCGGTGGCGTGACGATCAAGACGCTTGCGCCGTCAGCGTCGTGAACCTGACCGAGGTACTGATCGCCCCATCAGCCGATGTCTCCAAGCTCGCCGCCGCCCGGGAAGCGATCGCGGCCCTCGGCGTCACCGTGCACCAGCCAAATGAGGCGATCGGGGTCGAAGCGGCGCGCCTCCGACAACGGCACCCGATCAGCCTTCCCGACGCCTACTGCCTCGCAACAGCGAAACACACGGGTTCCACGCTCTCGTCGTTCGATCAGAAGATCCTGAAGGCAGCCAAGCGCGAAGGCGTCAAAGCCGCCTGAACCCAGAACACGCGCAATCGCCGGGAGCCTGCAATCAGCGCGAAGGGGACGCCCGAGCGATAACCGCGAAGACTCGCCGCCGGGCGCCAACAGGAGATCGCGACGCCTGCTTCCCTTCGCCGAGCGATAGCCAGCACCGTCGCTGATCTCACAGCCGCATCGGACCAACTCGATACCGACTGACCTCATGCTGCCGAGACGACCGCTCCACGACGGGAGCAACAGCGCGTGGACAACCGTGCTTGCAACCTTCGAGCAAGCGATCCGGTTGAAGCGGAAGAGCACCCCAATGGGCGGATCTATTGTGCTTTTGGGGACAAGGGCTATGCCGATCGGCGGGCGGAAGACCGCTGGTCTGTGGTCCGATGCGAAAGCCAGCGAGCCGACCCGCGTCCGCGGAGCGGCGCCTTTGACGGAGACCTTGAATTCGACGCCGTCACTGCCGCTCCGGGCGGCGAAGCGGTCGTCAGCAAGTGCCCGGACGACATAGCGCCTGTCCCCAAAGGCGATCGTGTCGCCAGTCTCGCGCGCGGCTCTCGCTTTGACGCGCCCGTTAGCCAGCACCTTGCAAGCGCCGGGCGCCGGGGACTACCGCTCGTCCGCGGATGCGAGCGTCGCCAGGACGGACGGCGTCGCACTTCTCCTGTTGCTCAGGAGCGGCAGCCCAGGCGTGACTGCCGGATTGCGCTCGATGCGGGAGCGGACCGCCCGTCGCGGTGGACGCCAGCTTTGAGGAGAGTAGATCCTCTAGTTGAGGGCTCGATTTGCCGTTCGCGGAGATGCGCTGGAGGGGTATGGCTCCGGTTGGTTGACTCGCGTCTGCGAGATTGGGATAGTCGCGGTCTCAGCTGATCGGTTGGCGCAAACCGCCGCCGAGGCAGTCACACCTCAGTTGTCACGCACCGCCTGCGAAAGGGGCTTGCATGCCAAGGGTCGTTCTCACCCACGCTGTCGAAGATCTCGAGCGCTGGCTGGAAGGAAAGGCGGAGCGCGCCGCAGCCATCGGCGCAGCCGGAACGAATGTGACTGACTACGTCGCGCTCGATGGGAGCAACAAGATCGCCGTCACCACCGACGTCCACGACATGGACGCCGCGCAGGCGATGATTACCTCGGCGCCTCCCGAGGTAGCCGCCGCGATGCAGAAGCACGGCGTCATCCAGCCGATCACGGCCTACGTGGAAGCGCCCTAGCACCGCGACACCCTTTCGCTCAGGACCAGCCACGGGGTCCCCTGTCCCCCGCTGATCGACAGCCACGTCGTCTCATGGAAGGCCCGCTCCGGCGGGTCTTCCTGTGCCCGGCCATCACCCGCGAGCCGAGCGCGGCCTGCTCCGGCGTTCCTAACCCGTGCTCGTCACGGGTCAGGCGACTGCGCTCCGGCCTGATCCACAGTCTTGTTGCCCGAGGCTTCTGCAATTCCGCCGACACGAGGAGCGTCGTGAGGCCAGATCTGTCCTCTCTGGCTGCCGGTTTGGAACGGGACCAGGTCTGTCGGCGGCCGAGGCGGCCGGCTGGTGCGAGACGGATGCTCGCGTTCCGGAGCGGCACAGTCGGGGGAGACAGTCGCTTCGATGTGGAATTCGGAAGTCTGGCGGGGCTCGGCCCGGCTCCCGGTCGACTTCCGCCTTCGACCGAGCGAGCGTCTCGGGGCGCGTTGACCGGGCGCGCCTTTGGCATTGACCTCGCAGGAGACGCGGGTATGACCGATGGCACAGCTGTGTTGGGACTGACGATCGCGAATAGACTCGGCCCGCGGCGGCCTGGGGCGCACGAGCGGACCGCGGCGCAATGTTGGCGGCGATTCGAGGAGACCAGTGGGGACACCAACGTTTGATCCGGCCAAGTTCAAGGCGACCACACGGGAGCAGTGGCAGGAGGCGGCTGAAGCATGGGACCGTTGGGGTCCGACGCTGGAGGACTGGCTCGGCCCGGCGACTGAGGCGATGCTCGACGGTGCCGGTGTTCGAACCGGCGCACGCGTACTCGACGTGGCCGCCGGCGCGGGAGGTCAGACGCTAGCCGCGGCGCGCCGCGTGGGGTCCGCCGGGCATGTCTTGGCGACTGACATCTCGCCCGCGATTCTCGAGTACGCCGCCGCGGCCGCCCGCAGCGCGGGCTTGGCGAACGTGGAGACGCGAGAGCTGGACGGCGAGAGTCTCGCCGGCGTTCAGGACGCGTCATTCGATGCGGTCATCTCGCGCCTCGGGATCATCTACTTCCCTGACCAGCAGGGTGCATTGGCCGAAATACGCCGCGTGCTGCGCCCCGGCGGGCGGGTAGCGGCGGTCACCTGGTCGACGCCTGAGAACGGTCGGTTCTTCTCGGTGGCGGTCGGGATCATCCGTCGGCGAGCCGAGTTGGCACCGCCCCTGCCGGGGCAGCCCGGGCCGTTCAGCCTTGGGGGCGACGGGGTCCTCGCAAACGCGTTCGACCAAGCCGGCTTTGGCGACGTCGACGTCCAGGCCGTACGCTCACCCCTCCGTATGACCTCCGCTGCCGAGTGTCTGCGTTTGCAACGGGAATCGTACGGCGCCCTGCACCAGATGCTCGCGGGGCTCGACGAGGCCGAGCGCGAAGCGGCGTGGTATGAGGTTGGAGCGGCGCTCGCAGAGTTCGACGGCGCCGAGGGCTTTACCGGGCCGTGCGAGCTGCTGGTGGGTACAGCAACGCGGTAACGACCAGATCTCAGACGCGGCCAACCCTGAGCCGCGTCACGAACGCCGGCAGACGATCGCTTCGCACGAGGAAGCGGCACTGTCCGCCAGTCCCGTGACGGGGGAGCCGAACTCGCGGACGTGTGCGGAAGCGGGCGTCAACGACGACCCAATCACGCCCGATGACGTGAGTGCTTCTGGGGAGCTGCGCTATGCGGCCGGGGCGAGTCGCCGAGACGCCCGCATCGACCACGGAGCAGTAGCCGCCGACGACGAGCGCTTGCAAGGTCGCGGCAAGCAATTTGCCAGCAGAAGTGTCCGCGCGGCCGAGCGGCATATCGAGATGGAACGATCTCGCTCGTCTCGGACCTCGCGAGCGCCGCACTTGCTTCCCGAGCTGAGCGGAACTGTCTGCCTGGGCGACGAGCGACTGCTCCCGACGAGGCTCGGGTCTATCAATCCGCGCCGCCAAGCGCTTGCTGGCGTCGCGCGGCTCGCCGGCGAGCAAGCGCTCGTGGGTGCGGACGTCGCTTCTGCTTTGGACAGTCGGAGCCGCTCCGGCCGGACGAGTGCTCTGCGACGAACTGGAGCGCCCGCTGCGGCGGGATCGGACGCATGCTCCCGCCCAGATCCGAGCGCTCCGGTCCGGCGCGATTGCTGCCTCCCAGCCCGGTCCTGGAGGGCGAGACGCGACTTGTGCTTTTCCTCCGGTCGGCTGGCGCAGCTCCCTTGTGCTTTCGCGTGGAAGCACGCGCCAGGGCTTGACGCGCACGAGGTCGAGCACTCGGTCGCGGATGCCGACTGCTGCTCTCCCATAAAGCAGGCGTCCGGGGCCGTCCGACGCTCACCCGTTGCTCGCTTGCGAGTTCGCCCATCAGCAGGCACGCGTAGGCCCGGAAGCTGACGAGTGCTTTGCTCGGCCCGCCGTCGCAGAGCTCACGATGCCTATGGCGACGTTGCGCTCGTAAGCTCGAGCATCGAGCCGGGCCCGTCCCGGTCGATCTCCGAGCCGGTCCAAACGTTGTCGGCTGGGCCCTGAGTTTGGCGAATCTCAGGACCGCCACCGTCGCCGCGGTCGGTCCTGCTTCCGCACCTCCGCGGGCACCCTGCCGGGCAGCACGCGGGCGATCGCAAGCGTGGCAGAGTACCGGGTGTCGCCGAGGCGACCCCGCCACTGCAATCGGCGCCTGAGCGGACGCCGGCACTCAACGCCGGGCGGAGGCCGGCCCAATCATCAGTCTGGACTTCTGACGCGTAGCCCCCCGTCCGGACCGCCGTCGGGGGCGCCGCCGTGCGGGCCGCCGCCGGTGCAGCGGCGCAGTCCGCAGGCGCGATCGGAGGCCTCCTCTTTCCGGGTGCCAAGGCACCTCGGCGTGCTCTGTCGAGCATGGCTTTTCTTCATGCGCCCAGGAGCGCGGCGCCGATTAGCGCGATCATGATTGCGGCGGCCTGAATGCGGCCAGCGCGTTGGCCTTGGATGGCGACGCCAAGCGCGACGGTTGTTAGTGGGTAGAGGGAGGAGATCGCCGAAACGATGCTCAGCGCTCCGTGGTGGGAGGCGAAGGCGTATGCCAGGTCACCACCGACGCCAGCGACAGCAACGAGCGCTAGCCCGGAGAGCTGCTCGCGTTTGGGGAGAGACTCGCGCAGGCGTCCGCGGTTGTTCGCGAGCGCGATCAGACCGGCCGAGAGGGCGGTGCTGGCGTGTTCGGCGGCGGTCGCCCAGTAGGGGTCGACCCGGCCAGCGGCGTGAAAGCAGATGAGCATCGTGGCCACCCCAGCCGCGGCGCCTGCGCAGATGGTTGCGCTGCGGAGGGCGCTGGGCCCGCCAATTGGCGCGCCGGACGTCCAGGCGCTGGCACTGCCGCCGAGAACGGCGCAGATGAGTCCGGCGGCGATCGCGAGGTTGAGCGGGTCGCCGCTGATCAGGCCCACGATGACCGCGGCCGCCGCACCGAGCGCCCCCACCGGTGCGGTGATGAACGCTTCGCCTCGACTCAGCGCAATGTAGATGAGACTGAGCTCGACTGTGACGGCAACGCCGGCGACACAGGCAAGCAGCATCCGTGGGTCGGTTGGGAGCGGGATTCCGCGGAGGATCAGGGCCGGGATGAGCACCGCCAAGCCAATCAGCTCGGACACGCAGACGATCACGAGCACGGGCGTCTCGCGCCGGAACGCGCCGCCAAGGAAATCAGCAGCGCCCCAGCCGATCGCAGCACCGATCGCGAGCAGGACCGCCATCAGCTCAGAAGCGCCCAGCCCCGATGTGCACCGGCAAAACGTGTTTCACAGGAGCGAGTGTACCAGCAAAACGTCGTTTGCTGGTAGACTCGAGCGCATGCAGTCGATCGCGGAGATCCCGTTCATCGCGGGCCATGTGGCGCTGGACTTCGTCAACACAGCCGAGGAGCGAGGCCACCCCGACGCCGGCGACGTGCTACGGACGCCCGCGGATCTGCGCATGTGGGGGCAGCGCTACGGCCTGCTCTCACGCTCCGCCAGCAGCGACGACGAAGGCGCCGAGTTGCGCCGTGCCATCAACGTTCGCGAGCTGCTGTATGCGCTCTTGCTCGCCCGGGTCCTGGACCACCGCCCAACCCGGACCGACCTCGACCGCCTCGCCGCGCTGGTCCCGCCGGCGTACAACGACGCGAGGCTCGAGACGGACACCGATGGCCACCTCACGTGGTCCTGGAATTCCTCCCAGCTGGCCACTGTCCGACACGTCGCCCTCACCGCCGCCGTCGACCTGCTCGCCCGCACACCACCCGCACGACTCAAGCAATGCCCCGGCGAGCACTGCGGCTGGTTCTTCCTCGACACCACAAAACGGGGCAACCGACGCTGGTGCTCGATGAGCGAATGCGGCCAAGACGCAAAGACCGCCCGGCGACGTGCCCTGTCAAAACCCCAACGCCCATCTCCGCGCCGACCGGCAGCCTAGAGCCAGCGGTCACGCAGCTACAACCAGTACGGCGATGCCCGGCACGGACCCCCTTTCGCTACACCACATGCATCAGAGCCCCTTCCGGGTCGCCCTGCTTGGCGCGGGCAGCAAGTGCGCGTGATGGATCGACCGACCCCGCCAAGTCGCGGCGTCCGCGGAGCCGATCGGTCGCCCCGCCGCGGCCGGAATGCACCAAGACGAGGCACCCGCACCGAGCGGAGCTCCTGGCCGCATTCAGCCGCAAGCGGGCATGTCGCGGAGCATCGATGGAAGCTGCAAGGGTGCCACATGTTCGTGAAAGAGGCAGCGTGGAGTGCGCCGCGTTCGAGGGTTGACCCTCAGCGACAAGACGCGGCCGGGCCGGCGGGTGGCCGGCCCGGCCGGGGTTGCTTTAGCGGCGGCGGAGCGCGGCGTTCAGCGCTGTTGTGCCGTGGTTCCACATGTTGTCGGCGACGTTGATCGTGACTCCGGGGGGGACGATCTGGTCGATGCGGTCGAGCACGTCGCTGGACAGGTCGATCCCGTCGGCGGCGAGGTAGGTCCCCAGGTGCTCCATGGTGCGCGGGCCGATGATCGCGGAGGTGACCGCCGGGTGACGGGTGGCGAACGCGATCGCCATCTGGATGAGGGTGATCCCGGCCTCGTCGGCGAGCGCGCCGAGCGCGTCGGCGGCGTCGAGCTTTGCGGCGTTGGCTGGGTTGGTGGAGTCATAGACCCCGGGGAAAAGCTGCGCGCGAGCGGCCGAGCCAGGTCCGGTTACCTCCTGCCCCTTGCGATATTTGCCCGAGAGCCAGCCGCCGGCGAGCGGGCTGTAGGTCATGACGCCGATTCCGTGGCGCAGGCAGGCGGGCAGCACGTCGTACTCGATGGCGCGGGTCAGCAGGGAGTAGGGGGGCTGCTCGGTGCGAAACCGTTCGTGGCCGCGGCGCTCGGCGATCCACTGGGCCTCGACGATCTCCGAGGCGGGGATCTTCGAGGCGCCGAAGGAACGGATCTTGCCCGCATGCACGAGGTCAGACAGGGCGCTGAGGGTTTCGTCGATGTCGGTGTTCGGATCGGGAACGTGCACCTGGTAGAGGTCGATCCAGTCGGTCTGAAGCCGGCGCAGCGAGCCCTCGACCGCCTCGGTGATCCACCGCCGCGACGTTCCACGGTGGTTTGGATCCTTACCGAAGGGCGTGCCGACCTTCGTGGCGAGCACCACGTTCTCGCGCCGTCCGCCGGCCAGCGCCTTGCCGACGATCAGCTCTGACTCACCGCCGGAATAGGCATCGGCGGTGTCGACGAAATTGATCCCGGCATCGAGGGCGCGATGAATGATGCGGACCGCGTCGTCGTGGTCGGTGTTGCCGGCGGCGCCGAGCATCATCGCGCCGAAGCACAGCTGGCTGACCGAGACGCCGGTGCGTCCCAGGGGTCGATAATCCATGGAGAGTTCCTTTGCGGCCGCGAGCAGATCGCGGCGGTTGAGATAGAATCTGTCGTGAAGCGGAGAACCTGTCGGCATCACTGTAGCGGATAACCTCTCCACTTACTCTAGATGTCCCAAACCACTCCCCGATCGCCCACGAAACGCGCCGACGCCGAGCGCAACCGGGACAAGATCCTCGCGGCCGCCCGCTCCGCGTTCGCCGATCCTGCCGCGGACGTGTCGATGGCCGAGATCTCGCGACGCGCCGGCGTGGGCATGGCGACCCTCTACCGGAACTTTCCCGGACGGCGCGAGCTCCTCGAGGCGCTCTACATCGACGAGGTCGACGCGGTGTGCGACGCCGCCGAGACCCTTGAGGCGGAGACGCCCGGCGCGATCCTCACGGCCTGGCTACACCGGTTCTTCGCCTTCTTCACGCACAAGCACCACATCGCCTCCGAGCTGCTCAAGCACACGGAGCGCAGCAACCCCGTATTCGACAACAGCCGCGCCCGCGTGCTCGCCGCCGGCCGGCCCCTGCTCGTCGCCGCACAACACGCGCACGAAGTCCGCGGCGACCTCACGCTCGAGCAGATCCTCGACATGATCATCGCCGTCGCCACGATCCACGGCGACCCCGGCTACCTCGAGCCAATCCTGCAGACCACGCTCGACGGGCTGCGGCCCCCGACCGGTATCGAGCCTGCTTAGGACCACGCGTACCGCGAAGCACCCACTGCTCGTTTTTCGCCCAAGGGGCGGTGCCGAGGTGGCTTCTGCTCCGCGGCTCGAACGGACCTCACCAGAAGCAGACCACCGCGGACGTGACCCCGGCGACGCGGCCGGTGGTTCGTGGATGCGGAAGCCCGGCTGGCGCGGTCGCGGCATCGCCGCTTGTCGTGTGAGCAAACTCTGAGCCGGACGACGTCGGCATCGGCTCGAGCGGCCGAACAGTTGTCCCGCGGCTGTGGGTCTGACGCCTCCTTCTGGGCGAACTCGAAAGCCCGCCGTGCCGCCGCTCGGGTACGCCCTGATCCGCGCGACCCTTTCGTCGCCAAGGCGACGGTGTGGATCCAGGCCACACACCGGCCCCTCCGCTGCTGAGCGATCGTCGGTCTCAAGGACCGCGCAAGTTGCGTTGCGGCGTGCGGAGTCTTGAGGCGATTGTCAGCGCGGTTGCGATGGATGATCGGTCCGGGGCTGGTCGTGATCGGGCTGTTGGTGTCTACCCGCTGACTCGGCCGGGGCGCAGCGGGCGGACGTGGTCGCGGACCTTTTCCAATGCTGCCGTGAGCGTTGCGAGCTCGCGTGTGTTGAGGTGCTGCACGTAGTGCTCCTGGATGCCGCGGTGGTGCACGGCTCGCGCGTCTTGAAGCGTTTTGCGTCCTGCGGGTGTGAGGAGGACCTTGACCATGCGCCGGTCTTCGGGTGGTCGCTCGCGGCGAACGAGGCCGTCGGCTTCCATGCGGTCGATCACGCGGGTCAGGCCGCTCTTGCTGGTCAGGATGCGGTTGGCGAGCTCGGTCATGCTCAGTCCGTCGGTCGCGTCTTCGAGGTGGGCGAGTGCGTCGTACCGGACGAGCGTGATCTTGCGTTCGGTCTGTAGCTCGGTGTCGAGGATGTCGATCAGCGCTAACGCCGATTCGAGGAACACTCGCCAGTCCGCGAGTTGTTGTGGCGAGGGCCTTGACATCAATAGTCCCTTCTGCAACTATCGCGTCTGCATCTATTGTTCATAGGACTGATGCAGAGCGTATCAGTCGGAAGGGACGGGACCATGGTCAGAATGTTCGTTCGGCACGAGGTCGCAGACTACGCCGCGTGGCGCGAGGCCTACGACAGCATCGATCAGGACCGACGGAGCATGGGCGTGACCGATCACGCGGTGTACCGCTCGGTCGACGACCAGAACAACGTCACCGCGTGGCACGACTTCGCCAGCCAGGATCAGGCGCTGTCCTTCGCGTCCTCGACCCTGCTGCGGGACGCGATGCAGCGCGCCGGCGTTCAGGGCCAGCCAGAGATCTGGTTCACCACCGCGGCCTGACCGCGGCACCATCATGATACGAACGGGGACAGGGACAGGAGAGTGACCCGATGGCTGATGTGACTGTGAAGCGCGTCGAGGAGATGGAGTCGATCTGGGGCGGGAGTTTCGTCCGTGCCCGCGCCTCGCTCGGCGCAAGCTCGTTCGGGATGAACATCTGGAACTTCCCGCCGAACTGGGAGGAGTACTGGGAGCACAACCACGTCGACCCGCCGGCTGCTGATGGCGAGGAAGAGGCCTACACCGCGCTCAGCGGGAAGGCGACCCTGCACGTCGCGGGCGCAGAGCACGTCCTCGAGCCCGGCGTCTTCGCCCGCGTCGGCCCAGCAGAGAAGCGCAAAATCACCGCCGCCGCAGAGGGCGCACAGATCCTCTGTATCGGCGGCGCGCCCGGCAAGGCGTACGAGCCTCTCGCACTCGTCGAACTCGGCGGTCCGACGAGCTTCTAACCCGGGGCAGCCAACACAGCACCCACAGCGGACAAGCAACCACCGCCGATACCGCCCGGAAGCTTGCCCACAGACCGATCTGGCCCCACTGACGCTCGATCCCCCGGACTGCGGCGACCGCGTCCACCCAGCGAGGTCGCGGCGCGCGATCGGATGAGCCCAGAAGGAAGTCGTCAGACCCACAGCCGCGGGACAACTGTTCGGCCGCTCACCGGTCGCATCCGCGCTCGTGATCGCATGCTCCAGATCCGACGGTGAGAGGATCCTGTCGCAGGTCTTCGACGCTTCCGCTTCGTCGCCAAGGCAGCCACGAGGCCGAGACCAACGCTTCCCGCCGGTGGCGGCCACCTCGGTCGTCTCAAGGAGATGGCCGGTATTGGTGCAACCCGACAGCGCGAACCTGGCGAGTCAAGGCGATCTGCAAGAACTACTATCGCGCAGCGACGAGCAGCTCTGCCTCGTCGGTACGGAACGTTCCGACCAGGCCCTCGGTCTGAGCACGCTTGGTGAGGTTTCGAGCCGGCGCGCCTGCCGGGCGCACATCGATCGTGAACTCGATCTGCAGCTGCGCGGCGATCCGCATGAGGGTGTCCATTCTCGGGTTGACCTCCCCGAGCTCCAGGCGCGCGATCTGTGGCTGCTTCATGCCCAGGCGTAGAGCGAGACCCCGCTGTGAGAGGTCGTGGTCGGCTCGGTAGCGGACGATGGTGACCGCCACCGCGCGCCCCAGAGCAGTCCGCTCCCATTCCGCACGAAAGCCCGGGTCCGTGCGCAGCTGCTCGGCGAGCAGCTCGTCGTTGGTCTTCATGTCGCTGGGCTTCATCGTGTTGTCTTGGTCCTGCTCACCCGTCACCGATGTGGAAACGATAGCACTCCTGTTATCGGCAGCGGAGGACCTGCAGCTCAGTCGGCCTTGAGGTCGGCGAACCGCGCGACCGCCCGAGCGACTGCGTCGTCGAACCCGCGCGAGTCGATCGCTGCCTGAGCATGGCGACCTTTTCGCGCACCGGCCACGATGTGTCGCGCTCGGCATCGGCCTCCGGATGCCAACGCACGACGTACGGCGGCCCGGGGTCCTTGGCTGGGAAACATCGCCTGACGCCGTGGCTCGCCGACCACCCTTGCTCCGAGGTCGCTTTCGATCAGCTGTCATGAGCTATGGGCTCACCCGCCCCGCTCCGGGCGCCGGGACGCGCCCCGCGACGGTCCGTCCGGTCGTTGGCGCTTCTGCTTCGAGCCGAGCGCTTGCAGGAATTCTGCAAGCCCATCGGCCGGCGGAGTCGCACTGTCCGCGCAAGGCAGGTCCGTCGCGCAGCTCGAGCGGTGGCGCCGCGGTGAGCGCGGCGGCGTCGCGGCGGATGAGCATGTGGTCAAGGAGCATGCGGATGATCGCGGGGTGGTCGGGCTGGCCATATGCGACGTATGCCGGGAGCAGCAGCTCTTCCTCCAGGCGGAAGTGCAGCTTCTGCTCGGCGTCCCAATGGGCAAGAAACGCGCCGGCGATGGCTGGCGCCGTCTGGTTGGTTGCGCGGCGCAGGCGTTGAGCGATTACCAGCGCGTGGTGGTGATGGCGCGAGAGCGGGGCGAGAGCGGGGTGGCGTTCATGCCGGGCGACGCGCAGGGCGAACTGCGAGCAGCGCGAGGGTCACGATTCGGATGGCAAGCAGGCCGGCGATCGCTGCCAGTACCGCGCTGGCTGGTGTCGTCAGCGGGCCGAGTCCGGCGGCGTGGGAGAGCGCTAGTGCAACGATCGCGACGCCAGCGGCGGCGGTCAGCGCCCGATCCCATGTTGGGCGGGCCGGGGGCATGGCTCGCGCGAAGTTTCTAACCCGGGCGAGGGTGGCGAGCAGGTGAAGCAGCGAGCCGGCGACCGTCAGCCCGATCCATCCAAGCAACAGGAGTGCTGCGAGTGCCGGTCGCGCCTGGCCGACGAACGGCGCTGCGGCCCCGGTGTGAAGTGTTGCGGCCATCGCGAGGAGCAGGCCAGCAGGCAGGAAGGCTTGAGCGAGCGCGATCAGTCGGGCGGGTAGGGCGAGTGGCGCGGTCGCCCCGCGCAGGGAGGCGAGCAAGTTGATCTCCAGCAGCGCCGCGGCCAGGACGAGCGTCAACCATCCGGAGGCCACGACTGCGTCAGCGGCGAACGCGGCGCCGAGGGCGAGCTCGCCGACGCCGAGCAACCAGAGGATGAACGTCGGGCCTTGGAGGCGTGGGTGGCGCAGCGTGGTGCCCGTGAGCGAAGCAAAGAACGTGTGCAACGTGCCCACGATGGCCGTGCCGAGCCAGCCGCCGAGGGTGAGCGCTAGGTGGACGCCGAGCAGACTTCCGCGGGGCCAACGCGCGTCGCGGGCGAGCACGATTCCGCATAGGCCGCCGAGTGCAAGGGCGGCGGCAGAGGCCTGATACCAGCGCAGCGCCCACCGGGCGCGCTGCAGCGAGCGTCGCTGCATGCCGCGCAACGCGGCGGCGAAGAGGACCAGTCCGACCGCTAGCAGACAGCCGCCGGCGTCGAGCAGCGGAGTCGTAGCGGTGGGCACGCCAACGACGACGAGCGCGGTCCCTGCGTTCCAAGCGAGCAGCTGCGCGCCGATCAAGCGGCGCGAGGGCGGGTCTGTGGCCAGGAACGCGCAGCTGAAGAACTGCCCGGCGCCGAGCACGAGCTGCGAGACCCCGCCGAGCAGCGCGAGGTGCACCGCGGTCCAGTGCAGCCAGTCGAGCCCGGTCACGGCGGAGGCGATTGCAGCGCCGGCGCCTAGCAGCAGGGCGCAGATCGCCGCGGTGAAGAAGGAGGCGAGCAGGTCGCTCGGACGCGGCGCGCCGGGAGCGCTGCTGTGGCGTGTGCACTGTCGGCGAGGCGACTGGCTGCTGGCGCGCGGCAGCTCTCCTTCGCGCGTGGTCATTCGGCTGTCGAGCCGGCACTGACACTGCCGAGCTTGATCAGGCAGCCGGCGGTGTCGGGGTCGCGAGGCACGAAATCGGTCAGCTTGGCGTGCGGGTCGAGCACGTCGAGCAGGCCGAGCGTGATCCCGCGATGCAGCGTGCAGATGACCGCCTGGTTCTCACGTACGGCATCGCGATACGGACAGTTGCCCAAGCACAGCGTCATCCCGTCTGGCGTCTCTTGCTGAAGTCCGGGTTGGAACCCGAGCGCAGAGAGCGTGCTTTGAAGCGCGTCCGTGCCGCCGGTCTTGGCGTTGCGAGGCGCGAGCTCTCGTCCGATCTCGCGGCCCGCAGCTTCCACGTCGCGCAGTCTTCCGGGTCGCGCGGGGATCGCACGAGCCAGCCAGCGGCCGAGGTCCCTATAGGCAGTTGGCGACTCGCCGCCTGGTCGCGCGTCGGGTGCGATCGTCCACGCGTCTCGCGGTCGCCCGCGAGCTTGTCTCGCTCGCTCGCGCGCCACAAGCCCCGCTTCCTCCATCCGCTCGAGGTGAAGTCTGACCCCGTTGGGGTGCAGGTCCAGGCGCTCGGCGAGTTCGACCGTTCCCGCCGCGCGCTTGAGCTCGCCGAGCAGCGCGAACAGGCGCGCGCGTGTGGGCTGCGCGAGCAGGTCCTCCAGGTCGATTGCGAGCGGGGCGTCCACGCCAAGCTAATTTACACACTCATACTTGTAAAAACAAGGAGCCGGTGCTAATTTCTCCCATGGCCAGTGTAAAAAAGCCCTCTGAAAGAAGCGCCCGTGACCTACGTGATCAACGAGCCGTGCATCGAGGTCAAGGACGTGAGCTGCACCGAGGTCTGCCCCGTGGACTGTATCCACCCGACGCCAGATGAGCCGGGCTTCGCTGAGGCCGACCAGCTCTACATCGACCCCGAGGAGTGCATCGACTGCGACGCCTGCGTCGAGGCATGCCCCGTCGACGCGATCACCTCCGAGGACCAGGTGCCGCCCGAATGGCAGCACTACATCGCAAAGAACGCCGCCTACTACCAGGAGAAGCAGCCATGACCGGCCGAGCCGCCAACCCGGAACCCTCGGCAGTGGCGGATGATAGCGGCGGCGGTCTCGCCATGTTCGTGGTCTTCACCGCGGCAGTGCTGATCGTCACCGGCGCCGTGGCTCTACTCGCGCTCGACGGAGGGTGTTGGATGCTCGGCCTCGCGTTCGCGCTACACGTCGGCATGACGGCCGTCGTCGTGCTGACGATCGTCCACGTGATGGACGGCCGCGCTCGAGCGATCGCAGATCGCGACAGACCCTCGCCATCGCCGGATCGTCGCTTCGAGGGTCGTCCGCGAACGGGAACCGAGGCGGTGACGGTGCCGTGAGCACTCTCATGCCACACACAATCGTGCCTGCCCAACAAGACACGCAGGAAAGACTTCACGGGACCTCTCGGGCTCGGCGCGCTGACGACCGCGTGCTTCAGGCCGTTATCCGGCTGATCCACCACGGACCCGCGGACCGAATCCGGTCCGCCGGCAGGCAGCCGACGCCGTCCGCCGTTGCAGCCCGAGGACGCGCTAACGCCCCCAGGTAAGAACGACGGCGTTCCGGCGCGCTAAGCAGGGAAACACAAAAGGGACATGACCCCATGAACGACCTGAGTTTCGAGATTGAGTTGAGGTGGTCGGGGACCGGACGCGAAGGAGCGGGAGAGATCCAGACCCACGACCTTGCGCTCGAGCTATCGGCCCCAGAATCGATGGGTGGCCGAGGCGTCGGGACGAACCCCGAGGAGTTGTTGGTCTGCGCCGTGTCGTCGTGCTACACGGCGACGCTGTTCGGGGTGCTGCGTCGCGCCAAGCTTCCGGTCGACTCGGTGACGGTTGACGCGCGGGGGACCGTGACGGGCTCTCCAGGGCGAGTGCGATTTGCGGGCATCATTGTCAGCCCGACGATCCTGGGCGGCGACATCGTGCGTCAGACGGAGTACGAAGCGGCGGCCGACGTCGCACACGATCGCTGCCTCATCGGCCGCACGCTCGCGCCTGAGGTTGACTACGAGGTCGGCCCTGTGCGGTTGCGGGCAGCTGTTGCGCTCAGGGCGGCGGCTGACCTGACGCGACTCCCGCGAGAGCACGAAGGAGCCCCTCGCAACGGTCCCGCCGAGCACTCGCCCGCTGGGCGAGCAGCATGACGAGGCTCGGCATCAGCACGCGAATGTCACACGTGGCTGACGTCGAGAGCATGCGCGAAGCCGCGCGCGATAGGCGTCCGACCCGGGTCGAGCGGCTCGCGCGGTTCGTGTGCCGTTCGCGTTGGGAGGACCTCTCCGAACCGGCTCGCGAGCAGCTCAAGCTGCGGGTGCTCGACTCGCTGGGCGTGGCGTTCGGTGCGCTGGACGGCGAACCCGTGAAGATGGTCCGCGAGCAGCTGCAGGAGTTCGGCGGAGCGCCGCTGGCAACCCTGATCGGTGGGGGACGGAGCGCGCCCGATCGCGCGGCTCTCTACAACGGGGCGCTGGTTCGCTACCTGGACTTCAACGACTCCTACCTGGCGCCAGGGGAGACCCGCCACCCGAGCGACAACCTCGCGCCGGTGCTCGCCGCCGCCGAATACGCGCACGCCGACGGCGGCACGCTGCTGACCGCGCTCGCGGTTGCCTACCAGGTCGAGAACCGCCTCTCCGAGGTAGCGCCGGTACGTGCGAAGGGCTTCGATCACACCACGCAGGGCGCCTACGCGGTCGCAGCGGGGGTCGCGCGCGCGCTCGGGCTCGATCAGGGTCGCACGGCGAACGCGATCGCGATCGCCGGCACCTCGCTGAACGCGCTGAGAGTGACGCGTACCGGCGAGCTGTCGCACTGGAAAGGGCTTGCCTACCCCGCGACCGCATTTGCGGCAACGCACGCCGCGTTTCTCGCGATGCGCGGCGTCACCGGCCCGCGCGAGGTGTTCGAGGGCAACAAGGGCTTCATCGACGCGATCGCAGGCCCGTTCGAGATCGACTGGCAGCAAGAGGACCTCGAGTCGGTCCGTCACACGATCCTCAAGCGCTACAACGCCGAGATCCACTCGCAGTCCGCGATCGAGGCGCTGCTCGAGCTGCGCGCTGAGCACGGACTGACCGGTATCGAGGTCGAGCGGATCGAGCTGGACACCTTCCAGGTTGCGTTCGACATCATCGGCGGCGGCGAGGAGGGCGACAAGTACCGCGTGCGCTCAAAGGAGGAGGCCGACCACTCGCTGCCCTACCTGCTCGCGGTCGCGCTGCTCGACGGCCAGGTGCTCCCCGAGCAGTATCTGCCCGAGCGGATCACCGCCGAGGACGTGCAGCAGCTCCTGCGCCGCGTCGATGTGCGACCGGACGGTGACCTCTCGCGGCGCTTCCCCCAGCAGCACAGCGCACGCCTGAGGCTGCACCTACGAGACGGGCGCACGCTAGAGCGAGAGCAACACGACTACGAGGGCTTCCACACACGGCCGATGGGCTGGGACGCCGTCGCGGCGAAGTTCGATCGGCTCGCCGAACGCCACGTCGAGGCCTCGCTTCGCACAAGCATCCAAGACGTAGTCGCAAACCTCGACGAACTTCCAGTCCAGCAGCTGACGAACCTCCTCGCGGTTCCACTGATTTCAGCTTGAGAGAAGCCAGACATGCCCGCCGACACCCTGACCATCGCCGAGCTTGAACGCTGGGTGCTGTTCGGCGCCGATTGGCAGCTCGTCCGACTCTCGGATGGGCATGCCGTCGTCGACCTGTGCGCTTGCACCGGCGAGCTCGTCGAGCGGCGAGAGTCCAACGACCACGCGCTTGCCAGCTACCTGCGCTCGGCACAGCCCGAGCGAGCCTGAACTGAGAACAAGGAGACCAAGATGACACCCGACACGCTCACCGCAAGCAGCAAGCTTGCCTTCCAGTTCCTGCGCGCCAACGAGCGCCCGTCGAAGCCACGCACGCGCGGCTTGACCGAGATCCGCGGCCCCTACTACTCAGTCATGGGACCGCGCTACCTCAGCGACGTGCTCGACACGATGGGCGAGCACGTCGACGCACTGAAGTTCGCCGGCGGCTCGTTCACGCTGATGCCCGAGCCCGCGCTCAGCAAGATCATCGAGATCGCCCACGACCACAACGTCCTCGTCTCCACCGGCGGGTTCATCGAACACGTCCTCGCCCAGGGCCCCGACGCCACAGACCGCTACATCGACGAGGTCGCCCGCGTGGGCTTCGACATCCTCGAAATCTCCGCCGGCTTCATCAGCATCCCCACCGACGACATCCTGCGCCTGGTCGAGCGCGTCCACAGCGCCGGCGTGAAGGCGAAATCCGAGGTCGGGATCCAGTTCGGCGCCGGCGGCGCCACCACCCCGGAGGAACTCGAGCAGGAAGGCACCCGCGACGTCGGCTACGCGATCGACCTGGCCCGACGCTGCCTGGACGCCGGCGCCTACATGATCATGATCGAGTCCGAAGGAATCACCGAGGAGGTCACCACCTGGCGCACCGACGTCGTCGCGGCGATCGCGCGCGAGCTCGGCCTCGAGAAGGTGATGTTCGAAGCCGCCGACCCCGAGGTGTTCGGCTGGTACATCAAGAACTACGGCCCCGAGGTCAACCTGTTCGTCGACCACTCACAGATCGTCCAACTCGAGTGCCTGCGCCGCGGCATCTGGGGCACCAAGAACCTCTGGGGCCGCGTCGTCACCTACCCGGGGACGTGAGCGCCGATGCACATCGACGTGTCCAACGATGTCGGAGGCGATATCGACCGGGTTGAGACCAGCGAGTGGCTGGAGGCGCTCGATGCCGTCCTGGTGCACGACGGCGCGGATCGAGCACGTGACCTCCTAGCGCGCGTCATAGAGCGCGCGCAGCACGCCGGCACCGGGCCGATCGGGACCCTCAACACCCCGTACGTCAACACGATCCCTCTCGAACGGGAGGCACAGCTGCCGGGCGATCCGGCGGTCGAGCGCCGGCTGCGCTCGATCGTGCGCTGGAACGCGATCGCCATGGTCGTGCGCGCCAACAAGCAGTCCTCGGAGCTCGGCGGTCACATCGCGAGCTACCAGTCACTCGCGACGCTGTACGAGGTCGGCTTCAACCACTTCTGGCACGCACCCAGTAAGAACCACGGCGGCGACCTGGTGTACTTCCAGGGGCATTCCTCGCCGGGCAACTACGCGCGCGCGTACCTCGAGGGTCGCCTGACCGAGGAGCAGCTCGACGGCTTCCGGCAGGAGGTCAGCCGTGGCGGCCTGTCGTCGTATCCGCATCCGTGGCTGATGCCGGACTTCTGGGAGTTCTCCACGGTGTCATTGGGGATCGGCGGGATCACCTCGATCTACCAGGCGCGGTTCATGAAATACCTGCAGGCGCGAGGGATCGCGGAGACCGACGGGCGCAAGGTGTGGGTGTTTCTCGGCGATGGTGAGATGGACGAGCCCGAGTCGATGGGCGCGATCGGCCTCGCGGGTCGGGAGCGGCTCGACAACCTGATCTGGGTCGTCAACTGCAACCTGCAGCGGCTCGACGGCCCCGTGCGCGGGAACGGCAAGATCATCCAGGAGCTCGAAGCCGACTTCCGCGGCGCCGGTTGGAACGTGATCAAGGTGATCTGGGGCTCGCGCTGGGATCCGCTGCTCGCCGCCGACAGCGACGGGGCGCTGGTGAAGGTGATGGAGGACTGCGTCGACGGCGAGTACCAGACGTTCAAGTCACGCGACGGCGCGTATGTGCGCGAGCATTTCTTCGGCCGTGACCCGCGCCTGCTCGAGCGCGTGGCGCACATGTCAGACGAGGAGATCTGGCTGCTGAACCGCGGCGGCCTCGACCAGCAGAAGGTGTATGCCGCCTACGACGCCGCGGTCCGGCACTCCGGTCAGCCGACCGTGATCCTGGCCAAGACGATCAAGGGCTACGGGATGGGCGTCTCCGGTGAGGGACAGATGATCACCCATCAGGCCAAGAAGATGACCGAGGCCGCGCTGCTGGCGTTCCGTGACCGCTTCGAGCTGCCTTTGTCAGACGAGCAAGTGCGCGCCGCCGAATACTTCAAGCCGCCCGAGGACTCCCCCGAGATGCAGCTCCTGCGCGAGCGCCGCGCGGCGCTCGGCGGCAGCCTGCCCGCGCGGCGCCGCAAAGCGCAACCGCTTCAAGTCCCCGGCCTCGATGCCTTCAAGAGCCAGCTCGAGGGCACGGGCGAGCGCGAGATCTCGACCACGATGGCGTTCGTCCGCGTGCTCGCCGCGCTGCTGCGCGACAAGGCAATCGCGAAGCACATCGTCCCGATCGTGCCCGACGAGTCGCGCACGTTCGGGATGGAGGGCATGTTCCGCCAGATCGGGATCTACTCCCCGTCGGGCCAGCTCTACCAGCCCCAGGACTCAGAGCAGCTGAGTTTCTACAAGGAGGATCAGCACGGCCAGATCCTCGAGGAGGGCATCACCGAGGCGGGCTCGATCTCCTCGTTCATCGCCGCGGGCACGTCCTACAGCACCCACGACGTGCAGATGGTGCCGTTCTACACCTATTACTCGATGTTCGGCTATCAGCGCGTTGGCGACCTGGTGTGGGCGGCGGGCGACAGCCGCACGCGCGGGTTCATGCTCGGCGGCACCGCCGGACGCACGACGCTCAACGGTGAGGGCCTCCAGCACGAGGACGGCCACAGCCACGTGCTCTTCTCTGTGGTCCCTAACTGCCGCGCCTATGACCCCACGTTCGGATACGAGGTGGCCGTGATCATCCAGGACGGCCTGCGGCGGATGCTGGCCGAGCAGGAGGACGTCTTCTACTACATCACCTTGATGAACGAGAACTACCCGCACCCGCCAATGCCTGCCGGTACTGAGGAGGCGATCCTGCGCGGGATGTACCTTCTGCGAGAGGGCCCCAAGCGCTCCAAGCAGCCGCGGGTTCAGCTGCTCGGCTCGGGGACGATCCTGCGCGAGGTGATCGCCGCGGCCGACCTGCTCGACACCGACTTTGGCGTTGTCTCCGATGTGTGGAGTGCGACCTCGTTCACCGAGCTGCGCCGCGACGGGATCGAGGTCGAGCGCTGGAACATGCTGCACCCAACCGACAAGCCACGGCAGGGCTACGTCTCCGAATGTCTCGGCGGGCGCAAGGGTCCCGTGATCGCATCGACCGACTACATGCGCGCGTTCGCAGACCAGATCCGCCAATGGGTGCCGGCCCCGTATCACGTGCTCGGGACCGACGGGTTCGGCCGAAGCGACTACCGCCGTGCGCTGCGGCGGTTCTTCGAGGTCGATCGACACTACGTGACCGTCGCGGCCCTTAAGTCGCTGGCGGATGCCGGCGAGATCGACCCTGCGCGCGCGCAGGAGGCGATCGAGCGCTACGAGATCGACGCCGACGCCCCGCTGCCCACCACCGTCTGATGACCGCGACCGACGTTATGGACGTGCCCGTGCCGAACATGGGCGACCTTCGACAAGGTCCCGATGATCGAGATCCTGGTCGGCACGGTCAGCGACGCACACAGACGAGCGAACTACGCGTCGGCGCCGGCCAAGCCCATCAAACCCCGCTCTCCGACACCTCCATGACGTGGCGCTGCGACCAATCGGGCATCCTCCTGCGAAGCGGCCCCACCCCTGGGATGGCCGGCTTGGCACATCCGCGCCGCGCTCGCCGCCAAACAGCTCGACCCGACCGTCGAGCCTCCACCGCGGCTATCCGTCGCGTCGCTCGAGAGACCGATGCACCCGGTAGGCCGCATCGCGAAGAAGCGTCTGCCCGTCTCGGCCGCCGCCTTCTGCGCCTCGACTGAGGGTCAACCATGCCTAACCCGCAAAGCAACCAGAAAAGGGCTTGGCCGGATCTCGCGCATTCGCCGCACTGACGCTAGCCCGCCCCTCAACCTCCCGCGCTGGGCTGGGGACGTGACGCTCAAAGACCAGCGCTTCCTTCCCAACCGAGAGGATTCCGATGCCACAACGTGTGCTTGTCCTGACCGACGAGAACTTGGCCGTCGCTAACGAAGTCCCCGAATCGATCCGTCCGCTGATCGGTGAGGCACAAGAGATCTACGTCATCGCCCCGACGTTAACGACTTGGCTGCAATCGCTGACCGGCGATATCGACGCCGCGCGACTGTCCGCAGACGAGCGTCTGCAGACAGTCTTTGAGCACATGCACGCGAGCGGCCTGGAGCCCCACGGGACGGTTGGAGACGAGGACCAAGTCGCCGCAATCGGCGACGCGCTAGCCGGCTTTGACGCGGATCTCATTGTGCTCAGGCTCCACGCTCCCGGCAGCGAGAACGAGAACTGGCGTGAGCACCGGCTGGCCAAGCGGGCACGCTCGCAGTTCGGCGTTCCGACGATGGTGTTCTTCTTCGACAGCGAAGGGCAGGTCGTGGGGCGCGAGGAAGCCTAAAGGCTGTAACCCCGGTGATGACGGCACGACCGGCCTGTTGTTCGGCGGGCGCGTCTCCAAGGGGACCTGTCGTAGCGCGGCTTGCCATCGACGTACTCGTCGTAGTCGGCGACAGGATCGAACGCCCCGAACCGCTCACCCTTCCTCGCCGCACGCTCGCGCAGATACCCGTCGAACAGCGCCTTCCAGGCGGCAGCTGTCAACGCGCGCGCTCTGCGTCAGCACGCCGTCGAGGTCAAACAAGCACGCCCTCACGCCGGAACGCTAGCCAAAGCATGATCAGACGTTCACAGCTCGAGCCGCTCGCGCTTGTCGGCCAACACTCCCGCGATCCTGGCCAGGCGGCGGGCGCGATACTGCGCACGCTTCAACCTTGACGCAGACAGAGGCCCCCCGCTCTCGGAAACTCCGTGACGACGCTGTGCGTCGGATGCGAGCTCGAACGCGCGCGGTCCGACGATCACCGCTCCCCAGTGATAGAGCCCGTCATAGATCGGATGCAATCCCGAGTCGGGCGCGAAGTGCTCGGGCTCATCGGTGAATACGGTGACCACCTTGTCATGGAGCCATCCGCTGCTCCACAGCGGGTCGGTCGCCTCGATGAGACCCGTCAGCGCTGCAGCTGGATGACCATCCCCGACTGGCGTGCCGAACGCGATCCCGTCAGCCCACTCGAGATCGCCGAACCTCGCGTCCGGATGGGCACCGCCGCCCTCGGAGCGCTCATCTCCGGGAACCCACAGGAGCATCTGTCGGCGTGCGTGCGCGTGCTTCCTACCCGTCCAAACCAACGCGCAGACCATCGCTATCAGAAGCCCAGTAGGCTCCGGCCGGTCGACGGATCTGCTCCCACGCCTGCGCGGCGGCGATCAGCCCCTCGAGGCTCATCTTGCGGTCTGGTCGCTCGGTCCGCAAACGCCCACGTCACATCGAGCTGGCCGAGCGCGCCGCTTCCGCTCGACAGCGTCGCGGTCCCGCTATTCGCATGGGACGCCTCCTTGGGGTTTGACGACTCGGTCGAATGTACATCGGTCACATGGCGCTGTGTCGGCTGCGAGTGAGCTCGTCGATGCGGTCTCGGCTGAGCGGCGGCGGCGGCTCGCCGCGCACGACCTGCACACCGCGCCGGAGCATCGCCCCGAACACAAGCAGCCACACCACCAGCGCCACCCACACCCACGCCCGCGCGAAGCTGGTGATCGCACTTGCATGGGCGGCTTGCCCGACTGCGAAGGTGCATGCGGCGTACATGCCGACCGGGAAGACCGTCGACCAGCGACGCACGTCGTAGCTGAATCGCAGTCGCAGCGCCTCGGCGAGCAGAAGCACGGGCAGCCACAGCATCGTCAGCGCCCATAGGCCGAGCGACACGCTCTTGAGCGTCCCGCTACCGCCCCCTAGCACCGCGAGGGCCTTCGCGCCGGTCGTGATCCTCCCGGCAGCCAGGGTCGAGATCGCGAGCGCGCCGCCGGTGATCCAGTGGTCGCCGCGGCCGACGGCGAGCTGGCGGAGGTCGAAGCGGGCGATGACGAACACGTAGAAGGCGAGCCCGAGCCCGAACGGCGCGATCGCGGCGACTAGCAGCCAGTGAGCCTGGTCAGCTATCGCCAGTGTGGCGGCGAGGACGGCGAGCGATTCGGTGGAGACGGTGAGCACCAGCGAGACGCCGACGGTGGGCGTCCTCCAGTGCGCCAGAACGGGGGCGAGCAGCGCGGCCCACAGCAAGAGCGCGATCACGAGCAACGCGACGCCTGCCCAATCCCAGCCGAGCACGGTGAGCCGTGTCCCTAGTACCGCGCTGCCGGCGACGGAGGTCAGCGCCGCGGGGGTGCGCACGTCGGCGCGAAAGCGTTCATGGTCGCGCGCCGCGCGCGCTGGGAGAAGCACGGTGAGCGCCACCCATATGACGGCGTCGAGGACGAGTAGGACGCGCGAGATCGTCTCGTGGCCGTCAAGCGACAGCGCGATCGAGACGATCCCGGTGCCCATCACCACGGCCCCGGACGCGGGTGGGATCGCGTCGAGGGTGCGCTTGACCACGCCGGCGGCTGGGCGCCAGTCGTGCATTAGCGCGCGGCGGTGTAGCGCCGCCGGTAGAGGATGTAGGGGCGTCCGAGGTACTGGAAGGGGATGCTCCAGGCGTGCACGAGGCGGCTGAATGGCCATAGCGCGTAGAGCGGCCAGGCGCTGATCGCGTGGATCTGGAAGATCAGCCGTGCGCCGGTGACGGTGTGGGTCTCGGGCTGGAAGGTGATCAGGTGGCGAAACCATTGCCCGATCGTCGCGCGGTACTCGAAGCTCGAGCCGAACGCCTGGATCGCGAGCGTCTCGAACACGCCGAGTCCGATCGTGATCGTCAGCAGCCCGTAGGCGGCGAGATCAAGCCAGGTGGTCGTGACCGCGACGCGCCGCACGGTAGCGCGGCGGTAGATGAGGATCACGAAGCCGACGAGGGTCGCCACGCCGGCGACGCCGCCGGCGATCGCGGCGATCAGGTGGTAGGCGTGCTCGTGGATGCCGACCGCGTTGGTCGCGCTCGGTGGGATCAGGATGCCGAGCACGTGCCCGCCGATCGCGGCGAGCGCGCCGTAGTGAAACAGCGGGCTGCCCCAGGCCAGCAGCCGGCTCTCCAAGAGCTGCGTCGAGCGTGACGTCCAGCCGAACTGGTCGTGGCGGTAGCGCCACACGTGCCCGACCACGAAGATCGCCACTGACACGTAGGGCAGCACGATCCAGAGCAGGATCGCTCCGGCGCTCACGGCCGCGCTCCCGTGTCCGGCATGACCTCGGGCGGCGCGAACGGCTCAAGCCCGACGAGCTCCTGCGGGGGGCCTTCGGCGAGCAGGCGCCCAAGGCCGGTGCGCTCGAGCGCCGAGAGCTCGCCCAGGATCAGGCAGACGGCGTCGAGCACGTGCGCGTAGGGGCTGTGCTGCTCGTGCAGGCTGACGCGAATGAGCTCCAGCGCGGGACGCTGCTCGCGCAACACCAGCTCGCCCTGGCCCGGGAGGGCGAAGGAGGCGAACTCGAGCATCGCCGGGAGGTAGTCGGGCAGCTCCCGGCCCTCGATCGGGAGGCCGGCTGCGCGGTAGAGCTTCTTCAGTCGCAGCAGCGCGATGCCCCGTTCGCGCTTGTCGCCCAGCGCGTAGAAGGTGAGGTAGAGCGCGGAGCGCTTGTGCAGGTCGAACGTCTCGACGTAGTGCTGGGCGAGCTCGAGCGCCGGGGTCGCGACCCACCAGTCGCAGAAGCGTCCGAGCGCCTCGGCTGCGGGGGAGCGCGCGAGGCCGGCCGCGGTGAGGGCGAGTTCCCCGCGCGCGGCGAGCAGCTCGTCGTCGGGATACTGCAGCGCCAGGGAGCACAGCTTGTAGACGGTCGCCGTCTCAGCGGCGCGGCGGGCACGGCGACCGCTCATCAGCTTGCGCCGTTGGTGTCCTGGCGACGCTCGCCGAGCATCTTGATGATGTCGAGCGCGGGTGGCTCGTCGGTGAGCATGAACTGCTCGGCGGTGGGGTCGGCGATCGCCCCGCAGTTGCCCGGACCGTCTTCGAAGTCAAGTCCGCACGCGCCCTGCTGTTCCATTAGACGCCCGGCGAGCTCAGTGTGCGCCTTGGGGATCACGTAGCGGTCGTCGTATTTGGCGATCGCGAGTAGCCGGTACATGTCCTCGATGTCCTGCACGCTCATGCCGACGCCGGCGGCGATCGCCTCGTCGTGCTCGCCCAGCACCTCGCGCTTGCGCATGTGACCGCGCATCGCCGCCAGACGGCGCAGCACATCGCGGATCACCTCGCGGTCGCCCGCGGCGAGCAGGTTGGCGAGATAGTCGACCGGGATCCGCATCGACTCGATCGCGGGGAAGACGTCGTCCGGGTTGGCCTCATACCCATCGGTCTCGAGCGAGTTGACGATCGGCGAGAGCGGCGGCACGTACCACACCATCGGGAGCGTCCGGTACTCCGGGTGCAACGGCAGCGCAACCCGATAGCGGTGCGCGAGCGCGTACACGGGCGAACGTCGAGCCGCGTCGATCCAGTCATCGGGGATCCCGTCACGTGCCGCATGCTCACGCACCGCCGGATCGTCGGGATCGAGGAAAACCTGACGCTGCGCCTCGAGCAGGCCCTGCGAGTCCGGCGTCGAGGCGGCCGCCTCGACGCGGTCTGAGTCATACAGGACCAGTCCGATGTAGCGGATCCGCCCGACGCAGGTCTCCGAGCAGATCGTCGGCTGGCCGATCTCGATCCGCGGGTAGCAGAGCGTGCACTTCTCGGCCTTGCCGGTGCGGTGGTTGAAGTAGACCTTCTTGTACGGGCAACCCGAAACGCAGAAACGCCAGCCGCGGCACTTGGCCTGATCGACGAGCACGATCCCGTCCTCCTCACGCTTGTACATCGCCCCCGACGGACACGAGGCGACACAAGACGGGTTCAGGCAGTGCTCGCAGATCCGCGGCAGGTAGAACATGAACGCCTGCTCATAGGTCGCCTTCACCTGGTCCTGGATCCCGTCGGTCAGCGGGTCCTGATGGATGCGCTCCGGCGCGCCGGCGAGGTTATCGTCCCAATTAGGGCCCCACTCGATGCTCTGCATCTTGCGCCCGGTCAGCTGGGACTGTGCCCGCGCGACGGGGTCGCGCTTGGACAGCGGTGCGTTGATCAGCTTCTCGTAGTCATAGGTCCAGGGCTCGTAGTAGTCGTCGATCGTCGGCAGGTCGGGGTTGTGAAAGATCGACAGCAGCTTCTTGACCCGCCCGCCGGCCTTCAGCCGCAGCCGTCCCTTTCGATCGAGCTCCCAGCCGCCCTGCCACTGCTCCTGGTCCTCCCAGCGCTTGGGGTACCCGAGTCCGGGCTTGGTCTCGACGTCGTTGAACCACATGTACTCGGCGCCCGGCCGGTTGGTCCACACCTGCTTGCAAGTCACGCTGCAGGTGTGGCAGCCGATGCACTTGTCGAGGTTCATCACCATCCCGACCTGCGCCCGGATCTTCACTCAGTACCTCACTTCCTCGACGCGCTTGCGCAGCACGGTGACCTCGTCGCGCTGCGAGCCCGTGGGCCCGTAGTAGTTAAAGCCGAAGCTCAGCTGGGCGTAGCCGCCGATGAAGTGCGTCGGCTTCATCACGATCCGCGTCAGCGAGTTATCGGTCCCGCCGCGCTTTCCCTCCAGTTCGGTCAGCGGCACGTTCAGATGGCGGTCCTTGGCGTGGTACATCAGGCACGTTCCCTGCGGGATGCGGTGCGAGACGGTCGCGCGGCAGGAAACGACGCCGTTGCGGTTGTAGGCCTCAACCCAGTCGTTGTCCTTGATCTCCAGCGCTTGCGCGTCCTCGCGGCTGACCCACAGCATCCCGCCGCCGCGGAACAGCGTCAGCATGTGCAGGTTGTCCTGGTACTCGGAGTGGATCGACCACTTCGAGTGCGGCGTCAGATAGCGCAGCGTTAGCTCAACCCGTCCTGACCCGTCCTCGGCGCCTTGGTCGCCGAAGATCGCGCGGTGGTGAAGCGGCGGGCGGAATACCGGCAGCCCTTCGCCCAGTTCGAGCATCCATTGATGGTCGAGGTAGAAGTGCATCCGCCCCGACAGCGTGTGCCAGGGCTTCTCACGCTCGACGTTAGTCGTGAACGGCGCGTAGCGACGTCCGTGTGACTCGATCCCCGACCACTCCGGGGAGGTGATCACTGTGCGCGGCTGCACCTGAGTGTCCTGGAAGGTGATGCGGTCCCCCTCGCGCGGCGCGGCGAGGTCGGCGAGCGGGACGCCCGTGCGCTTCTCCATCGAGCGGAACCCCTCCACCGCGAGCCGACCGTTGCAGGTGCCAGACAGCGCCAGGATCGCCTCGCAAGCGTGTTCGACGCGCTCCAGCGACGGTCGCCCGTCGGCCACGCCGACGCGCACCGCCCCGTTCTTTGAGCGCAGCTCGGCGATCTCCTGAAGCGGCTTCCAGCTCGCGCCCTTGGTCGCGCTGCCGAGCTCATCGAGCAGCGGTCCGAGCGCCGCCCACTGTTCCGCGACGTGCGGGTAATCGCGCTCGATCACCAGCAGCTTGGGCATCGTGCGGCCAGGGACGGGCTCGCACTCCCCCGCCCTCCAGTCGCGCACCTCGCCCAAAGGCTGGGCGATCTCATCCGGCGTGTCGTGCAGCAATGGCGCGGCGACGAGGTCACGGCGCTTGCCGAGGTGATGTTCGGCGAGGCGGGAGAACTCCTTCGCGATCCGGTGAAAGGCGTCCCAATCTGACTTGGCCTCCCACGGCGGCGCGATCGCCTCGTTGAAGGCGTGCACGAACGGGTGCAGATCCGTCGAGGAGAGGTCAAACTTCTCATACCACGTCGCCGCCGGCAACACGACATCGGAGAACAGGCAGTTGCTCGTCATCCGAAAATCGATCGTCGTCAGCAGGTCGAGCTTTCCCTCGGGCGCCTCATCGCGCCAGACGACCTCGCGGGGGCGAAGCTCCGGCGGCGACTCATCCGCCCGCACCGCGCTGTCGGGCACGCCGAGCAGGTGCTTGAGGAAATACTCGTGCCCCTTGCCCGAGGACCCCAGCACGTTCGCCCGCCAGACAGTCATCACTTTCGGGTGGTTCTCGGGCGCGTCGGGGTCCTCGCACGCAAAGCGCAGGCGGCCCTCGCGCAGTTCGCGAACCACGTACTCGGCCGGGTCGATCCCCTCGCGCTCCGCCGCCGCCACGAGCTCGTGAGGGTTGCGATCAAAGCTCGGATAGGACGGCAGCCACCCCAGCCGAGCTCCCAATGCGTTGACGTCGAGGATGTGGCGCCCCGCGAACAGGCCACGACCCAAAGGGGACGCGAGATGCTCGGGCTGGACGCGCTCATAGCGCCATTGATCGGTCGCCATGTAGAAGAACGGTGTTCCGGACTGATGGCGCGGCGGGCGCACCCAATCCAGCGCGAACGCGACCGTCTGCCAGCCGGTCAACGGCCGCACCTTCTCCTGCCCGACGTAGTGCGCCCAGCCGCCGCCGTTGACGCCCTCGCAGCCGCACAGCATCAGCAGCGAGAGGAATGTGCGGTATGTCTGGTCGGAGTGATACCAATGGTTGGTCCCCGCGCCCATGCAGATCATCGACCGACCCTTGGTCTGCTCGGCGTTGCGGGCGAACTCGCGCGCCACCCGCACCGCGAGGTGGCGGTCGACGGTGGTGATCTGCTCCTGCCACGCCGGCGTGCACGGCTGTTCGGCATCGTCATAGCCGGCCGGCCAGATCCCCGGCAGTCCGGGGCGCCGCACGCCGTACTGCGCGAGCGTCAGATCGAGCACCGTCGTGACCAGCTGACCACCCACCCGGATCGCGGGCACGCCGCGGCGCACGACCCCTCCGCCCTCGCTCTCACCGACGTCAAAGCGCGGCAGGTCCACCGCGACGCGCTCCTGCGCTCGGTCAAGCAGCGTCAGCGCCGGCACCACCCCCTCCAAGCGCAGGTTCCAGCGCCCCTCGTCGCCGGGCGCATAGCGGTGGCCGACCGATCCGCCCGGAGCCACCGGCTCGCCCGTGAGACCGTCCAGCACCACCGTCTTCCAGTCGGCGTTCTCCTCCTCCACGCCCAGGTCAGAGGCGCGCAGAAGCCGGTCGGGGACGTACGCGTCGCCGCGCTCGCGCAACGTAACCAGCATCGGCAGGTCAGTGAAGCGCTGCGCGTACTGCTCGAAATAGGGCACCTTACGATCGACGTAGAACTCCTTCAGGATCACGTGCCCCATCGCCATCGCCAGCGCCCCATCCGTCCCGGGCTGCGCCGGCAGCCAGTGATCGGCGAACTTCGTATGCTCGGCGTAATCCGGGGAGACGACGACGACCTTCTGGCCGCGATAGCGAGCCTCGGTCATGAAGTGCGCGTCAGGCGTGCGCGTCGTCGGCAGGTTCGTCCCCCAGATCAGCAGATAGCTCGCGTTCCACCAATCCGCTGACTCCGGCACGTCGGTCTGATCGCCGAACGCCTGCGGCGAGGCCGGCGGCAGATCCGCATACCAGTCATAGAACGACAGGATCACCCCGCCGATCAACGACAGAAAACGCGTGCCCGCCGCGTAGGACGCCATCGACATCGCCGGGATCGGCGAGAACCCCACCACCCGATCCGGTCCATAGCGCTTGATCGTGTGAACATGCGCCGCGGCAACCAGCTCCGTGACCTCGTCCCACGAAGCGCGCACGAACCCGCCCTTGCCGCGCTGACGCTTGTACGTCCCCGCCCGCTGCGGATCGTCCACGATCTCCGCCCACGCGTCGACCGGATCCCCGAGCCGCTCGCGCGCCTCACGGAACATCTCCAACAGACTGCCGCGCACATAAGGATGACGCAGGCGCAGCGGCGAATACGTATACCAAGAGAACGACGCACCCCGCGGACAGCCACGCGGCTCGTACTCCGGCATCTCAGGCCCCACCGACGGATAGTCCACCGCCTGGGACTCCCAAGTGATGATCCCCTCCTTCACATACACATTCCACGAACACGACCCCGTGCAATTCACGCCATGCGTCGAACGCACCACCTTGTCGTGCGCCCAACGACCCCGGTACGAGCGCTCCCACGCCCGATCCTTCGCCACCAGCTGACTCCACCCCTCCGCACTGATCGGACCGCGCCGAAGGAACCGGTGGGCCTCGAGCAGCGGGCTCAACCCGTCAGCCATCGGGCGCGACCCCCCGCTCACGCAGCGACCGCAGCATGCCGACTTGAACAAGGTGCCAGGACTGTGTCATGCGGTATGAACCGCGGATCATCGCGTGCACCTCAGCACCGCAGGGACAATGGCGGGCCGCATCGCCGGGCGCGGCAACGGACTCGCCCGGCGATGGCTGCGGCGGTCGAGCAGCGGGTCGAGGCCCATGGACGAAAGCTTTTCATAGACCGGGTCGGAAAAAAAGGGCTCCTCTCCGTTTGGGGGTGACTCGCGCGATGCTGCGACGATGAATCCCGTGCTATCCGGAGGGTTCTCAGGCGGCACGGCCCAGCGTCGAAAGTTGCGCACGTCTGCGAGACGGCCGTCCGTGCCCATTCCGCGCGGCCATCCATGGCCGGCGGGCGACGCCCTCTCGCAGGACACCCCGCTCCGGCACAAGCACAGGGCACGCAGCAGCCACGAGCCCACAAGGCACAAAACCCTGCTCACAAGGCTCAGCCGGGCACTGAGCCTTGCCGGGAGCACCGGATTTCGCTGCTTGCGACGAGCCTCGGCTCCGATCGCTGGCAGCACGCGGCCACCAGCCGCTGACATCGCGCACGACGCCACGAGCCGCCAGATTCATCCCCAAATGGAGAGGAGTCCCAAAAAGAGTAGTCCGTGCCTCGCCCGGTCCAACAAGTGCCCGAGCGGGTAAGCCGCGATCCGCGGGCGGCCCGGTGTGGCACGGGCGATAAGTTCCCCGTTGAACGATCGGCGGAGCTCGGCGCAGATCACGAAGAGCCGCTCGGCGCCCGCTCGAAGTCTTCGACCTCGATCAGACATCCGGCTCGGTCGGGGTCCTCGGGAGTAAACTTTGTGAGTAGCGCCGAAGGCTTGAGCTCGTCAAGCAGGCCGCGCGTCAGCCCGCGGTGCAGCGTGCAGACGACCTGTTGGTTCTCGCGGACCGCTTCGCGGTAGGGGCAGTTCCCCAGCCGATAGACGACCCGCCCTGCTTCGCCTCGCTCGCGTTGGGGCGCGAACCCGAGCGCGGTGAGGGTGCGGCCCATCGTTTCCTCGGCTGGCGATCCGGTCCGGTCGTGAGGGAGCTCGCGACCGAGCTCTCGTCCGGCGCGTTCGATCTCGCGCAGGCGTCCTGGACGGGGCGGGGTGCTGCGGGCCAGCCAGCGCGCGAGGTGCCGGTAGGCGTCGGGCGGCTCGCCGCCGGGGAGGGCGTCGGGCGCGACGGACCAGCTGTCGCGCGGTCGTCCGCGGGGCTGGGGCGCTCGCTCGCGAGAGATGAGTCCCGCGGCCTCCAAACGTTCGAGATGGACACGCACCCCACTCGGGTGAAGGGTCAGCTCTGCGGCTAGCTCATCGGTGCCCGCAGGCCGGCCCAGGCTCGACAGGCGCGCGAACAACCGGGCGCGGGTTGGCTGGGCCAGGGCGTCACCCGGACCGTCGGCTGCTACGGGAGCCACGCAAAGAGCTTCTCATAGACATCCTCGGCAAAGCACCCACGCTGCTATTTTCCTAGCCTAGCTCGTAAAAACGTTCGGACAGAGGGAGTTGCGCTGTGGCGTACGTAATCGCTGAACCGTGCATCGGGGTCAAGGACAACTCGTGCGTCGAGGTCTGCCCGGTGGACTGCATCCATCCCACCCCCGATGAGCCCGACTACGAGCAGGTCGACCAGCTGTACATCGATCCGGAGGAGTGCATCGACTGCGATGCCTGCGTCGAGGCCTGCCCCGTGGACGCGATCACCTCCGAGGACCAGGTGCCCGAGGAGTGGCAGCGCTTCATCGAGCTCAACGCTGACTTCTACCGCAAGCAAACCGCATGAGATCCGCTCCCGACTCGACGACGTCAAAGCGCTCCCGCGGACCTAGCTGCCGCTTGAGGTGAGCAGTGGTGACGCGCTGGAGCACAGCCGAAGACCAGCTGCTCCGTCGGCTATACGCTGACCAGCTCCCCGTGGAGCAGATCGCTGGCCGGCTCGCACGCTCTCCAGACGCTGTCGTCGCTCGCCGCCAGGCGCTCGGGATCGCTCCGCGCCGCCCCTCAAGGCCCTGGTCGCCCCGGGAGCAGGCGCTGCTGAGGGCGGGGTCGGCCACCGGCCTGCCTGCCCCGTTGCTCGCCCAACGGCTCGGCCGCTCAACAAAACAAGTCCGCGCGCGGCGCCGCACGCTCGTGACCCCACCGCCTCCAGCGCGCCCGTACCTAGCGCATGAGGACAAGGCGATTCGCGTGTGCCTGGCCGAGCGCGGGGACCTCGTAGCGCTGGGCCGCCGCCTCGGGCGCTCACCCGACGCCGTGCGCCTACACGCCCAGCAACTGGGAATTTATCGCCCAACGCCCCGCCGCCGCTGGACGGACTGGGAGGACGCACTGATCCGTGACGGCTACACCAGCGCCCTGGGCTGTGCTCAGATCGCCCGCCAGCTGCCGCACCGCAGCGCGGCGAGCGTGCCCGCCCGCGCCCGCAAGCTCGGTCTGGCCACCTACGCCCGCCGCTGGAGCATCCAGGACGACCAGCGTCTGGCGCAGCTGACCGCCCGCGGGGCCACGCTGGAGGACGTGGCACAGCGGCTGGGCCGTACCCCGGAGGCGATACGCAGGCGTGCCGCGCGGCTCGGGGCAAAGCCGCCTCGGCCCGCGCCCGCGCCACGCCGCGCTCGCCCCTGGACGGGCGAGGAAGACGAGCTGCTGCGCCTGCATCACGCCCTGAACCCCGCGCGGCTCGCCGAGCTGCTCGGCCGCTCAGACGCCGCCGTGTGCCGACGGTTATGTGCGCTGGGACTACGCGCCAGCGCTCAGCGCTCCCCCCATCATCCGGTCAGCCGACGAGACGGCCTGCCCACGCCAGGCGAGCGGGCAGTGATCGAGCGTGCGCTCGCGCATGCCACCCCGCGCCGGCGCGTGACAATCCTGCGCCGGCTCGACTACTCCTCCGGCCGCGCGCATCCCCGCCTCGCCGCGGGCGACCACGCGACCGCCTGATCAACGACCGGGACCTAGCGACGCTATCCCGCCATGTTTGCTGGCCGGGATTGGGAGCGCCTCCAAGCTCTTCGCGCCCGGCCTCAGCGTCCGCTCTGGGCAAGCACCGGAACCAAGACAGACGACGCCACGCCGTCACGCCCGACCAGCCGAGATCGGGTGCGGACCAATACGAAGACGACCCCATTGAACGCCACCCGATCGGGCACGGGGTGATCGCGCGAGCCCAAGAAGCCGATCACCCCGAGCACGAGCGGCGCGACCCCACCAGAGAGGAAAGGGGGTGGTGGATGCTCGCGTTTGCGGTGCACGTCGCTATGACCTCGGTCGTTGCGCTCGAGGTCGTGCGCCTGATCGACGGCCGCACGTTCGCGACCGGGGATCGCGGCCGGCCGTCGACAGGCCCGGAGCCGCATCTCGAAGGCCGGACGCCTAAGCCCGCCCTCTCTGAGAAAAGTGAGGCCTGATCGGGCTGTTGCGCGCCGTCAGCCAAGCCGGGCTGCCAGACCGGGGGAGCCCTGATGGCGCTCGCGCTCGCCGATGCCTTCGTTTGAACTGCCGCGGTCTGGCAGCTCGCCGTTCAGGGGCGCACTGCCCAGGCGCGGGTCTGCTCGACGATCCACGTCTCGCAGCAGCGTGGTAGCGACTCTCCCTCTTTGGCGCGGCGGTGATTCCTGGGTGCGTTCATTGGGGATTCGGCGCGCTCATTCGGGGTATCCGGCCGGGTCGGCTGGCTTGGGCCTAGGGCGTTCAGCTCGCGCGCTCGCGGGAGCAAGACGTTGTTCTCCTCGTGGATGTGCTGGTGGAGGTCGCGCTCGAAAGCAGCGAGCGCGTCGAGGAGGGCGCGGTGTGTGCCGCATAGCGCTTGCTGCGGGCTGTAGTCGCCGCCTAGCGCGCGCAGCGCCGCAAGTCCATCGCCGACGCTCGCGTGCTCGCGCTCGTGCTCTTCAAGCAGCGCTTCCTCGATTCCGATGCCGCGTCGTTCGAGTGCGATGCAGGCCGGGAAGAGCACGCTCTCCTCGCGTGCGAGATGTGGCTCGAGCTCCCCCCGAATCTCAGCGAATGCTCGTTGGAGCTCGCGTAGCTCGGGATGCTCGCTGCCGTGAACTCGCACGACGGTCGAGAGCAGCGCCTCGATCCGCGGCAGCGATTCTCGCAGGCCGTTGTGGTGCGCCTCAACGATGTGGGCGCACAGCTCGGCGATGCTCGCGCGACGCCAGTCTGTCGGCTCGAAGCCTTCACGCTCGATGCTTGCCGCGTCAGGTGCCTCGAGCATCGCGCGTACGGTGTCGATCTCGAGTCCGCGCTTTCTGCATGCTTCGGCGAGCGTTTGGCTTCCGCCGCAGCAGTAGTCGAGCCGCAGCCGTTCGAACAGCGGCGCGCGCGCGGGTCGTTCGGCGACGAGCTCACCGAGGGTGCCGGCCGGATCGATCGTACTCATCTCATAACCTCCAGAACGCTCATCGGGCTCCGCGCCGCAGTCGTCCGGTCGGAACGGCAAGGGAGTGGGCCAGACCGTGGCCGACTCGTGACCGGCTCGTGGTCTGCGCGTTCGCTGGCGAACTCTTGCCTGAGCTTGCGGCGCGCGTCGTGCAGCGTCTTGTAGACGGCGCCGGGCGTCGAGTGAAGGCGGTGCGCGAGGCTCTTTGCGCCGACTTCGTCGATCGTCAGGGCGATCAGGACTTCGCGCTGGTGGGCGGTCAGCTCGTGCGCGATCAGGCGCGCGAGCGTTCGCGCTAGCTCGCTGGCCTCGCTGAGCTCCTGGGGGCCCTCATAGCCGGCGCGGTCAGGCCAGTGATCGCTGTCGGTCGGCGTCTCGCAAGTGTGGCCGAGCCGCCGGCGGATCTTGCCCGGCACCTCGAGCGCGGCGAACCGCCGCGCCCAGGTGGTGAACCGCGCATCGCCACGGAACTGGTCAAGCTTTCCCAGGACCGCCACGAGCGCGTCGTCGGCGGCCTGCATCGCAAGGTCGTCGAGGTCGCGACCGGAAGGGTGCGCCAGCGCGGCGGTGCGACGTCGAACCTCGTGGCGAGCCTCTCCCAACAGCAGCGCGTGCAACCGCCCGATCGCCGCCTCGCGCACCGAACCCTTGCCGTGCAGCTGTGCAAGCCATGCGCGCGACTCGGGGTCGAGCCTGCCCGTCCCGGCTGCAGTCGGGGCGCTCATCGAAGACCGACGATACGGCCGCGGATCCGGGCGAGGGGCCTGGTCGCGAACCGCGCCACTGGGTGGGTAGGGATTTCGGGCGCGCTGGGTGGCAGGCGCTCGGGAAAGGGCACGGTGGAGTCGAGTTGGCGCGCGGCCCACGCGGCGAGCAAGTTCCACTCGTGGACGCTTTGCGGTGCTGGGTGACCCCACGTGCGAGCTTCGAGCACCCACTGTCCCGCGGTCGTGCCGCGGTTCAAGAACAGGCCGGAGAAGTGGTCCGGCCGGGCGACGCCGGGGCTGTTCGGGTCCGGGCGCATCTTGGGGTACATGTGTGTCGAGAGGTCCAGCAGCCGCGCGAGCAGCGCGAGGTCGCAATCGCTCATCGTGCTCGCGAACGGCACCTGAAACAGCACGACCCCACCGCGTTCTTGGGGGACGCTCGGCGCAGGCTCGTGCACGAGTTGCGTGCCACGAGCCAATAGCCTGCGAGCCGTCCGTCCGTCGGAGCTGGGTGTTGCCGTGGGTGTGGCTGTCGCGCTCATCTAGATCCTCTTTTACACAATTGGACTGTAAATAAATTAGCACTGCCGGCAACCGAAAGCAAGGGGTCGATCGCCACGACGGTCCAGTTCCCGCGCGGCCGTGGCGGGACCCGCAGGCCACGAGATCGAGCGCCATTGACATTCGAAGCGCTCATGCTCGCCTCAGCCGTGAGCGGATCCAGCGGGCTGCGCGCCGGCCCATGTCTACATGACCGTCGGGATTCTGATCGTGTGGAGGCGGTTCGGCGTCCGAGAAGGCGATCATCAGCCACAGCGCGACGTCCCCGTTGCTGAGCACGAAACCGGCAGGGTCCAGGCACGCCACGATCTCGCCGCAGAACGTTCGGCAGACAAGGTTCGTTGGCCGGCTCTGGGTGGTGTGCGCAAGCATGGCGAAGGCGAGCTCCAGCGCGCCCGCTGTCCAGCAGCCCCAGTCGAACGGCACAACGCTCTGATAGTTGAGATGGGGCAGCGGCTCGAGCTCGGTGCGGCTGACGATGTGGACCTCGGTCGCCGCGGGGCGCCGCCCGACGTAGTAGAGCTCCGGCCGCTGCAAGCGCCAACGCCCCGCCGGACGCGGAGCCGCGCGGGCCGAGAGCGGGTGTTCCGTCACCCTCGCCTCGGCCGCGAGCGACGCGTCACGCGGCGCTCCACGCGGAGGTCTGAGCGGGCCGAGCCAGGTCTCGTGCATGTTCTCCCAGCGTCGACCTCACGCGCCGTCTTACCCCCAGCCCGGCACCGCGCGGCCCCCTTAGGGGCGGGCGGCTCGGGCGAGCGACCAGAGCACCGTTGCCTCGAGATCCCAGCCGTGAGTGACGGGATAGGGCGACGGTGACCCGAGGTTGGTCGCCACCCGACAGATCCGAGCCTGCGGGGCGGTATGAGCGGGCGGCGCGTTCGACGCTGGATAGATATGAGCCCCCCAGCTTCGCCCGGTACGTCGACCGCGGCGTCTGTCGCTCCGCTTGGTTCCGGTGGGCGGCGAGCATCGATCCGGCTGTGCGGCGGCGACGCATTGTCACCGTGCGCCGCGCGATGCGTGACCGTGATCAGCGCGCGCGACACGACGTGAGCACGTTACGAGCGATCCGCCCTGCCGATGCGATCCGCGGAGCTGGCGACGACGGGCCCTGGACGCCTCCCGGTCGCACCGCGCTCGAAGCGGTTGCGTAAGAACGGGCGGATGTTCGGGGCGATCGCTGTATCGGTCGGCGCCGACATCGACCCGGATGACTACTTCGCCGAGGCCACGCTCATGGATCTCGACGACCTGGAGTACAACACCCGCGACGGCCGGCACATCGCCTCGTTGGCGGGCGCCTGGATCGTCGCGGTCGCCGGATTCGGCTGAATGCGCGACCACGACGGCGCCCTGAGCTTCACACCCCTCCTCCCGGAGGGACTGACCCGCCTGTCCTTCGGCCTATGCTTTCGCGATCGGCGGCTAAAGGTCGAGGTCAAGCATCACCAGGCCCGCTATTCGCTGTTGGCGGGACCCGCCGCTGCAGATCATCCATCACGGCCAGGCGGTCACCGTCACCACACCAAGCGGTGAGCTGCGCGATCCCAAAGCTCGCCGCGGGCGAGGCCCCAAGTCAACCCTTCGGACGGCGCCCGGCACGGCGGCGACCCGCGGGCTGAACGTAGCAGTCAGCGAACGCGGCGCGAGAGGTAAGAACACCGGTGTTGCGGCGCGCTAGAGGGCATGGACAACACGAACCGCAGCTCCCGCGGGCGGAACGTGCCCGACACCACTGATGCTCCCCGGCGCGGAGGAGCCGGCGCGCCTGCTCGAACCTCCAGCGACGTCAGACTGATTGGAGCAACGATGACGACCGAAACCCTGACCATCGACGGTCTCGAGCGCTGGTTGCTCTTCGGTGCCCACTGGCGGGTCGTCGACATCTCCAACCAACACGCCGTCGTTGACCTGTGCACCTGTACCGGCGAGCCGCTCGAGCGCCTGCAGACCGAGGACCCCGCGGTGATCGGCTACCTCCGCACGGCGCACTGCGACCTGGACCTCAGCTAGCCAAGAAGGACTTGATGAACCAGCCGACCACCTCGCGCCCGTTCTGGAGCCGCATTGTCGCCTACCGCGGAGACTGAGATGGCTCTCGACGTGCGCACGAAGCGGGTCTACGACGAGGCCGAATCCGGTGACGGCCACCGGGTGCTGATCGACCACGTCTGGCCCCGCGGCATCTCCCGAGAACGCACGAGGCTGGACGAGTGGGCGCGCGAGCTGGCGCCCAGCGATGTGCTGCGCAAGTGGTTTGACCATGTTCCGGAGCGGTTTGACGAGTTCCGCGGTCGTTACCGCGCCGAGCTTGCCGACCGTGCGGACCAGGTCGACGAGCTGCGCGCCCGCGCGAAGAAGGGGCCGGTAACGATCGTGTACGCCGCCCGCGACCAGAAGCACAACAACGCTGTCGTCGTCGCTGAGCTGGTGCGCGATGGCTGATGCATGGACTGGCCCCTCAGCAGCGCGGATCGCTGCGCCGATGAGCTTCGAGGAGCCGTATCGCGTCCTTTACACCGAGCGGCGCACTGCGACGATCATCGAGCTGTGGTTGCGGCCGGCCGCCGGAGCGCTGAATTACCTCCCGGGCGAGTACGTGCTGCTGGAGGACCGCGACCACGCAGTCCCGCCGCGGTCGTACTCGATCGCGAACGCACCGCGCCCGGACGGGCTGATCTCGCTGCTCGTGACGAGCGTGCCAGACGGGGAGACCAGCACCTGGGTCCATGAGCGTCTGCGCGTCGGCGAGGAGGTCAGCATCTCTGGCCCCTACGGCACGTTCGTCGACGACCCCACCTCGACAGCGCCCTGTTTGTTCCTGGCTGCCGGGTCGGGCGTGGCGCCGGTACGGGCGCTGATCGAGGCGGCCTTCTCCGCCGGCGCGGATCGATCCCTGACGCTGATCTTCTCGGCGCGCACCGAAGCCGACGTGATCGACCGCGAGCGCTTTGCAGGCTGGCAGGCACGACACCCGCAGTTCCGCTTCATCCGCACCCTGACCCGCGACGCCGGCCCGCCCCCGCGCGGCCGGATTCCGGCGCTGCTGCCACGCTCTACCAAGACCTGGGCGATCCCGATGTCTTCATCGCCGGCGCACCAGGGTTTGTGCTGGCATGTGCGACCGCCGCCGACGGCCTCGGGGCGCAGCGCGCGCGTGCACACAGAGGTGTTCTTCGTCGAACCGCAACCGTGGTCGGGCGCGGCGCCGCACGCCGAGGACCGAGGGTGAGGAGGATGGCAGCTGGCGGCAAGCCGCCGATTTACACAAAGACCGGCGATCACGGTACGACCGGCCTGTTGTTCGGCGGGCGCGTCTCCAAGGCGGATCCCATCGTGGAGGTGTGCGGTGCTGTGGACGAGGCGGTCGCCGCGCTCGGTATGGCTCGCGCAAGCTTGGAGGACCAAGGCCTTCAGGCGATCGTGCTCGACCTACAGCGTGGCCTGTTCGTCGCCGCGGCGGAGGCTGCCGCTAATCCGCGAGCACGCGACAGGCTCGTTCCCGGTACGTCGACGGTGACGGTGGGAATGACGGCCGCGCTCGAGCAGACTATCGACCGGCGGGTGGCCGAGCATCCGCTGCATCCCGCGTTCGTCGTACCGGGCGCCACGCCGGCCTCCGCCGCACTCGATCTAGCGCGCACCTTCCTGCGCCGCGCCGAGCGACGCCTCGTCGCCGCGCGCGAGGGCGGGATGACGGTGAGCGCCACGCTGATCGCGTTCGTGAACCGCGCCTCGGACCTCGTGTACGCATTGGCGAGGCGGGCCGGCGGCGATGGCGACGAGCCGCTCAGCCACGAGTGAGTCGAGCCCGCGATCGACAGCGGAGCCAAGCCCGGGCCGAGCGGCGACCGGTTAGCCTGCCGTGAAACGACACCTCGATGGGCCCAACCGAACGGAAGGAGTGATCGTGAACAGCTGGGATCTGAAGGCGCTCGATCTGAAGCCGCGGTTGCCGGAGATCCTTTCCTCGAGCGATGTGGCACGCGCGATCGTGCTCGACCTCGCGGCTGGCGAGAGCCTCTCCGACCATCAGGTTCACGAGCGCGCGTGGCTAGTCGTACTCGACGGCGAGATCCAGGTCGCGACCGCCGAGGGCGAGCGCGCGAGCGGGGGCGTAGGGCTGCTGGTGGAGTTCGCTCCCGGGGAGCGGCACGAGGTCATCGCTTCCGCCGACGCGCGGCTGCTGCTGTTGCTGACGCCGTGGCCCGGTAGCGGCCATCCTGGCGCGATGACGATCCGTGAGAAGCTCTACGCTCGCCGGCGCGCGGCCAAGCAGGCAGGCGAGGAGAATCAGTCATGACGTCGCTGTCGCGTGCCGGTCGTAGGTTTCCCTCATAGAAGAGCGCTACGACGTCCCGCTCTCGGACCTGACGACGCTGCGCCTCGGTGGCCGCGCGCGTCGGCTCGTGGAAGCAAGGACCGCTGATGAGCTTGTCGAGGCGGTCGCTGCGGCCGATGCCGCGGACGAGGGTCTGCTGGTGATGGCGGGCGGGTCGAACCTGGTGATCGCCGATGCGGGTTTCGAGGGCACGGTCGTCCGCGTCCTCACCCGGGGGATCTCGGCGAACACGCGCGGGGACCGCGTGCGGCTGTTCGTCGCGGCGGGCGAGCCGTGGGACGAGCTGGTGGCGCGCTGCGTGGCCGAGGGACTGGCGGGGATCGAGTGCCTCTCGGAGATACCCGGGTCTACCGGCGCCACGCCGATTCAGAACGTCGGCGCATACGGACAGGAGGTCGCCGACAGGATCGCCTCGGTGCGCGCTTACGACCGCGAGGCGCGGACCGACGTCGAGCTCGCGCCCACGGAGTGCAAGTTTGCCTATCGCTCTAGCGTCTTCCGGCGCTCGACTCGCTACGTGGTGCTCGGCGTGACCTTCGTGCTCGAGCGCTCGTGTGGCGGGCGCCCGGTCCGCTACGCAGAGCTCGCGCGGGTCCTGGGCGTAGAGCCGGGGGCGCAGCCGCCGCTGTCAGCGGTGCGTGAGGCGGTGCTCGGTCTGCGCCGGAAGAAGGGGATGGTGATCGATTCGCGCGATCCGGACTCGGTCAGCGCCGGCTCGTTCTTCGTCAATCCGATTCTCTCCGGCGAGGAGTTCGCCGCGCTCACCCGCCGCGCGGCCGAGTTTCTCGGCGAGGACATCCGACCGCCGGCGTGGCTCGAGGTGGATCTGCGTGTGAAGACTTCGGCCGCATGGCTGATCGAGCGCGCGGGCTTTCACCGCGGCTACGGCGAAGGTCGCGTCGGCATCTCGAGCAAGCACACGCTCGCGCTCATCAACCGCGGCGACGCGACCACCACCGAGCTGCTCGCACTCGCCCAGGAACTGCTGGATGGGGTTCGGGCAGCATTCGGGGTCACGCTGCACCACGAGCCGACACTAGTCGGAGCCGAACTATAGGCGTAGCGGGTCTTTCAGAACCTGTCGCCGACCTGCTGGTGGCGGCTGACGCCGGACCGTCCAGGCCGCGCAATCGACTTTGAGGGTCCCGCTCAGGCCCTCGATGCGGCGCCGCACCACTCAAACTCCACCCAGCCCCGAGACGGCCGGACTGAAGAGCCAGCCTAGCGCCGGCGGGTCCCCGGGCCGCTGAAGAACTCCTCTTCCGGCCGGACGGTGCCCGCCGCCTCGGCCTCGTGCCGAAGCGTGCGGTCGGCTTCTCCGCTCCATGCGCCGATCGCGAGCATCTCGCGGTCACGATCAGCGACTGTCCGATGCGCGCGTCGCCGCACGCGTACACGCCAGCGACGGAGGTCCTGTAGGTCTGCCGGGTGCGGATGTTGCCGCGGCGGTCGAGCTCTAGCCCCAGCTGCTGGGCGAGGCCCTCGTGCTCGGGGTGCTCGAATCCGATTGCGATCAGGACCAGGTCCGCCTCGAGCGCGAGCCCGCCGCACGGGCACCCCGGTGACCTCCGGCGCTCAAGGCTTGAACACCATTAGCACGAGAATCACGAGCACCACCAGCAGCGAGGCATAGTTCTCCGCGCGCGAGAGGCGGTCGTCGAGCAGTGCAAGCAGCTCCTCGTTCAGCGGCGCCTGTTCTGCGGCGAGCCTGGTCGCGAGCTGGCGGGCCTGCTTCGGTCGCTGGCCGGCAAGGCCGCCGAGCACCAGCACGATGACGTACAGCCCAATCGCCGCGTCGACCCAGCCCGATCCGTAGCCGAAATGGCCGAGATGAACGAGCCACAGCCCGAAGATCGGCACCAGCAGGCCGCCGACGGCGACCAGCAGCACTCCAATGCGCGTCAGGCCGAGCAGCAGTGCGATCTCGGACGGCCGGTCGCGCCGACGCGCTGCCTCGAACGCGGTCCCGGCGAGCACGATCCCGGCGACGAATAGCAGCGCGCCGAGCAGATGGAAGAACATGGCGACGTTATCCATGCGCCGGAGCTTGTCGGATCGAGGCGGCCTCCGCGGTCTCGCGACCACCGGCTGGCTTTCGTGCTGGCGCCAAGCACACGTGGGGCTGGCCGGGTCAGTTCCGCGGTCGGGGGCCCAGCCCTACAGTTGAGACATGCAACGTCCTGACCGGGTCACTGTGCCGACGTGCATCGGGTGTGGAGCGATGAGCCGGTTGGGGACCTGCGGTAAGGGCTGCTCTGAGGAGAAGCTCGAACTCGTTCGTGCGGTCGACTTCGAAGGGTTGACGGAGCTCGCGTCGGGCGCTCATGTCCGCGCGGAAGCCTGTCGGGCCGTTGCGAGAGAGCTCGGGTCGGATCGGCCGGGCCCGGACGATTGGGAGGCCACCTACCGCTCGGTGCAAAGCGCTGCACGCGCCACCCTGCATCACTATCCAGAGGTCGACGGGCACAGCGCAGCTTGGGATGAGCCGGCCGAGGGCGCGACGACATGGTGGTGTGCTGGGTGCGGCGGCATCGACGCACCCCAGCCCTGTCTGGGAATCTGCATCTGGCGTCCCATCGACTGGGTCAACGCCAACCTGTACGGGCAGGAGCGCATACGCGCGCTTGCCGAGCGCGACGTGGAAATGCGTCTGCGCCGGCTGCTGCACCGCGTCGCGTCGATCACACCCCGCGAGGGCCAATGGGAGCGCGGTTGCCGGGTGCTACAGGCCGAGGCGCTAGAGACGCTTGACGTTTGCGCGGACGCGGCCGCTCCGCGACGACCCTAGGATCAGAACTCAATCTGTCGTCGATCCTCGCTGCTCCTTTCGGCGGGGTCGTGCAACAGCCACGGCGCGAGCCGGGAGTCACAGCGAGACAGCCCCAACTGAGCAGCGGCAGGCACGACACGCGGCCGCCGTCGCAGCCCTGCTTTCTCGCCAATCCGGGTTCCTCGACGGTGGTGGTGGTCGCGTCCCCTGGTTTGCGCTCAAGCCGGGCCCAAGCGCTTTCTTGAGCGCGAACCCAGGTGAGTCGCCGGGGGGAATCACACCCCCCGGCGCTCGCAGAACCGGTTATGTGGAATTCCACGTAACGGGTTGTATGTCCCGCGAACGGTTATGTTGAAGACGGGCTCGATGCCGCGGGTTTTGCCTGCTCAGGAGCGTTTGTGGGGGTAGCGCGTTCAACATAATCGCGGCCGTCCGTTGAGGCTTCTCGGATTGGTGTTGTGCGATCCGAGTGGAGGCAGCGATGGGCAAGCGGGTGTGGTTCCCGGTGGTGTCGGGGCCGTTGGCGCCGTTCGCGGCGGGGTTCGAGGCGTGGTTGCGGTCTCGGGCGTATTCATCGTCGGCGACGGCGAACAGGTTGTGTCAGTTCGATCAGCTGAGCCGTTGGCTCGAGCGCGAGGGGCTTGATGCGGGTGAGCTGACGGTCGAGCACGCTGGGCGGTTCGCGGAGTCTCGGCGCGGGCGGGGTCTTGTGACGTGGGTTTCGTCGCAGAGCCTGGTCCTGCCGCTGGAGTACTCGCGGGGGCTGGGCGTGCTGCCGGTACCGGCAGTGGGGGTCGTGGAGAGTCCGCTCGAGGATCTGCTGGGCGCCTACCGTCGGTTTCTGCTGGTCGAGCGGCGGCTGTCGGAGCACACGGTGCGCGATGCGTATGTCCCGGCCGCGCGGCTGTTCCTGGCCGGGCGGGAGGGCCCGGACGGGCTGGCGGTGGAGCGGCTGTCGGCGGCCGACGTGAGCATGTTTCTAGTGGCGGAGTGCCCGAAGCGCAGCGTGTCGGGCGCGCGGGACCTCGCGAGTGCGCTGCGGTCGTTTCTGCGCTACCTGCATCTCGCGGGGCTGATCGAGGCGCCGTTGGTGTGGGCGGTCCCCGCGGTTGCCGATCTGCGCGATCGCACGCTGCCGCGAGGCCTCGAGCCGGCGGCGGTGCGCAAGCTTTTGGGCTCATGTGACAGGCGGCGGACGGTTGGGCGACGCGATTACGCGATCCTGTTGTTGCTCGCACGGCTTGGGCTGCGCCGGTGGATGTTGGCGAGGCGGTGGTGTCGTATCTTCGCCGCCGTCCGCGGTGCGAAAGCCGGGCGCTGTTTTTGCGGATGACAGCGCCGCTTCAGGGGCTGGCGCCGCACACGATCGGGTGGATCGTCCGCGAGGCGTGCACCCGGGCGGGGCTTCCGCGCGTGGGAGCTCACCGGTTGCGGCACACCGCGGCGACCGAGATGCTCAGGCAGGGCGCGTCGCTGGCGGAGATCGGCCAAGTGCTGCGCCACCGCGAGCAAAAGACGACAGCGATATACGCGAAAGTCGACCGCCGGGCGCTGCGCGCGCTCGCGCGTCCGTGGCCGTCGCAGGAAGGTGGTGCGGCATGACGCTCCGCGATGCGCTGGCTGACTACCTGCGCCTGCGTCACCGGCTCGGGTTCGAGATGCCCCAGGACGGCCGGCTGCTGGACGGGTTCGTGGAGTTCCTCGAGCGGGCGGGCGCTGAGCGGATCACCACCGAGCTGGCGCTTGAGTGGGCGCGCATGCCGGTCCACGCGCACCCACACTATTGGCGCCAGCGGCTGTCGGTCGTGCGCGGGTTCGCGCGCCATCTCGCGACGATCGACCCGGCGAGCGAGGTTCCATCCAAGGACCTGTTGCCCGGCCACCGCCCGCGGATCGCGCCATACATCTACACCGAGCAGGAGATTCAGGCGCTGATCGCGGCCGCAGGCAGACTCACGCCGCCATTGCGCGCGGCGCGGCACCAGACGCTGATCGGGCTGCTGGCGGTCACCGGGATGCGCCCCGGGGAGACGCTCGCGCTCGACCGCCATGACGTCGATCTGCGGCACGGCACCGTGCACGTCCGCGCGGGCAAGCAGAAGAAGCAGCGCGAGGTGCCGCTACACCCCAGCACGATCCGGGCGCTGCGCAACTATGCGCGACTGCGCGACGCTCGTTTCCCCGAGCCCTCCACGCCGGCGTTCTTCATCGGCGCGCGCGGTCGACGGGTCCCTCGTGGGGAACTCAACCGGACGTTCACCACCCTGATCCGCGAGATCGGCCTGGACGGCCGCGGCGCCCGCGCCAGACCCCGCCCGCACGATCTCCGCCATACCCTGGCTGTGCGCACGCTGCTGGACTGGCATCCCGCTGGCCAGGACATCGACCGGCGGATGCCGCTGCTGTCCGCATTCCTCGGGCATGTGGACCCGTCCAGCACGTATTGGTACCTGGAGGCCGTCCCCGAGTTGCTTGAGCTAATCAGCCGCCGGCTGGAGCAGCCGCCGGAGGTGCTCTGATGACCGCGCTCGCGCCGGCGCTCCAGGCCTATTTCACCGACCGTCTGATCACCCAGCACAGCTCCAGCCCGGAAACAATCGCCGCCTACCGAGACGCGTTCAGGCTGCTGTTGCGCTTCGCTCACGAGCAGACCGGCAAGCAGCCGTTCCAGCTCGACATCGATGATCTCGACGCGCCGCTGATCGGCGCGTTCCTCAAGCACCTCGAAGAAGACCGCGGCAACAGCCCCCGGACACGCAACGCCCGCCTCGGGGCGATCCACTCCTTCGGTTCGCCGCGCTGGAGCACCCCGAGCACGCGCACACGATCGCCCGGGTGATGGCGATCCCCACCAAACGCTATGAGCGCAACACCGTCAACTACCTCGATCGCGACGAGATAGCCGCGCTGCTCGCCGCGCCCAACAAACGCACCTGGCTCGGCCGCCGCGACCACGCGCTGCTGGCGCGCATGATCCAAACCGGCGTGCGCGTCTCCGAGCTCACCGGCCTGCGTGTCGGCGATCTGCACCTCGGGACCGGCCCTCACATCCGGGTCTTGGGAAAAGGCCGCAAGAAGCGCTCCACGACCCTGACCGGCGAGACCGTCAAGGTCCTGCGCGCGTGGATCAAAGAACGCAAAGGCCAGCCTGAGGAGCCGCTGTTCCCGACCCGCCAGGGCCGGCCACTCAGCCGCTACACGGTCGGCGTGATCGTCGCCAAGCACACCGCAACCGCGACCGACAGCTGCCCGTCACTCCAACCCAAGCGCGTCACCCCGCACACGCTGCGGCACACCAACGCGATGCTGCTCAGAGCCAAGGGCGTGGACATCGCGACGATCGCATTGTGGCTCGGGCATGAGAGCACCCAGACCACCCACATCTACGAACACGCCGACCCAGCCCTCAAGGAACAAGCGATCGCACGAACCGCCGCTCGGCGCCAAGCCCGGCAGATACCGGCCATCCGACACACTCCTCGCGTTCCTCGACGCGCTGTGATTATGTTGAACAGATCACCCGACGAAATCCGACTGAGCAGGGAGAAACCGGCGCGTCGCGGCCGTCCTCAACATAACCGTTCGCGGGACATACAACCGGACGTGAACCTCTCGATTCATCCGGCTCCCATCGTCCAGCCGTCGGGGCGTGCGCCGGACCGCCAGTGGGCGAACAGACCAGGCTCGCGTCTGAAGACACGAGCCAGGAACCTGCGTGCCTTGGCGGGGGAGCGGCGCAGCCGCTTGTACTTCCAGCGGGCCCAACGAATGAGGTATTCGTTGATCCGTCTGAGTAGCCGGTTCAACTCCGAGCGGTATAAGCGCCCGTAGAAGTTGATCCACCCTTGGACTTCGGCGTTGATCGCCTTCGCCAGGGCTGTGAGGGTGCTGCCCGACCAACGGTGCAACCGCCAGCGGCGGATTACCCGCCCGATGCGCTTGCGCTCGTCGTTGCCGATCGCCGGGAGGAAGCTGACGAACGCGCCGCCATGCTTGCTTTTGGCCAGCCGCGGGCGGAACGTGTACCCCAAGAACGTAAACCTGCGCCACGAGGCGCCATGCAAAAGGAGATGAAGGACATCAACATCTCATCCGTGCCGGCTGGAATGCCGGCCCCGGGCTGATGCAGCGGCCCGGAGAAGCTGGGGACGGCCAAGGCGTGGGATCGCGCGCTGGAGGTCAAGCGTTCCCGACAATGCGGCGGCCGGGCGGCACTGCCAGACGCCCGCGTGCGTGCTAGCGAGACCGAAAGGAAGAGCGAAAGCGATCTGGTGGTAGAAGCCCCTCGAATCCTTGAGCGACCCGAAACCTGGCGGACATGGGTCGTCGACAGCAACGATGCCGCTCTGTTTGACGGCGGCTCGCGCCGCGCTTGGTTGTTTGCCCTGGGCGCGGTGGCCGGCGGGAGACTGCGAGTGCCTGCCGGATGGGCTGTACGGTGCCGGCGCTCTCATATTCGACATGCTCGATTACCGCCCACACCGCAGCGATCGTAGCCACGCTCGGCCATCTCAACTCGCACCGGAAGCCCTCGCCGGCAATCGGGCCACACCGCACCGCTGGCACCTCGCCCCGCGGTCCGCGTCTTCGCACGGTGTTCGCTGAGCGTTGGGCTTCTGCGACGGCCCTGCCATCCGCCAAGCTCGGCGCCGACATCGTGCGCTTCCGGTGTGACCTCAGCCCTTCGGTACCCGACACCCCGCAGCGCCGAGCGCTGCGTCAGGCCTTCGGCGGAGCCAGGCGCCGGCGCGCTTTCTGCACGCTCGGCAGCGCCGCCTTCGCCTTCGCCAGCGGACGCGCACGCACATCGACGCTTGCCGGCTTGGCCGCGATCGTGATCTCCTCGCTGGTCGCCGGATTGCGACCCTTGCGCGCCTTCTGCGCCGGCTTGACGCGAACGGTCAACTGCACCAGACCGCCGATCCGCACCTTCTGCGCATTCCCGAGTTCCTCCAGCACGACCTCCTCGAGCACACCGAGCACCCGCTTGGCCTCAGCGCGAGAGATCTCAGCGCGCTCAGCGAGCGCGGTCGCGAGCTGGGTCTGAGTCAACGGCATCCGAACTCCCTCAATCGAACGATGCAGACCAACACGCGCGCATTGAATCCCCTGGGGCGGACAACCCCCGACGAGTACCCCAGCACGCAGCGCTCGGGCCAGCTCGCCGTGCGCGGCGAGTTGGGATGTGAGACGTTCTGGGGGGGCTGATCCGGACACCTTGACCGGCCGCCCACCACGGCGCGGCAACCAAGCCGCTCCCGCGCGCCGACCGGCGCCCTAGGCCGTTGCCAGATCCGCGTCGGCCTGTCGCTTCCATTCGGGCTTCTCGGCGCGCCACTGCTCGTCGCTACGGCGTAGCTTCCAGTAGCCGGTCGCCGACAGCGCGTCGATCGGCAGGCGACGCTCGAGCAGCAGATGGCGGCGCACGAGGCGAACCGCCGTCGCCTCCCCGTGCACGAACGCCTGGCCGCTGCCCCGAGGAAGCGACAGCGCCTCGACGGCCTGAAGCAGCAGCGAGCTGTCCTCACCGGCGCCCGCGGACCGGTGGATCCACACCACCCGCAGATCGCCCGGAGACTCAAGCCGCTGCTGATGCTCTGGGCCGTCGACCTCCACGACGACGAACACCGGAACCCCTTCCCCTACGCGACGCAAGGACACGACGATCGCCGGAATCACGGCCTCATCGCCGACCATGAGGTGCCAGTCAACCTCGCAAGACGGCGCATACGCACCGCCGGATCCCGTGATCTCCAGGACGTCGCCGGGCTGTGCGCCAGCGGCCCACGGGCCTGCGATCCCGCGATCGCCGTGGACGACGAAGTCAAGCGTGAGCAGCCTGTGCTCGGGATCCCAGTCGCGGACCGTGTAGGACCGCGTCCTGTCGCCGAACCGGCACTTGACGTAGTGATCGGTGAACTGTCCGACGCTGAACTGCTCCAGGTCCGCTCCCGCGACCACGATCCGGACCATGCCCGGGGTCAGCCAGGTGACGTCGGCAACGGTGGTCGATAGGACGCGGCGCTCGGGCATAGACGGCCTCAGACAGTCGCAAGGAACGATCGTGGTTGGGCTCGGAAAAGGATACGGCCCGCACGCGGGCTCTCAGCACAGCATCCCGGGCGGCCGCTGTGCGTGAGGGCGACACGCTGGTGGTCCCCAGGCTGGACCGGCTCGCGCGCTCGGGCGGCGGACACGATCGCTGTGCTCGTGCTGACGACATTCGGCGAGGATGAGGTGCTGTGGAGCGCCTTGGAGGCAGGCGCTGCGGGGTTTGTTCTCAAGGACTCCTCGGCGGAGGAGCTGATCGCGGCGGTGCGCGCAGTCGCCGCCGGGGCGGCGTGGTTCGATCCCGGGGTCGCACCGAGGATCCTCGAGCACTACCGCCGGCGGGTCGCGCCTGTCCACCGGGAAGCGGCGCGGCTCGAGCTGCTCACCGAGCGCGAGCGCGAGGTCCTGCGACTGATGGCACGCGGCGCTACCAACGGGGAGATCGCCGCCGCTTTGTACGTCGCTGAGGCGACGGTCAAGACCCACGTCGGGAGCATCTTCGGCAAGCTCGGCGTCCGCGACCGGGCAGCGGCAATCGTGTTCGCCTACGACCATGGGGTGGTCACGCCCGGGCTACGGCACCCGTAGCGGTTGGCATCTCCGACTGCGGTCGGACTCCAACTGAGGCCCGTGGGCCGATGTGCGATCGCCCGCCGGCGCTTAGCGTTGGCGCATGCAAAACACAGCGGTGAAGACGACGACGGAGCGCGAGCGGATGCGTCCCCTCCTGGGCGCCCAGCCGCAAACCTCGGCGGTTACCGATCGGGCCGCGGGCGGCGGGTGACGGTGCTCGGGCGCTTGGCGACTCTGGCGTGCTCGCGGCCGCGTCGGGTGGCCCTAGTTGGCGGGCTCCTGTTCGTGGTCGTTGGTGTGATTGGTGGTCCGGCGCCGGGTAGCTTCGGCGCTTCGAACGCGTTCGAGGATCCTGGCTCCCAGGCGACTCGCGCGCGGGAGCGGATCGAGCGTGCGACCGGGGAGGCCGCGAGCGCCGGGGTGATCGCGCTCGTGCGCGCGCCGCGTTCCAGCGCCGAGGTGGCGCGGGTCGCGCGCACGCTCGGGACCGATCCGGGGATCGCGCGTGTATCGCTTCCGCCGCCTTCGGGCCGGTCTGCGGCCGTGTCACGCGACGGTCGGCGGGTGCTTGTCGCCGCGACGCTGCGCGCGGGGGCGAGCGACAGCGATGTCGTCAAGCGCCTCCAGGACGCGTTCGCGGGAGACCACGCGGTGGCGCTCGGCGGGACGGCCCTCGCGGGCCAGCAGACCGGTGCCGAGGCGACGAGCTCCCTCGCGATCGCGGAGCTGATCGCGTTCCCGCTGCTCGCGCTGCTGTCGCTGGTGGTGTTCCGTGGGGTGGCGGCGTTGCTGCCGGTCGCGATCGGGGGGTTCAGCGTTCTCGGCGCGTTCGCCTTGCTGCGCGCGATCAACTCGGTGCTGTCGCTCTCGCCGTTCGCGCTGAACCTGGTGATCGGTCTCGGTCTTGGGCTTGCGATCGACTACAGCCTGTTCTGCGTCTCACGCTTCCGCGAGGAGCTCGGCCGCGGCGCCGACGTCGCCTTGGCCGTGCGTCGGACGATGCAGACCGCCGGGCGGACGGTGCTGTTCAGCGCGGTGACGGTGGCGGCTGCGATGGCGTGCCTAACAGTGTTCCCGCAGCGCTTCCTGGTCTCGATGGGGCTCGGTGGGCTGGTGGTCGCGCTGGTCGCGGCTGCCGGCACGGTCGTATTCCTGCCGGCCCTGCTGGTGCTGATGGGACGGCGGCTGGGGAAGGTGAAGCCGGGGCCCGAGGGCAGCGGACGCTGGTACCGCCTCGCGCGGGCCGTGATGCGGCGCCCCGGCGTGGTCGCAGCGCTGACCGCGGTCGCGCTCCTGGTCGTCGCCACGCCCGCCCTCGGGATCCGCTGGAGCGGGATCGACGCGTCCGTGCTGCCGGCCGGCCAGAGCGCGCGCACGGTCTCGGACGCGATCGCGCGGGACTTCCCGGGGGCGGACTCCACCCCCGTGATCCTCGCGCTCAGCGCCCCCACCGACGCCGGCCCGGCGATACACAGCTACGCCGCCGGGCTGCAGCGGATGTCCGGCGTGTACCACGCCTCAGCGCCGCGCGACCTGGGCCGCGACACCTGGGAAATCGACATCGACGCTCGTGGTACGCCGATCACACAACGGTCGCAGAGCCTCGTGAACGCGATCCGGGCACAGCCCGCGCCCTATCCCGTGGCAGTGGGTGGTGCGACGGCCGACCTGATCGACCAGCACGCGGCGACCTCGCGAACGCTGCCGATCGCGATCGCGCTCCTCATCGTGCTCACGGTGAGCGTTCTGTGGCTGATGACTGGCTCCGTGGTGCTGCCGGTCAAGGCGCTGCTGATGAACCTGCTCACCACCGCAGCGACCGCCGGCATCCTCGTACTGGTCTTCCAAGACGGCAACCTCACAGGTCTGTTGGGGTTCACCAAGCCCGAGGGGATCGAGCAAACCGACTTCCTCGTTCTCGTCGCGATCGTGTTCGGCCTCTCCACCGACTACGGCGTGTTTCTGCTCACCCGGATCAAGGAGGCCCACGACGGCGGTCTCGCCAACGCGGACGCGGTCGCCGTCGGCCTGCAACGAACCGGCGCGATCGTGACCGCCGCGGCGATCCTCCTCGCTGTCGCGCTCGGGGCGTTCGTGACCAGCCAACTCGTGTTCCTCAAGGAACTCGGCGTGGGCGCGGCCATCGCAGTCCTGATCGACGCGTTCGCCGTCCGCGGACTACTCGTACCCGCGCTGATGGGGCTACTCGGCAGCGCGAACTGGTGGTCGTCCCGTCCACTGCGCCGCCTGCACGACCGGTTGGGCGTAACCGAATCGAGCCCTAGCTCGATCAGGGATTCCTCGCCGTCCCGCACGTAAGTCAGCCGCCGCTCGTCGACCAGAGGCCGTCCAAGCCACAGGATCCCCTACTCGCCCGCCCTCGCTACCACCACCGTGCAAAACCGGTCGCCTCAACGATCAAGCCCGACACTGCTCAGTTGCAACGACTGGAGCAGGATCGCCTCCTGCCCACACCCCGCCGCTCGGCCCACGCCAAACAGCGCTGACGTCCCCACGTCACCAATGCTCAAGAGGAGAAGCGCACGGTCCGAGCGCCCCGACGCGCCCCAGCACACCGAGGTGATGCGGGAGCCAGAGCCTTCGTGCCCCAGGATCTCACCATGGTGTTCGCATGCCCTTGGGCTGTGAGATAGAGCCGCGAGCTGTGCGGCCTTGGGCGCGGCCTCGTGGTGGATTCCGACGGGTCGCCCAAGTCGCTGGCGCGCTCACTAGGCTTGCCATCCGATTGAACCGATAGATGTCAGCCACAGAACCAAGAAAGCGGCCCAGTGAGTCACCGCGCTGCCGGTGCCGCCTACCGAAGGGACGAACGAGATGACCGCGGAACTCCTCCCCGCCCAGCGAGCAGGCACGTTTGGCCTCGGCGGCGACCTCACGATCAATCGTCTCGGTTACGGGACGATGCAGCTCCCCGGACCGGGCATTTGGGGCCCACCGCGCGATCACGACGAGGCGATCGGCGTGCTCCGGCGCGCGGTCGAGCTCGGGGTGAATTTCCTCGACACCGCCGACTCCTACGGACCTTATGTCGCTGAAGAACTGATCCGGGAGGCGCTGTACCCGTACCCGGAGGGCCTCGTGATCGCGACGAAGGCGGGGCTCACGCGCTTCGGCCCGGTCACCGGCTCGGGCCCGAGCCAGTGGCCGCCGGTCGGCCGGCCGGAGTATCTGCGCCAAGAAGCAGAGATGAGCCTGCGCCGCATGCAGCTGGACCGTATCGACCTGTTCCAGTTGCACCGCATCGACCCGAAGGTGCCGTTCGAGGACCAGATCGGCGAGCTAAAGAAGCTCCAGGACGAGGGCAAGGTCCGGCACATCGGACTCTCCGGGGTGTCGGTCGACCAGCTGAAGGCCGGGCAGGAGATCGCGGCCATCGTGTCGGTACAGAACCAATTCAACCTGATCGACCGCTCAGCAGAGCCCGTGTTGGACTACTGCACCAGCCACGACATCGCGTTTATCCCCTACCGCCCGCTGGCCACCGGTTCGCTGGCCGGTGCGAGCAGCCCCTTGGCCGAACTGGCGAACCACCACGGCGCGACGCCGGCCCAGCTGGCGCTCGCGTGGCTGCTCAAGCGCTCGCCCGTGATGCTGCCGATCCCTGGCACCTCCTCGGTCGCGCATCTCGAGGACAACATGCTTGGCGCCGGCATCGAGTTGACTGACGCCGAGTTCGCGGACCTCTCGGCCATCGCCTAGACCGCAATGACGGCCTCCCGTTCTCAGACCGGGAACCCCGATCGGAGCCCGAGCAGCTTCCCGACACCTCGGCTGGAGCGACCACCGTCGGGAGAAGAAGCCCGCGTCGTGCCGTGACCCCACGAGCACTGAGTCCACCGATAGCTCGCCGCCGTATGCACGTCTCGCAACCATCCCTCGCAGCGGTCATCAGAGCCGATCAGGCTCCGGCGCACGCATCAACTGGGCCTCCGGTTCTTGCCGAGCGCGCTATCGGCGACCCGGCCGGCGTGCGGTAGACCTTGGTCTGCGGACGGTCTTGCCGAGGGCGGATCTCGCCGCTCGCGGCGCCGCGCCCGGCCTTCGGCTGATCGGCGGCGAGGGTCGCCGTCGAGGCGTCCGCGGCTGGCTTTCCCAAGGGAAGCGATCCCCCAGGAATACTCCTGCCGCTCGTCTTCGCCGACTCGACACGTGTGGAACGGCGTGATCTGACTCCTATTTGACGCCGAGTAGCAGCGCCATCTCCAGCCACTTCCAATAGCAATCGACATCGGTGAAGCCGATATCGCGCAACCAGCCAAGCTGTGTCTCAGCGTCGAGCAGGTGGTTGGAAGGATCTTCGAAGTCGGGGGCGTAGCCGAGCGCCTGATAGAAAGCACTGTGCAAGCGCGGAGTCGGCGAGGCGACATGTTCGAGCTGCCGAGGTCGGGCAGCGGCTCGGCGAGGTCATGGCGCACCAGTTCGATGCCACGCTGGTCCGCGAACCGCTCATGTGCGGCCTTGAGCATTGGCTCGGAGACATCGAGACCAACGCCGACGCAGTCGGGTCGGGCCAGCCGCAGCAGGGCGAGCAGGCGTCCGTCCCCCGTGCCGAGGTCCAGGATTCGCCGCGCGTCGCGCGGCACGTGATCGAGCAGGACGCCCTCACCCTCGCGGCGGTGCGGCAACCCGTCGGCAGGTCGCGGGCGTCGGACCCCCTCATCGGACGCCGGGGCGCGTCTGCTGGTCGAACCACGAGAGGACGCGCTTCGGAAGGAGGCCGGACCGCTCCGGCACCAGGCGGTCGGTCCCATGGCATCGACCCTCAGGTGGTGGTGACCGTCGACCGCCTCTTCTTCGGCGGCGGATAGACGACCCGGGCGATAGTGGCCGACGTCCATCCGATCCACCAGCCGAGACACATCAGCCGAATCGCGTTCCGTGTGTGAGAATCCGTCTGGGTCTGCGTGACGACGAGGATGACGGCCCACACGGCGGCGCAGCCGATGCTGTATGCCGTGTAGGTATTGGCCCTGAGCCGCGTTCTCATTGTTGTGGTCCTTGATTGGGTATCGGATGGTCTGGGCGGGACGGTCGGAGGTCGGTCGACCGGCGGCGGTGGCGATGGGCGCGAGTAGGGGCACGGTTCCGACGGGTGTCTGTCTGTGATTCTGGGCGTGGCCGTCGGCGCCGTCGATGTGCAGGTTGTGGTAGCGACGGCCCTCTGTCAGCCGCTACGGGTGGGGGGCCGGCCGCGCTTGGGCAGGGACCCCGCGTGTTGAGGCATCCGGCCCGCGTCGTTGAGGGCCTGCCGCAGCAGCATCTCGACGTGGGCGTTGAGGCTGCGGAACTCGTCAGCGGCCCACCGGGCCAGGGCATCGTGGACCGTCGGGTCGATGCGCAGCAGCACCTGTTTGCGCTCATGGCTCACGTATAGAGCGTCCCGGTATTGACGACCGGGGACGCCGGTTGGTCACCGCAGAGCACGACCATCAGGTTGCTGACCATCGCTGCTTTGCGCTCCTCGTCGAGCTCGACGATGCCGCGCTCATTGAGCCGGGCGAGGGCCATTTCCACCATCCCCACGGCACCCTCGACGATCCGCGAGCGCGCCGCGACGACGGCGTTGGCCTGCTGTCGGCGCAGCATCGCCTGGGCGATCTCCGAGGCGTAGGCCAGATGGCTGATGCGCACCTCGACGATCTCGACCCCGGCGATGACGACCCGCTGGGCCACCTCCTGGGCGAGCTCTGCGGCAACGACGTCGACGTTGCCGCGCAACGACGTTCCCCCGCCCGCGGGGTCGTCGTAGGGATGGGTCGTCGCGACGTGGCGCAACGCCGACTCGGCCTGGACCTCAACGAAGTTGACGTAGTCATCGACGGCGTAGACCGCCCGCGAGGTATCGGCCACCTGCCAGACGACAATCGAGGCGATCTCCACCGGGTTGCCGTCAGCGTCGTTGACCTTCAGATGGTTGGTCTCGAAGTTCCTGACCCGAATGCTCAGGCTCCGCCGGTCCGCCAGCGGCAAGATCCACCACAGGCCGGTACGACGCACGGTGCCGACGTAGCTCCCGAAGAACCGCACGACCTTGGTATGACCGGGTTGCACGATGATCAGCGAGGTCAAGATGACCGACCCGGCGACCGCGGGCAGGACGGCGACCCACGCGGCCGAGCCTTGGGCGAGCAGAATCGTGGCGGCGATACAGGCGGCGATGACGAGCACGCCGATCCAGCCGCTGATCGCCCAGGCGGGGCGTTCCTGGATGACGACGCGGGTCCCCGAGTGCCCGACCGGAGTCGCCTCGGGCTGGCGGTATTGCTGGACTGCTTGATTCATGATCCCTCCCCGTGGAGCGGTGCCTCATAAAACTGCTATCTAATAGATATCACTTTTCTCGCAGTCCTGCAAGACAGACTGCGCAGTGCCACATCTCCCCCGAGGCGGGCTCACCGCTGCCCTGGTCCCGGCCGCGTTCGTGTTGGGGTGTGAGTAGCGGGCGACGGAAGCGGTCACGGCCCGCGGAGCTCCGGCCATCGCCTCGTGCGTGTCCTCTCCACTTTCGGCTGTGAGACGCCGACGGCGCCCGGACCCGACCCCTCAGCGGAGCGTCCGCTGGCCGTTGGGATATGAGACGCAGCGGACGGTCTGCTAGCCCCGAGTCTCGCCCTGCATCGGGCTCGGGCGGACCGGCTGCGGCGGCGGGCTGATCTGTGAGCGGACCGCGGCGAGGGGGACCATCAGGGTGAGCGGATCGGTCGAGGCCGGCTCGAAGCCATACCGCCGATAGAAGGCCGCGGCACCATCGTCGATCGCGTCGACGAGGACGGCCCGGATCCCGATCTGGTCCGCCGCGGCGAGGATCCGTCGTAGCGCGTCGCGGAGCAGGTCGCTGCCGAGCCCGCGCCCCTGCCAGATCTGGTCGACCGCCAGGCGCGCGATAAGACATACCGGAATCGGAAAGTGCCGGAAGACGCCGGCCCTTACGGCGGCGGGCGCAGCGGCATGCTCGACCTGGCCGGCGACGAGCGTGTAGTAGCCGACCGCCATTGGCTCGGAGTCGGCGGCGACAAACGTTCGAGCAACGTCGCGGCGCTGCGATTGTCCGGCGTAGGCCTGCAGCCAACGATCGAGACTCGGCTGCCCGCAGCGGAAATCCTTGACCTGGTGGCGCTTTGGATCGAGCGGCTCGACGGGCCGCAGCTGGCTCACGACGGGAGGACAGAGGGGCGTGCGGCGAGCCGCTCCAGACCTGTCTCAAACCGCCCCGGGTGCTCGATCGCGTCCAGGAAACGCGCGGCTTCCTTATCGTCGAGCACGATCCTCGACCGCTCAGCCAAGACTTCCTCGGCGCTTTCGCGCGCAGCTCGTCGGAAGAACTCGCTGAGCGTGACGCCGAGCGCCGTAGCCGCGGCCTCTTCGAGCGAGTGCTCCTCGTCGGTGACGCGGATCTCGATGCGGCGAGTTTTCGCGGAGCCGGCCATGACCGCAGTGTACGGCGAAGTCCCGTACACTTTCAAGGAGGACTTCCGCGCCATCATGCCGGCGCGTACGCTTGTAGTCGTGGGTCATGGTGCCCGCGCGGCCCGGCGCCACGGAGGACCCGCCGCCCACAGCTCGTCCAGATAGGGCCCAAGGTATCGCGCGGCGATTTTCGCCTCGGACGCCCACGTCGGAGTCTCGCCGATCCGCGAGTCAAGCGCGAGGCCTCCCTCGATGCGGGCAGTGAAATACAGACTCCCCTGCTTGCGGCCGCTCAGCAGGACGCCATGGACGGTCCCATCGAAAGGCCTCGGCTCCGTGGGTACGCCGGCCATTGAAGCGATTGAGGCCGCGGCGGCGTCGGCCTGCTGCGCGGCGATCCCGCCGAACTTCACGGGGAAGTCAGTGGCATCCCCAGCGGCATACACGCGCTCGACGCCGGACACCTCGCAGTGCGAGGTGACCGCCAGGAACCCGTCAGCGTCCGCCGGCAGCCCGGTGATGGCTGGCCCCGCCAGCCGCGGGACCGCCACCACGCGGTCGAACCGAAGCTCGCGCTCGCCCGGGTTCGCGATGAGCTTGCCCGAGGACGACTTGACGCAAGCGCCGACCATCAACTGGATGTCGGCGTCGGCCAACAGTCCGGCTACGCCGGCGCTGACGCTCTCGCCGAAGACGGCCAGCGGTTGCTGCTCTGCGGTGATAATCGCGATGTCCAGATCGACGTTCTGCTCGCGAGCGCGCCTCCGGGCAAGAAGTGCCACCTCGTAGGCCGGCAGCGGCCACGTCGATCTGGGAGCCACGAAGGCAAGGCTGCGAACGGAGCCGCTGTCGATCTCCTCGATCAACCCATGCAGGCTCTCGTTCATGCGTAAGACGTCCATCGCGACGACGCCTGGCAAGACCTCGCCGGTCCTGGCCCCGACGGCGACCACCAAGGCGTCATAGCGAAGCTCGCGCTGCCCGCCGGTGTGCAGCACCCGTCGGTCGCAGTCGACCGCAGCCAGACTGTCGTGCTCAAGCGTTGCACTCAGCTCAGCCGCTACCTTCGCCAACGCCAGCTGGCGAGGAGGCACACCGACGAACGGCTCGAGCACCGCCACCGGCCGGTAGATGAAGTCGGCGGTCGGCGCCAAGAGCGTCAGCTTCACCCGGTCGCCAGCCAGCTCGTGCAGCGCAAAGCCGTCTCCAGCGCCGCTACACCCCCGCCGGCGATCACAACCTCCAGCGCAGTCGCGCCGGGCTCGGGAACGGACTTACGACCGAAAGGAGATTTCCGACCGAGCACGGCGCCACGCTACCGGCTGGCTTGGCGGGCGCCGACGGTAACGCCCCGCAAATTACCCAAGGCAACTACGGATGCGGTCACTGCGAGAAAGACTCAGCAGCTGCCAACGCACTCGCCAATGCCGGACCAACCAGCTCATCCGCCAGCGCAGCGATGCCGTGGGCCAGCATCCACGCAGGCTCACACGACAGACTGGGGCGGTTCTGCATGTCGAGGAACGCCCGTCGAACCCCATTCACCGTGCGCAGCACCTTCTGCTCAGCGCGTGTCCGTCCCCGTGATCTCGATCTTGACGACGGTGGTGTTCGTGTTATACGTGCCCGTGATCGTATAGGTGCACTTTTCCGCCTTGTGGATCCCGGTTCCCCCGACGCATTTCCCGCTGCCGGTGATCGTTCCGGTGCCGTCCGTGTGAGGCGGACTCAGGGTGAAGCTGTCCTCGGTGCGTCGCACGCCGTCGGCAAAGTAGGTCGTGACGGCGTCGCGGCCGTTCAGCGGGAAGGTAGTGCCGGCGACGGTCCCGTCCTGGATCGCTGCACCGCCCCCGTCGGGAGAGCGCTTGACCCGATAGACGGACTCAAACCGCAGACCGCTCATGCTGATCATCGCTCCCACGTTTATCTCAGAGAACGCGCGCTTGCGAGGAGTCTTTGAGGCCGCCATCGCTGAGGCCAGAAGTCCCGGGCCGACGGCCAGTCCGATCAATCCCAGTGCTGCGATCAGTCCTCTGCGCATCAGGCCTCCCTTGATCGTGGATCTGTGACGACGACGATCGCAGCGCCTTCAGACCAGCGCGGCACTGCGCCAGACCAGAGCTACCCTCAAAGCGCGCATTCCGCACATGGCACATTGCTCAATCACCATTGTGGAGTTCTAAAGCTTTGCCGAGAGCGCGAGCGGCTGGGTTTCGTAATGGCGGGCCAGGCGGTAGAAGAAGCCGCCGTCGGTCTGGTCGCTCGTGGTTCCGGTGGCCCCACCGCCGAAGAGAAGGCCGATCACGCCCGCGTCGCGGGTCGCGTGGAGATGTGAGCCGGTCGGGTCGTTTAACCACCACTGCAAGCGGTTGTCGCGGTAGCGGCCCCAGGTGTTGTTGAGCATTGTGTCGCCCAACGGCAGTTGCCAGAGCACCACCGGAGTACCGGTGCGCCGAGTGAAGCCGGCTATGTAGGCGTCGTGGCGGCGGAAGTCGGATGGTCTCCACCACGTGTTCGGATTGCCTTCGACGTACTGGTAGAACCCCGCATCGCGGTCGGTGACGTCGTTGAACACCAGATCGAATCGCGCCTTGAGCGCCTCGTAGAACGCGGCCGATTTGGCTGCCAGCGCATCCGTATGCGCAAGCGATGGTTTTGAATAGGTCGGATCTTCCCCCGTTCCCCAGACGCTCAAATGCCACGCGAGCAATACATGGGGAGCGAGCCTGTCGCGCAGAGCGATCAGCTTCCGCGCGAACGAGCGGGCAAGGGCGGTCGCGTGCGCCTGCTCGAGGTATCCCCACAGGTCAGGTTCGATATGAATTATCGTTGGGTGGCGTCCAGAGGCGTCTCCAACCCTGCGCAGCAGCAGCCGATAATCGTTCCAATAGGATCGCATCGTCCCTGGGTTGCGCAGGTTCGACAGATCCTTCTGCATCTCGCCCAACCCGACCGCTGGCTTTGACTGAAGCAGCTGGTAGTAGGTCAGCACCGGGATCATGTGCGCCGCGATCGACTCCCGCACGTACATCGAGGCAAACGTTCCATCCGGGTTCCAGGTGGCCCAGCCCTGTCCTGTATTGACGCCGCCTGACAGATACTGGTAGCGAGCATCGACCGGAGCGCGCGCGGCCAGCCGGTGCGCGTCGCCTGGGGAGTCGGCGACGCCCAGCAGGAGATGATGCGGCCAGCCAACGGGCAGCAGCGCCATCGACATCAACATCCAGAGCACGGAGCGGCGCATCCTCATCCAGCTTGATCGACCTCGGCCCCGAACAACTTGAACCCGGCCGTTTCTACCGCCCAAGACCTGACGAGTCAGACGAATGATCGCCGTCGGCACGGGGAACAAGCGGCGCGGCGTTTGCGGTGATTCACCGCCGTGGAGGGCTTCGACGAGCTGGCTGCCACGCCGGCCTCGCGGGATGCGCTTGAGCGGTTGCGCGTCGGCTCGGCTAACAGAGAAGGGAGAACGAGCGGGCGAACGTGCGTTGCGCGACAAGCGGCAGGTTGACCGATCGGGATGTCGGGCCACGAGGTCGCCAAATCGGCGACGCTTAACCGATGCACGCCGAAGGCAGCGTTGGACCGATTGATGCCGTCGTCTTCGATGTCGGTGGCGTACTGCTTGACTGGGATCCTCGATATCTCTATCGGAAGCTCTTTCACGACGAGGACGCCATGAACTACTTCTTGGAGAAGGTTTGCACGCTGGAGTGGCATGCAGCCCACGATCGCGGCGTACCCGTCGACCGGTCGTGCGCGAAGCTGGCCGCGAGCCACCCAGAGCACGCCGAGCTCATCTGGGCATGGGGTCGCCGAAGCGAGGAGATGATCGCCGGTCCAATCCATGAGGCCGTGGAGATCCTGCGCGCGCTCAAGGACGCGGGGATCCCTTGCTACGCGCTGACCAACATGGAAGCCGAGACCTATCCCCGCCGTCTGGAGCGCTTTCCGTTCCTTGGCTGGTTCGACGGAACGGTTGTCTCGGCGTTCGAAGGTACGGCCAAGCCGGATCTCGAGATCTTCCAGCGGCTGCTTGATCGCTTCAGCCTCACGCCGTCTGCGACCGTGATGATCGATGACTCACCGCGGAATCTCGACGCAGCACGCAGCTTAGGCATGCTGACCGTGCAGTTCCAGTCCGCCGGCCAGCTCCGACGATGGCTGGAGAGCGTCCAGCTCCTAAAGCCGGCACGCTGATCGGCCGACCAACGAGAGCTGCACCGCCACGCTCACCCAGACGCATGCTTTGGCGCGCCGCAGCAGCCGACGGAGCCCCAGAATCCCCTCGCGCCGTGTCGGGCGCGCGGGCGGGCCGTGTGACCTGGTCTCGGCTTCTGGTCTCCGCGGCGGCTGAGGTGGAAGACAATGTTGACGCGCTTTAGCCGTCGGTAAGAGTCGGGACGACTCGCGACGGGTGCCCCATCCCTGGCCATGGCGCTAGGACGAGCACGAGCCGCGCGTCGGTTAGAGCGCGTACTGTGCGACGCTCGTTGGGCTCAAAGTGTGAGAGAAAGCCGGTTCCGCCGGTTACGCTGCTGCCCTCGTGGGAGATTTCGATCTCGCCGTCGGCGACGAGCAGGTAGGCGCGCTCGTGGACCTGATGCTCTTGTAGCTCCTCCCCCCCGGGCAGGCGGATCGCGATCGCTCGAGTCTCGTCGTCTGAGCGCAGCACTTGGGGGTGGTGGGGCTCAATGTCGAGCGAGCGGATATCCCAGCTCTCCATTCGGTCTCCTTCTATCGGGTGTGCCGCTCAATGATCTCGCGGATGGCAAGCCCCCTGTTCACGGACGGATCCCGGCTTGCGGTTTCGCGTAGTTCCACGAGGCCCCGACCGAATGCTCGCTCGCGCGACGACTGACACTGGTCCGCGGGGCACCCCCGGAGCCTGCTGGCCAAGATCAGCAGTTACTGCCGATGAACTTTGCCGCGGCGGGGACTTTGCTGTGTCAGGAGAGGTAAGGAGTTTTTTCGGGTTATTCGCCGGCGGCCATCGTTACGTTGATCTCGCCGTGCTGTTCCAGCAGCGCGAAGCTCGTGACGGGTCCTTCGCGCTCGAACGCCAGGTTCACGCTTGCGTCACCGACGCGGAGGCCCTGGAGCCGTATGCGCCCGAGCCAGTCGGGGAGCGCCGGTCGTTCGATCCGCAGCGCGTGAGCGGGCGCATCGGCTGAGATGCCGAGCATCGCCTGCAGGATCAGGAACGGGGCTGCCGCCGCCCAGGCCTGGGGGATGCACGCGACCGGGTAGGCGACGACTGCAGGTCGCGCGGAGCGGTCGAAGCCGCAGTAGAGCTCCGGGAGGCGGAAGTCTCGCGCGGCGGTGGCTACGTCGAACATGGCTCCGGCGATCTTCGCGACCGACTGGTGCTGGCCGTAGCGCTTCAAGCCGGCGGCGATGATTGCGTTGTCGTGTGGCCACACCGATCCGTTGTGGTAGCTCATCGGGTTAAACGCCGGGCACTCACTCGACAGCGTCCGTATCCCCCAACCGCAGAACATGTCCTGCGCCATCAGACGTTCGGCGACAGCGATCGCTTTGTCCGGCTCGACGATCCCGCAGTACAGACAATGACCGGGATTCGAGGCCACGCTCGCCACCTGCCGCTTGCGTCCGTCGAGTGCCAAGGCAAACGTTCCCTCCTCCGGATTCCAGAATGCGTCATTGAACGCCAGGCGCAGCGCCTGTGCCTGGTCGCGCAGCTGCGCGGCGACATCTGATGCGCCGAGCGCGTCGTAGACGTCAGCGATGGTTCGCTTGGCCATATAGACGTAGCCCTGGGCCTCGACGAGTGCGATCGGTCCCTCGGCGAGACTTCCGTCGGCGTGGACGACCGAGTCGTGTGAGTCCTTCCATCCCTGGTTCTGGAGACCACCGGGCGAGCGGCGCTCGTACTCGATGAACCCGTCGCCGTCGCGATCGCCGTACTCGTCGATCCAGCGCAACGCGGCATCGAGCGCGGGGCGCAGCGCTCGAAGCGTCTCGAGATCACCAGTCCAAGCGTGGTAATCGGCTGCCCGCATCAGGAACAGAGGGGTCGCGTCGACCGTCCCGTAATAGGGCGTGTGCGGCACGATCCCCGCGCCGGCCAGCTCACCCACCCGCAGCTCGTGCAGGATCTTGCCCGGCTCGGCGTCACGCCACGGATCGTCCTCTTTGGCCTGGAGCTTGGCCAGTACCCGAAGCGCGTCGAGCGACAGCTCTGGGTTGAGCAGCATCGCTTCGCCGGCGGTGATCAGCGCGTCGCGCCCGAACGCCGCCACATACCAGGGAATGCCCGCCGATACGATCTTTCCGCCGGGCGCGGGGGTGATCAGGTCCCGCAGGTCACGCGTCGCGGTCGCGATCAGCCCGTCGAACAACGGGTTGTCGGTCTGGATGGAGGTGCATGAGGCGTACCAATTGCAACCGGAGCGCTCAAGCTCCGCCGCCGCAGTCGCGAACCGTCGCCGCGGTCGCCGGCGACCGCCGATCGAGGCCTCGGCAGTCATCAGGATCGTCGCCGGCTCACCCGGCTGGAGCGTGACCTCCCAGCGCGCCTGCGCGCGATCCAGCCCCAACTCGATGAGCGCCGGCATGGGATCGAACTCGACGATCGCCTCGCGAAACACATCATCCTCCCCGACGTAGGCCAGCACGAGCCCGCGCTCGAGATGCTTGGGCGCCAGAGCGTGACCGCGAGCGGGGCGTGCAACGCCACCGCGAACCTCGAACATGTCGGCGAAATCTCCGGCCAGCGCGAGCAACACCGACGTCGTCACGACCTCGCGCAGGAAGTTGAGGACCCGCACAAGGTAGTACAAGCGCCCCGAGGCGATCATCAACTCGCGCGTGATGCTCAACGACATCTGCGGTATGAAGCGCAGCGGCCCGCGCTGCAGATCGGCGTTGGTGGAGTCGACGATCGCGCGGTCGTCAACCGCCGCGTAGGACAGCGCTATCGGACGGGCGCCGCCGACCTCGAGGCCGATCTCCGATAGATAGCGCGTGTCGTAGGCGTAGAAGCCCTCGCCGGAGACGTGGTCGGCAGCGACATCTCCATCCGGGCGAGCGCACAGGAAAAGCTCCGCGTCCTTGATCACCAGCAGCTCCTCGCGCGACTCAGCTCGGATCGGCGGCGCGGGCTGAAGGGGGCCAGCGCGCCCGATCACCTCGAAGTGCTCTCCACGCGGACTGCGGAACAACCGCTCGCCAACAACTCCGTCGCCCGACCCCTGCCCGTCGGTGCGAGCACCCGCCGAACCGCTTCGCGCGCCTGCGGACTCCTCAGGCGCCCCTCGCTGGCTCACAACGATGCCAATCTCATCAGCCCCATCGATCCTACGCTCTGCTCCACAGGTGCCTCACGGAAGAGACCGTCTGGCGCTCGAATCGCTTGTCGCTTCCCCGTACCTCGGATGAATTCTCGCCGTTCGCCTGGCCGTATTCCCCAATTCGGAGGCATTCATCTGTGAGGCGATCGGCGCCTGGACCTCTGACGTCATTTGAGGCAACGCGTCGTGAATCGGGGAATGACCCAGATGAACCGAGGGGGAACCACGGTGGCGGCCGGCAATGCCAGGTGTGAAGCTGAAGTCGATGTGCCACTCGACAGTGGAAAGCCCACGTTCAGTCCCGCGGTCAGCATGACTATCGCGCCGGCAGAGAAGATTCGCAAATCCGCCGTGTTGGCGCGCCGATTTGAAGCGATCGTGTTCGACTGGGACGGCACGGCCGTGCCGGATCGGCGCGCTGATGCGACTCACATTCGGAAGTTGCTGGAGGAGGCATCCGCCCAGGGGCTGGAGCTGGCCGTCGTGACCGGCACGCATGTCGGCAAGGTTGACGGCCAGCTCGCTGCGCGCCCCGCTGGTCCCGGAGGCGTCGTGCTGGCTCTAAACCGCGGCTCGGAGGTGTTCCGCGTCAATCGGGACGGACCGCAGCTCGCCTACCGGCGAACCGCCAGCTCGGCAGAGGACACGGCCCTGTCGTGCGCCGCGCAGCTAACCATGGAACGGTTGTCCGCGCGCGGACTTGTGACAAGGATCGTCCCCAAGCGGCTGAACCGGCGCCAGATCGACCTGATCCCCGAGCCCGGGTGGGACCACCCGCCGAAGGCTCAGATCGCCGAGTTGCTGGCGGCGGTGGAGAGTCGTCTCGCCGCGGCCGGAATCGCGGGGCTCCCAGAGGCAGTCGCGATCGCCCGCACCGCCGCCATCGAGGCGGGGCTGGTCGACCCGAGGGTGACCAGCGATGCGAAGCACGTCGAGATCGGCCTGACGGACAAATCGGACTCTGTCCGGTGGATCATGCGCAAGCTGTGGCTGAGCGGCATAGCACCGGACCAGGTCTTGGTCGCCGGTGATGAGTTCGGGGCGCTGGGCGGCCTTGCGGGCAGCGACTCGCGGCTGCTGGTTGACGAAGCGCGCCGCGCCACGGCGGTGTCGGTCGGGGTCGAGCCCGGCGGCGTTGGCGCAGGTGTGGTCTGGCTCGGCGGCGGGCCGGACGCGTTCGCGGCGGTGCTCGAGGACCAGATCGCTCGCCGCCGCGACGGCGAGCTGCCAATCGTCAGCAAGGACCCGGCGTGGACGCTGGCGATCGATGGCTTTGATCCCCTGCTGGAGCGAGTACACGAGTCGTTGCTGTCGCTCGCCGACGGCCGGCTCGGTACGCGCGGGAGCGTGATCGCCGATCGGGCCGGTTGCGATCCCGCCGTACTGATGTCGGGCGTGTACACCAGAACGGGCGCCGAGACGCACCTGCTGGCTGCACCGCGCTGGAACACGATCGCCCTTCACGACGATGCCGGCGGGCATGTCCACCGGGTGCTCGACCTCCACGCCGGTGTTCTGCACCAGCAGCTCTCCTCGGAGGACGAGCGACTCGACGCGGCCTTGTTCTCTTCGCTCTCGCGGCCGGCTACTGCAGTGCTGCGGGTCACGCAGGACGGGAGCATGCGCGTCGTCAGCTCACCTCAACCGCCGCCCGGAGTGACTCATGAGGAAGGCGAGGCCGACGGCTGTTCCTGGATGCGCGTCCGCGGGCGGCCTGGATCGATCGCCATGGCAATGCGCGACGACCTGCATGGCCCGGGTGGCGCCGGAGTGCTCGATCGGATTGCGGCGTACGAGGGCATGGTCCGGGGCACCGCCGATCAACGCGCCGCGCTCGACCGCGTCCAGCGCGCACACGAGCTTGGATTCGATCAACTGCTGTGCGAGCACCGCCAGGCGTGGGCGTCGCGGTGGGCTGACGCCGACGTACTGATCGAAGGCGATCCAGAGCTGCAGCTGGCAGTCCGGTTCGCGATCTTCCACCTGCTCGCGAGCACGCGGGACGAGGGCGAGGCGGCGGTCGGTGCGCGCGGGCTGACCGGCAACGCCTACCGCGGGCACGTGTTCTGGGACAGCGACGTGTACGTCCTCCCGTTCCTGGCCGCTACCCATCCACGGGCTGCACGGGCGATGCTCGAGTACCGCGTCCGGCGGCTGCCTGCGGCGATGCGCGTCGCAGCTGCGCGGGGACGGGACGGCGCTCGCTTCCCATGGGAGTCCGCGCGCTCGGGCCAAGACGTGACGCCGGGACACCTGCGCGGCTCGGATGGCGAGCGCGTAGAAGTTCTCACCGGCCCGCTGGAGGAGCACATCATCGCCGACGTCGCGTGGGCGGCAGCGTGCTACATCGACTGGACCGGCGATCAGGCGTTCGCCGCCGGTCCGGGATGCGAACTGATCGTGCAAACCGCCCGCTGGTGGGCATCTCGGATCGAGCAGGCCGATCAGGGCCGCGGGCACATCCGCGGCGTGATCGGTCCCGACGAGTACCATGAACGCGTCGACGACAACGCCTACACCAACGTGATGGCCCGCTGGAACCTCCGGCGCGCAGCCGATCTCGGCGCCAACGTCGTGGACGAGACTGAACGCCGCCGCTGGCTCGATCTGGCAGACGCGATCGTCGACGGCTACGACCCAGCGACCGGGATCTATGAGCAGTTCGCCGGGTTCCACGCGCTCGAGCCGCTCCTGATCGCCCAGATCACACCCACGCGACCGGTCGCGGCCGACATGCTGCTCGGCCACGAGCGCACGCGAGCCTCGCAGGTCATCAAGCAGGCCGACGTGCTGATGCTGCACTACCTCGTGCCCGACGAGGTCGCTGCCGGCTCGCTCGAGCCCAACCTCGACTTCTACGACCCGCGCACCGCACACGGCAGCACACTGTCGCCCGGCGTGCACGCCACTCTGCTTGCCCGCGCCGGTCGGCTCGACCACGCCCTGAAGATGCTCCGCCTGACCGCCCGCATCGACCTCGATGACATCGGGCACATGGCCGCCGGCGGACTGCACCTGGCCGCGATGGGCAGCGTCTGGCGGACGCTCGCGCTCGGCTTCGCCGGGTTGCGACCCGCGGGTGACGCGCTCGCGATCGACCCGGTCCTTCCGCGCGGCTGGGGGTCGCTACAGCTGCGCATTCGCTTCCGCGGCAGTCGCGTGCACGTCCGCGTCCGCCCGGGCGAGCTGGAGGCGAGCGCCGACCCTCCCGTGCACGCGCTCAGCCCCACCGGAGAGCGCGTCGAGCTGACCCCTGCCGGCCAGACGTTCAAGCTCTCCCCACCCTCCCCGAGGAGATTCCCATGACGAAAGTGCTCGCCGCCCTGGACTCAAACGCGTCCGCACAGCCCGTGCTCACCATGGCGATCGCCCTCGCATCCCTGTTCGACGCCACCGTCGTCGCGCTGCATGTGCGCGAGAACGCCCCCAGCGCAGCGACGGAGCTCACGCGCGCCTCGGGCGTCGAACTGCGCGAGGTCGACGGCCTCCCGGTGCAGCAGATCGTGGCCGCCGCCCAAGGTCCTGAAGTCGCTGCGGTCGCGCTCGGCGCGCGCGGAGTGCACGGCGGCCCCCAACCCGCAGGGCATACCGCGCTTGAAGTGATCACGCGGGTAGCAAAGCCGGTCGTGATCGTCCCACCCCACGCACTACCGCACGAGCAAATCTCACGCATCCTCGTGCCGCTCGAAGGAACCGGCGAGAGCTCCCGAGCGCTTGACGAGATGATCAAGCTAGCTCGGCGCCACGGGCTGGAGATCCTCGTGCTGCACGTCCACTCGCCGGCAACTGTGCCCGCGTTCGCCGATCACGACCCACATGCAACACAGGCATGGGAGGAAGAGTTCCTCAGCCGCTACATCTCGACCCCACACGACCCCGTCACGCTACTGCGCCGCGTCGGCGTCGCCGCCGACGACATCGCCGCCGTAGCCCACGACGCCGCCGCGGATCTGATCGTTCTCGCCTGGGGTCAGAAACTCGACCCTGGGCACGCCCGCGTGGTGTCCGAGACACTCGCACACAGCACGATTCCGGTGCTGCTCCTCCCGGCGCGGTGAGGCACCCGCCAGCCCCATGCCAACCGACTCAGTACATCCCGCAAGCCGTCTCAGCCCCTCACCCCGATGCCAAACCTCACGCCAGCAGGTTAGATCGACCCACGGAGGTGAACAGATGACCACAAAGCCCACAACCACGAGCGAGCCACACGTCGGCGACTGGATCGAAACGCGCGGACTGCACGGTGAGCAAGCTCGCCACGGACAGATCGTCGAGCTGCTCGGCCGCCAAGGTCACGAGCACTACCGCGTACGCTGGGACGAACAACACGAGTCAATCCTGTACCCAGCCGACGGAGTGATCATCACCCCGCAGGCCGAGCAGCACCCACGCAGCGCCAGCCGCTAAGGGCCACAGGGCGGCCGGTAAAATCCCCGGGATCCCCGGTGTCTTAGGCGGCCGGTAAAACCGGGACCTCCGGGGCCGGCGGCGGCTCGTGATCGTTCCTAGCCGCGCCTGCTACACCCACGCCGCCCGGCACGCGGCTTCACCTGCCTGCCCTACGATCCGAGCGCCCCGCGCGGCGAGAGCGCGAGGTCTGGGGCCAGGCGGCCGGCGCGGCGTCGCGTGTTCCCAATGCCGACGTGGCCAGCGCATTTGGCGAAAAATCGCGCTACCGCGCCCGGCTGTCGATGGAGGTAGGAGCCGGGTATGTGTCGGCGTTGGGCGATGTCAAGGGAAATCGATGAAGAAGACCACAAGCAACGACGATCCAGCTGTGATGGTCGGGTCCGATCGTGACGCTGAGGTCAGTCGTTTTAAGTGGCAACGGCGTCTGTGGTCGGCGGTGGCGGTGCTGCTGGTCGCCGCGGGATCGACCGGCGCAGTGGTGGCGGCCGGCACCCAGTCAAGGAGCGATGCGGCCAAGGCGCGTCAGACGTTCGCGTCCTCCTCGCAGCGAGTCGCGTCGACACTGAAGCTGGCCATCCAGCGCGAAGCAGACCTGGTCGTGAGCGCGGGTGGGTTCGTGGCGGGGAATCCTAATGCGTCGAACGACCAGTTCGTGCAATGGGCGAGCTCCGTACGGGCTCTACAGCGCTATCCGGAAATAGTCGGACTCGGCTACGTCGTAATCGTTCCCGCGTCGAAGCTTGCGGCGTTCGCGGCAAAGGCCGTGCGTGATCCCGCGGGCCCGCTGGCAGCCGGCGGAGTCTTCCGGGTGGTGCCCCCCGGCCACCGGTCGCTTTATTGCCTCATCGTGGGCGCGGCACAGCGCAACGGACTTGGTTCCTTCCCGGCCGGATATGACTTCTGTGGCGCTGGTCAGTCGAGCCTCGGAGGGCGAGACTCAGGAGCGAGCGCATACGAGCCGCTCCAGTTTGGATCGAGTACTTTGCTCTCGGTCATGGCGCCGGTGTATCAAGGCGGCCGCGTCCCCTCGACGACGGCAGCGCGTGACGCGGCGTTCCTGGGATGGGTGGGCATGGCGTTGGTTCCCAATGTCTTGTTGGATCAGGCGCTGGCGGGTGTTCCCGGCACTGCCGTGACCTTCAGCTACCACGCTGGTTCTTCGAATGTGGCGTTCCGCAGCGGCAAGGTTCTGAGCGGTGCTCAATCCGCTATGGTCGACCTCCATAACGGCTGGACGGTGCGCACCTTCGCTGCGGCTCCTGCGAGCGGGGTATTGGCTCAGGGCAGTCCGATTGAGCTGTTGCTGGGTGGAATCGCGCTGAGTCTGCTGCTCGGCGCGCTGGTATTCGTCTTGGGGACCGGTAGAGCGCGGGCGCGGCGGCTGGTTGACCTCAAGACGGGCGAGTTGCTCCATCAGGCGCTGCATGACGCCTTGACCGGGTTGCCCAACCGCGCGTTGATCGCCGACCGGATCGAGCAGCTGCTGGCTCGCAGCCGTCGCAACGACAGCACCGCCGCGGTGTTGTTCATCGACATCGATGAGTTCAAGAACATCAACGACACCCTGGGGCACGAGGCCGGCGATCAGCTGCTGCGCTCTGTGGCGGCGCGGCTGACGACCGGTCTGCGGGCGGTCGATACGGTCGGTCGCCTTGGTGGCGATGAGTTCATCGTCCTGATCGACGGCGAGCCGCAGATTGCCGCCGAACTCGTCGCCGAGCGCGTCCAAGACGTCATGCGTCAGCCGTTCCGGCTGGACTGCTCACCCGCGCCGATCATGGTCACCACCAGCGTCGGGATCGCCGAAGGAGTGCGCAACAACGCAGGCGAACTGTTGCGCGACGCCGATATGGCGCTGTATCAGGCCAAGGCGACGGGCAAGAACTGCTATCAGGTCTTCCGGCCCGAGATGGAGACCACATTGCGACACAATCTCCAGATCGATCTCGACCTCCGATCGGCGCTCAGCAATGACCAGTTCCGGCTCGTATACCAGCCGATCTACAACCTCGACGACCTTTCACTCGTCGGCGTCGAAGCGCTGCTGCGCTGGGACCACCCAACCCTGGGCGTCATCCAACCGGACGACTTCATCCCGCTGCTGGAGTCGAGTGGGCAAATTCTCGAGGTCGGCCAATGGGTGCTCACCAACGCGTGTGAGCAGATGGCGAGCTGGCACGCCCACGGCAGCGACCTAGGGATCGCGGTCAACGTTTCCGCCCGCCAGCTCGACGACGACGCCATCGTGGCCCACGTCCGCGACGCGCTTGACCTCAGCGGGCTGAACCCCACGAAGCTGACGCTCGAGATCACCGAGACCTCGCTGATGAACAACGTCGACCTCACCGCACGACGACTCCGCGCGATCAAGGCGCTCGCCGTCAACGTCGCGATCGACGACTTCGGTACCGGCTACTCCTCACTCGCGTCGCTGCAGCAGTTCCCCATCGACACAATCAAGATCGACCGCGCTTTCACCGAAGCGCTCAAACGCTCCCCGGAATCCGGCGCGCTGATCCGGATCTTCGTCCAACTCGGCAAAGACCTCGGGCTCGACACCCTCGCCGAGGGCGTCGAAACCATCGATCAACTTGACCACCTCAGAGGCGAGCGAGTCGACGAAGTGCAGGGATTCCTGCTCAGCAAACCGCTCGACGCAGAGGCCATCGAAGCGCTGATCCTCCCGGGACTGACGACCCGCGAGCCGCGCGCTATCTAGCGACAACCAATCGACCGTCAGCGGGGCGCGCGCCGGCACGCAGTCTGATCACCTGGCGGCCGGGAACACGTCGAGCCACACACGGTGCCCGTCCGCGTCGAAATAGCCGCGCGTGTCACGATCGGGCGTGTGACAACCCCTAACGCCGGCTCTGCCCGAGGATCCTGAGTTCTCGGTTGAGCTCCAGGACCTCAATCGCCGGCAGCCGGCGCCTCGCGCTCGAGCACGTCGAATGACCAGACCTCGCTCGCTGTCCCAACCGGCCCGTCAACGGAGCCGAATGCATCTGAGCGTCTATGAATGGGTCTCGCCGTCGTCAGGGTCTCCGTCGAGCTCTGTGGGCGTAGGCGCAGCCTCGCGGCTGTCGGACATGTTTTGCCTGACCGAATCGAAGATAGTCAATCCTTGGCCGACGAGGCCAGCGGCTATCTGCCCGAGACCGTCGGCGCCGTTGAGCACGTTGATGTTGGCATTGGCAAGGCCATTGGCTGCCTCTCTGACGATCAGGGGCAGCTGGTCGATCAACATCCGGTCGAGCGCGACGCGGTTATAGGAGGCTGCCGCCTCGGCTTGAATCTTCATTCGTTCAGCGTCGGCCTTTGCGATCACGCGCGTCTTCTCCGCGTCGGCCTCAGCCGGCTTGACGACCTCCGCCACCAACTGCTGCTGGCGTAGCTCGGCTTGGCGCTGAGCAAGCTCCGTCTGCGCGGCGATGACCTCCCGTTGCGTGCTGGCCTGGGCCAGCGGTCCCGCCTGTGCCGCCTCGGCCTGGGCCTTGTCGACCTCGGCCTTGTACTGCGCCTGCACGATCGCGGTCTGCCGCGCGTACTCGGCCTGCTTGCGCTGCGATTCCTGCTCGGCCTCGGCAGCCGCCTGGTTGGCCTGCGCCTGCGCGATCTTCGCCTGGCGCTGGATCGCCGCGTTGTGCGGCGAAGCCATCGCATCGATGTAGCCTGCGCCCAGATCGTCGATCGACTGGATCTGCAGCGAGTCGACGATCAGGCCCATCTTGACCATCTCGGCCTTGGAGCCGTCCAGCACCTCGGTCGCCAGCTTCTGGCGTTCGGTGACGATCTCCTCGACGGTCATCGAGCCGACGATCGAGCGCAGATGGCCCGCGAAGATGCGCCCGGCTAGCACGCTCATCTGATCCTGGTCAGACAGAAACCGCTGTGCCGCGTTGACGATGCTGTCGGCGTCGTTGCCGACCTTGAACGCGATCACTGCCTTGACCATCAGCGCGATCCCCTGCTTGGTGACGCACTGCTCAGCGACCTCGGCCTCGCGCATCGCCAGGGTCAGAAAGCTGGCATGGCGAAACAGCGGAGCGACGAACGCGCCATGTCCAGTGACGACGCGGAATGGGGTGCCGTCGCGCCCCGTCTTTCCACCGGAGATCAGCAGCGCCTCGTCAGGCGCAGGCACTCGATAGCCGAACATCACTGCCTCCTCTCGCAACTACCTGATCGCCGTCCGTCAGTCGACAGAAGGCTCGGGCCATTCCATCACATCAACTGTCCGCTCGCCGCGCGTGCTGAACACCAGCACGTTCGTTCCTCGGCTGAGCGGCTGCTCCGACCAAGCCAGATATGCCTCGGTCCCGCCCCGCATGTTCACCAGCACCTCACCCGGACCGCCAGGTCCGCGGGTCGCGACAGTCAGTCTGCCGCTACAACCAACTGCCGACTCGTCTGGAACCACCCGAATGTTCTAGCAGTTGAAGTCCCGTGCTCGCTCAACCCGGCACTGGCCGCGAACTCGGGCCGCGCATCCAGGTCATGCTGCGATCCCAAAGTTCGGCGGCGAGCTCTGGCGTCGCCGCCTCGCTGGGCGGACGGCGGCGGGCGTTGTCGTAGTAGTGGCCACTCTCGTTGGCGAGGTCAGGAGAGGTCGCGCAGTACAGCGACGTCTTGGCGCCCTCTTGGGGCGATCGCATCCTCAGCTTCATCAGCGCCCGCGCCGGCCACGGCACGCGACGCCAGATATCCGATGCGATCACTCCGGGATGGAGCGCGTATGTCGTGACGCCGGCGCCATCCAGCCGCCGGGCCAGCTCCTGCGCATGAAGGAGGTTTGCCAGCTTCGACACGGCGTACTCCGACATTCCCGTCAAGCTCTTGGTCGACTCGCGCACCGCGCCGAAGTCGATCCCGGTAGCGCCGTAATGAGCTCCGCTTGAGACGTTCACGATTCGGGCGGGGGCGCTGTCTCCAAGCCGGTCGAGCAACAGGCTGGTGAGCAGGAAGGGTCCGACGTAATTCGTGCCGAACGCCAGCTCGAAACCGCTCACCGTGAGCCCTCGCTGACCGGCGAGGCCGGCGTTGTTGATCAGCACGTGCAGCGGCTCGCCGGTCGCCAGGAAGGCGTCGGCACACCCCCGCACCGACGACAGATCGCCCAGATCAAGTGGAACGAACTCAAGCTCGGTATTGCCGGTCTGCGCGGCGATCTCGTCGATCACCGGCCGCGTCCTGGCCTCTGACCGGCAGGCGAGAAACACCTTGGCTCCACGACCGGCGAGCGCCCGTACGGTCTCGCGCCCGATTCCGGCGTTGGCTCCCGTAACGAGAAACGTTCTGGCATCTAGGTCACCCATGCGGGCAGGATATGCCGCTCCGGCGGGCAGGGGGTGCTGGGACCAAACGAGGTATCACTTCTCTGGTGGCGGGCGAACGTGTGCTCAGGACCCGCGCTGCGCGCTGGCTGCGCGGGCGGGCCCGACGAGGGTGCCCTGCAGTCGTCGCGCGGCGTCGAGGTGATCACCGGTCCAGATCATGCGGGCAGCGGTCGCGCTGGCCAGGCCGTCCTGGCGGCGCAGGTCGTTACTGACCGCTTCGATCAGTCGACCGTCGCCCAGCTCGTCGCGGGGGAGCGGCTCGGGTACCTCACCCCGACCGATGAGGCTGGCCGCGAAGCTGTCGTACCAGTCGACCACGCGCTCGGTGCTCGTGAGCAGCTCAAGCCGAGCGCCAGCCCGGTCACCGCAAACCGCATCGTCTCGCTGCCACAGATCAAGCACCGCGTCGGCCGCCAAGCGCAAGCCGGCCGCGCCGGTCAGCAGACCGGTGACCTCTGCTAACGGGATCGGCTTCGGACCGCGTTCGGCCAGGTAGCCGCGGAACGTGTCATCGAGCCGACGAGACGCTGCTGCAGCTTGGATCGCCTCTTGCGTCGGCGCCTGACGTGACGGCGTGCCGAGATCGCAGCGACCCAGGCCGAATTCCACTGCGCCGGCCAGGTAGCGCACGCTGTCGGCGTAAGCCTCCGCCAGCGCCGTACCGAGTGCGGCGGCGGCGCCGCGCGGCCAGAACAGCAGCCCGACCACGAGGCTTACCGCGCTGCCGAGCGCGACGTCCTCGATGCGGACCAGCCCTATCCGCCAACCAATGGGCTGCAGGATGTTGAACAGAATCAACAGAGTCAGCGTGAACGCGGCCTGACCGGCAGCGAACGAGATCGTGGCTGGCGCGAGACCGGCGAGCAGGACCGCGAGCGGGAGCAGCACCCACAGAAGCGTGGTGTTGGTCCCGATGAGAGCGACAAGTGCGGCACCGATGATGAAGCCGGCCGCGGTGCCGAGCATCCCGCGCACCACGTTCTGGCCAGTGCTCAGAGCGTTTGAGCGCAACACCGCCAGCGTGCCGAACACCACCCAGAACGAGTGCTGCACACCGGTCAGTTTCGCGACCAATACAGCCAGCCCCAGTCCGGCCGCGCCTCGCAGGCTGTTGTGCAGCCACAGCGAGTGCCGCTGCACGTGCGCGCCGGCGCGCTCCTGCGCAGCCGACAGCGACCCCGCGAGTCCCGGGGGCTGGCGACCGAGGAGCCGCTCGAGCCAGCCGCGCCGCTCGGCGGCTGCCGTCAGGTCGATGTTGGCTGCGATCTGCGAGACCACGAAGCTCAACTCCTGGGCCCGGAAGCCAGGGTCCAGCGAGGTGATGAACTCGCCAAGCCGATCCTCAGCGCTTGCGCTCGTAACAGCCGCGTCGCCGCGGATCGGCAGTCGCAGGGTGTCGCCGCGCTCTAGCTCGTCGAGCGCTTCGCGGAGCTCGGCCAGCGCAGCGTGCAGAGCGTCGGGGCGGCCCGCGCGCCCGTCGAGCAGGTCCGCTCCACGTTCGAGGACCGACGCTGCGGTCGACTTCACCGCGCAGGCAGGGCCGTTGGCCGGCGTCCGATCCGCTCGTGGCGCGGACTGGACGATGATCGCGGTCAACCAGCTCAGTTCGTCGACCAGCCGAACGACCATTCGGGATTCCGTGCCCAGCCCGGTCGGGCGATAGGGCGTCGCGAAGAACGCGCGGCGAAGCGCGCCGAGTGCTGCGTTGGACTGCGCGACGGCGATGTCGTGTGCCTCCGAGGATGGTCGCTGCTCACCGCCCAGGACATAGGCGACCTCCGAGCGCAGCCGCGCGGCCAGGGCCCGGCAGGCGGCGATTGCCGAGCCACGCAGCGGATCGCGCGTCGGCGCCGGCCACAGCAGCGCTATCGCCAGAAGTCCCGCTCCCGAGGCCATACCCCAGCCGGCCAGGCGATCTGGGATCGAGGAGATCGGCCCGGCGAGTGAAACCGGCAGGATGAACGCCAGCAGCAACGACGTCGTGGCACCGGCCAACACGGAGCTGGCGACACCGGCAAAGATCACTGCGAACCCCACGAGCGCCATCGCCACAGCCGCGAGCCAGGCCGAGCGCGAAGCGAGAGTGCCGACGCACACGAACCCGCCGCCGAGGACTGCGAGCGCGGCCTGGGCCTGCAGACGATCGCGCATCGAACCCCCAAAATCGACCAGCAGCAGCATCGCGAAGGAACCGAACGCGGCGAACGTCGCCAGGATCGGATTGCCAATCACCTTGTCGCCCAAGGCGAACATGGCCGGCATAACCAGCGCGGTTCGCCCCGAGCGCCGCAGCGCGGCAAGACCGCGATCACGTGCCCGGAGCCACTCCAGGCCAGACGACCAAGACAGTCCTTTCGGTCCGCGTCTCACCAGCAGCAACTATGCATCGCAGGAGCCCAGGTTACCGGCACACCTTCTCCTAAGATCGTGTCCGTGAATGTCGCGCGGCCGACGGGCCGATCCGAATCGATCAGCGCGATCAGCGCCACCGGGTTGTCCAAGCGCTACGGCGACACGCTCGCGCTCGACGGGCTCGACCTGACGATCGGCGAGGGAGAGGTGTACGGATACCTGGGGCCCAACGGTGCCGGCAAGACGACGACGATCCGGCTGCTGCTCGGGCTGCACCGCCCGAGCAGCGGGCGAGCGGAGCTGTTCGGGGTCGACGCTTGGAGCGAGCCGGTCGCCGCGCACCGAAGGGTCGCGTACGTCGCGGGCGAGCCGTTCCTGTGGCCGGCTTTGACGAGCGCGGAGACGTTCGAATTCCTCGCGCGCCTGCATGGCGGCACCGACGTCGCGTATCGCGACGTGCTGGTGGATCGCTTCCAGCTAGATACGCGCAAGAAGATCCGGGCATTGTCGAAGGGCAACCGGCAGAAGGTGCAGCTGATCGCGGCGCTGGCGACACGCGCGGACCTGCTGCTGCTCGACGAGCCCTCGAGCGGGCTCGACCCGCTGATGGAGATGGTCTTCCGGGATTGCATGATGGAGGCCAAGAAGCGCGGGCAGGGAGTGTTTCTCTCCTCCCACATCCTCAGCGAGGTCGAGGCGGTCTGCGATCGCGTCGGGATCCTCCGGGCGGGGAAGCTGGTCGACCAGGGGACGCTTAAGGAGCTGCGCCATCTAGCCGTGCAGACGGTCGAGGTCACGTTCACCGACCGGGCGCCGGAGCTCGCGCCGCTGGCCGGGGTGAAGGCGGCGAGCGCCGGCGCGAATGCGCTGCGGTTTGAGGTCTCCGGCAGCATCGGCCCGTTGATCGCCGCGCTCGCCGAGCATCCGGTCGCCACGCTGACAAGCCGTGAGCCCTCGCTGGAGGAGATCTTCCTGCACCACTACGACGGGTCTGACGGCGGTGTCAGCGGCTAGCGGAACGCTGCCGGCGCGCGGCGCGCCCGGCTCGGCGCTCGGAGGGAGTCTGGCGCCGATAGGCGCCCTCGGGCGCCGCGCATTCCGCGACGCTCGGATCCGCACGATCTCGTTCGGCTACCTGTTCGCCGCGTACGCCTACGTTCAGCCGGTCGGCTACAGGCATGCATACTCGACGCTGTCGAGCCGGCTCGCGTTCGCCCACAGCTTCGCCAACAACGACGCGCTGCGCCTGTTCTACGGCTACCCGTTCAAGGTCGTGACGGTCAGCGGCTACACCGCTTGGCGCGTCGGCGGAACGCTGGCGATCTTCGCCGCGATCTTCGGACTGCTGGGCGCCGTGCGAGCGCTTCGGACCGAGGAGGACACGGGCCGGATGGAGCTCGTGCTCGCTGCAGCCGTCGGGCGGCGGACTGCGTACCTGGCGTCGCTGGCCGCGATCGGCGCGGGCATCTTGATCCTGTGGGTGGGGCAGTTCGCCGGTTTCGTCGCAGGCGGCCTTCCGACGGGAGGGTCGGCCTACCTTGCCCTGGCGACGGTGTCGGTCGTGCCGGTGTTCGTCGGAGTGGGCGCGGTCGTGAGCCAGTTCGCGCCCACGCGCCGGATCGCGCTCGAGCTGGGGGGCGCGGTGGTGGGGCTGTTCTTCGTGGCGCGGGTGATCGCCGATACCGCCAGCGGGGCCGGCTGGCTGCGCTGGGGCACCCCGCTCGGCTGGGCGGAGGAAATGCGCCCGTTCACCGGCACCCACCCGCTCGTGCTGCTGCTCCCGGTCACCGCGACCGGCCTGCTGCTCGTGGCCGCTGCTCGGATCGCCGCCGGGCGCGACATCGGGACGGGGGTGCTACCGGCGCGTGACAGCGCCACGCCACACCTGCGCCTGCTCTCCTCGCCGACCGCGCAGGCGCTGCGCAGCGAGCGCGGCGGCCTGATCGTGTGGGTGACGAGCGTCGGCGCGTTCGCGGGCATCATCGGCGTGATCGCCAAGAGCATCAACTCCGCGGGGATTTCCAAGAGCGTAGAGCGGGAGATCCAGAAGCTCGGCTCCGGGTCGATCCTGACCCCCACCGGCTATCTGGCGTTCGTGTTCATATTCTTCATCTTGGCCGTCAGCCTGTTCGCTTGCGCGCAGATCGGCGCGGCCAGACATGAGGAGGCCGACGAGCAGCTGGAGACGCTGCTCGCTCTGCCGGTCAGCCGCCGCGGGTGGCTCGGTGGGCGGCTCCTGCTCGCCGCATGCGCCGCCGCCGCGATCTCCCTGTCCGCCGGTCTGCTCGCTTGGGCGGGTGCCGCCTCGGTCGGCGTCAGCATCTCGCTGCCGCGGATGATCGAGGCTGGCGCAAACTGTCTGCCGATCGCGCTCCTGTTCCTCGGGGTGGCGGCGCTGGCCTACGCGGTCGTTCCGCGGGCGAGTGCCGGGATCGCGTACGGGCTCGTCACGATCGCGTTCCTGTGGGAGCTGGTCGGCGCGCTGGTCGGCGCGCCGAAATGGGTCGTCGACCTGACGCCCTTCGAACACGTCGGCCTCGTGCCCGCGCAGCCGTTCCGACCCGTGGCTGCCGCGATCATGGTCGGGATCGGCTTGGTCGCCGCGCTCGTCGCGCTGGACGTGTTCCGGCGCCGCGATCTGCTCGGCGCGTAGTTTATCTGAGGACCGTCAGTCTTTTGAGGTCTCTTCGCCTTCGGCAAAGGTCCCTACTTGCTCCTCATCGGGGAAGGCCTTGGGGTCGGACTCGCCTTCGGCAAAGGTCCCTACTTGCTCCTCATCGGGGAAGGCCTTGGGGTCGGACTCGCCTTCGGCAAAGGTCCCTACTTGCTCCTCATCGGGGAAGGCCTTGGGGTCGGACTCGCCTGAGGCAAAGGTCCCTACTTCCTCTTCATCGGGGAAGGCCTTGGGGTCGGACTCGCCTGAGGCAAAGGTTCCCTCATGCTCTGGTGGCTTGGCCCCGGCCGGCGTCTCACGCTTTGGATCGTCTGGCATGCCAACCTCCTCTCGGTAGTCGTGTCGAATGGCACACATCAGCTTAGCGCCGATTGCCTCTCAGGCCAGCGCCGCGTAGGCGGCCGCGTGGATGTCACGATGCACCCCGCCCGCGAGCAGCATCCTGGCGAAAGCGAGCAGGTCATCGACGGTCGAGACCAGGCCGGTCCAGAAGCCGGTGTCGTGCATGGCGGGCGGCTCGAACACGGGCATGGTCAGTACGTCGGCAAACGCCTCGCCGGTGGCGCGGGCCAGGAGCAGTTACGCTCAGAAGGAACCGGGAGTACAGCCTGACGCGGGCGGAAGCCAGTGACGGCGCCAATCTGATCTCCGAAAACCGCTCACGCGCGGAGTCTGCTTGTCGCTCGAGCCTCACCTTTTGCCCGTCGCCCAGATCGAGGACGATCAGCCCCCGCTTTCACTGCGGTCGTTTCGACGTCGGCTCGCGCTGAGCGTTCTCGGCGCATTGGCGGTCACCGGTGTGCTGGGCTTCGTGCTCGCCGGACGGCGGGGGCAGTTCGTGTCCGCGCTCAACACCGCGCCGGTCACCCTGCTGGCGGCGGCGGGGCTGCTGCAGATCCTGGCGCTCCTGGCGCGCAGCGAGGCCTGGAACATCTGCGTGCGGGCGGCCGGGGGGACCGTTTCCCGCCGGCTGCTGTTTCGCGCGGCGGGTGTCGGCTACCTGGCCAGCGTGCTGAACGGTTCGGTCGGGCTCGTGGCCCGCATCGCCTCCCTGCGCCGCGTGGCCCCTGACACAACGCCCCGCTTGCCCGCGCTGCTGGCGGCCGAGGTTCCGATCATCACCGTCGAGGTCACGCTGGCGGCGATCTTCTCCTTTACGCTGATCGCACCGCTGGGCGTTCCCTGGTGGGCGCCGGTGATCGCCGTCGCGATCATGGCGGGGGCCCTGACGGGGCTGCGGCGAGCCTGCGACCGCCGTCGCACCGGGCTCTGGGCGGGTCTGGCGATCGTGCGCGGTCACGGTCGCGGGCGGATGATCGCCTTCGTGCTGCTGGCGGTAGGCGCACAGATCGCCCGCAACTGGCTGATGCTGCACGCGATCGGGATCAACGTCTCGGTCTTCGATTCGATGGCTTTGCTGATCGCGATGTTCACGCTCGGTCAGATCCCGGTCGGGCCGAGCGTCGGGCCTGCCGCGGCCGTGCTGATCCTCGGCGGCAACGGCGTCGCGGCGACGGCGGCCGCCGGCGTCCTACTCGCCGCCACGGGCACGGCGGGCTCGCTCTGCTACGCCGCCTGGGCGATCGGCGACCGGGTGATCGCCGGCCGGCTCAGGGCCGGTTCCCAACCGGCCGCGTCGCTGCTCGCCATGGTGCCCCCGGCCGCGGCCGCGGTCGCGTCGCCGGTCGCCCTGGTGGCGCCGGTGACCGTGGCCCCGGCCGCCGTCCTGCCGACCTCGGGCTGAGCTCGCGCGCAGGCCTCAGAGCTAAGGGCTCTCAGCAGTTTCTGCGGACTGGGCTCGGTGACTACAAGCGTCGCGATCGCAGTCGATCCCCGATGACGGCGCCCCGAAGCCCCCGTACGATCGCCCCCAAGTCGATCTTCCGTTGATCGACCTGAGCGGATCGAGAAATGGCATTTCGACACGACGCACACGTACTGATCGTCGGTGGTGGCGGGACCGGTGGCGCGCTGGCCCACGACCTCACCCTGCGGGGACTCAGGGTGACCCTGGTGGAACGGGGCGAGCTGACGTCGGGGACCACCGGTCGCCATCACGGTCTGCTGCACAGCGGCGCGCGCTACGCGGTCGGGGATCGCGACTCGGCGGTCGAGTGCATCGAGGAGAACACGATCCTGAGGCGGATCTGCCCGGGCACCTTCGAGCTCAACGACGGTCTGTTCGTGGCGATCGAGGACGGGGACATGGACTACCTCGAGCCGTTCATGGAGGGCTGCGAGGCGTCTGGAATCCCTGCTCAGCGGCTATCGCCCGCGCAGGCGCTGCGTCTGGAGCCCAACCTTAATCCGGCCCTGAAGGCTGCTGTGCGGATCCCGGACGGCTCGATGGACGCGATGCGCCTGGCCATGCGGTTCTTTGCGACCGCCAGGCACAACGGCGCCACCATCCGGCCCTACACCGAGGTCACGGGGCTGCTGGTCGCAAACGGACTGGTCAGCGGCGCCTACGTCCACGATCGCGCGGCCGACAATGACGGCGAGATCCGGGCCGACCTCGTCGTCAACGCCACCGGACCGTGGTCTGAGAAGGTCGCCGCGATGGCCGGGGTGAACGTGCCGATCCGGCCCTCGCCGGGGGTGCTGTTGGCGCTGCGCGGCCGCCTGTGCAACATGGTGATCAACCGCCTGCACAAGTCCGGCGACGGCGACATCGTCCTGCCCCAGCGAGGTCTGTCGGTCGTGGGCACGAGCTCATGGGTGGTCGATGATCCCGATGAGCTCGAGGTGCCCCAGGACCACGTGGCCCGCATGTACAGCGAGGGCTCCAAGCTGATCCCGGCGGTGGCCCACTCCGAGCAGCGGGCGGCCTGGTCGGCGGCGCGCCCGCTCGTCGGCTCCCGCGGGGGGGCCGATACCGGCCGCGAGCTCTCGCGCACCTTCAAGACATTTGACCACAAGGAGACCGATGGCGTGGAGGGCTTCGTGACGATCACCGGCGGCAAGGCCACCACCCTGCGCGGAATGGCCGAGCTGTGCGCCAACGTGGTGTGCGGGAAGCTCGGCATCGACGAGTCGTGTCGCACTCGCGAGACCGTCCTGCTTCCCGCCACCGCCTACTACGCCGCCGCGGCGGCCTGAGGTAAGCGACGATGGCAGTCACCGAGCCACCCCAGACAGCGCAAGAATCGAGCAAAACCGTACGCCTGCGGGTCTACCGTTCTAAGCGAGCTGACGGCGGCGAGCACTTCGACGAGCACGAGATTCCGGTCGGGTCGCTGACGACGCTGCACGAGGCGCTGCGCTGGGTCCAGCTGCACCGCGACCCGACGCTCTCGCTGCGCCACTCCTGCCTGCATGGGTCGTGCGGGACCTGCGGGGTGCGCGTCAACGGGCGCGAGGAGCTCGCCTGCGTGTGCGCGCTGGCCGACTGCGGCGACGAAATCACGATCGAGCCGCTGGCCAACCTGCCGGTCCTCACCGACCAGGTCGTCGACATGGAGCCGTTCTTCGGCCGCTTCTACGAGCCGCACCCGATCATCCGCGTCAGCGAGACCCCGGCCGCCTTCCCCGCGTCCGACGGCGGCGAGCCGTACGTGCGGCTGGAGGATTGCATCGAGTGCGGGCTGTGCCTGTCCGCCTGCCCGGTCGCCACCGGCTTCGTCGGTCCCGCTGCGCTGAGCGCCGCGCAACGATTGCTCGACGAGCCGCGCGGGAGCGACCGCGAGGATGTGCTCTCGTGGGTCAGCCGTCCGGAGGGCGTGTGGCAGTGCACGACCTGCATGGCGTGCGTCGAGGTCTGCCCGGTGGGGATCGAGTCCGTGCCGACGATCATCGATATGCGGCGCACCCTGGTCGACCAGGGTGACCTGGACCCGCTGCTCACCCAAACGCTGCAGAAGTTCGCCGCCCAGGGCAACTCCTACGGCAAGTCCGCACGCACGCGAGCCCACTGGACCAAGTCGTTGGACTTCTCGATTCCCGACGCCCGCAAGGAGGCGGTGCAGTACGTGTGGTTCGTCGGGGATTATGCGTCGTTCGACGAGCGCGTGCAGCACGAGTCCCAGCGCTTGGCCGGCATCCTGCACGACGCAGGCGTCTCGTTCGGACTGCTGTTCGAAGGCGAGCGCAATGCCGGTAACGACGTGCGCCGGATCGGCGAGGAGGGCCTGTTCGAGATGCTCGTCGAGCACAACATCAAGACGTTGCGCGAAGCGCAGTTCGAGGCGATCTTCACCACCGATCCGCATTCGCTCAACACTCTGCGCAACGAGTATCCGCAGTACGGGCTCGACAAGCCCGTGTACCACTACACCGAGTTGCTGGTCCAGCTGACTTCGCAGGGCACGATCACCCTGCGCCCGACGCTTTTGGGAACCCGTGTCACCTACCACGACCCGTGCTACCTGGCGCGCTACAACCGGATCACCGACGCGCCCCGCAAGCTGATCGAGGCGACCGGCGCCGAGCTCGTCGAGATGCCGCGCCACGGCACCAACACCTTCTGCTGCGGCGCCGGCGGCGGCCGGATCTGGATGAACGAGTCAGAGGTCGACGAGCGCCCGAGCGAGCAGCGAATCCGCGAGGCCCAGGCGCTCGACGGGATCGAGTACTTCGTCGTCAGCTGCCCCAAGGACCTGACGATGTACTCCGCGGCGGCGCAGACGGTCGGCGGGGTTCAGTTCGAAGTCGTGGACCTGACCGCGCTGGTGCAGCGCGCGCTCGACCCGGCCGCGGTTCGCTCCTGATACCCGCGTCCGGGGCCGCGCGGACCGCACGTCGCTGGATGCGGTAGCAAAGTTTTGGCGTGATCTATCTCTTAGCCTTTACGATTAGCCTGATGGCTATAACGGTGACCCAGCTGACTTACTTCCTGGCGGTCACCCGCGGTGGTTCGGTGACCGCCGCGGCCGATGAGCTGGTGGTGACGCAGCCATCGGTGTCGTCGGCGATCGCGTCGCTTGGACGTGAGCTTGGCTGCGAGCTGTTTGAGCGGGCGGGACGGGGAATCAGGCTTACGCAGGCCGGGCGGGCGTTCGCGCCGTACGCCGCGGATGTGATCGGCCTGCTCCACGACGGCCGGCAGGCGGCGCGTGAGGCTGCCGCGCTCGCGTCGCGCCGGCTGCAGATCGCCGCCGTGACGACTGCCGCCGAGTCGTTCGTCCCGCCGCTGATGCGCATGTTCTCAGAGCAGCATCCCGACGTAGAGCTGACGCTGGACGTCGGCAACCGCCAGGACATCCTCGATCGGGTCTGCGCGCACACGGTCGACGTCGCGATCTCCGGCAAGCCGCCCGCCGACGAGCGGTTGCTGGCCGAGCCGCTCACCGACAACGAGATCGTCTGCATCACCGCGCCAGAGGATCCGGCAGTCGCGAGCGGGCCGATCGCGGCGAGCGACCTGGCCGACCGGGTATGGCTGCTGCGCGAGACCGGTTCCGGCACGCGAGCACTCAACGAGCAGTTCCTGCAGGCGCGCGGACTGAGCCCCGGCACCCTCACCCTCGGCTCAAACGGCGCGATCAAGCAGGGCGCGCGCGTCGGGCTGGGGGTGTCGCTGCTATCCCGCGCCGCGGTCGAGACGGAGCTGGCGGCCGGCCGGCTGGGAGAGATCGAGCTCACCGACGGACCCGCGACCCGGCCCTGGTTCGTGCTGCGCTCGTCGGTCGGCCCGCCCCGCCCGACGGTCGACCTGTTCGTTGATTTCGCGCGGTCGGCGGCGGCGATCCTCTAGATCACGCCATGGATCGTCGCCGGGAGCTCACAGGCCGCGCCCTCCGTGGTCCAGCAGCGAACGATGTCGCGCATCGAAAGAATGCCCGCGACCTCCGATCCCTCGAGCACGATGATGTGGCGAAAGCCTCCGCGCACCATCGCCGCCGCCGCCTGCTCCAGTGACCAGTCCGCGGCTGCATAGACCACCTCGGAGGTGAGGTGGCCGCGCACGAACTCGGCATCGATGTCCTGGCCGACCCCGTTTGAGTGCAGGATGTCGCGCTCGGTGATGATGCACGGGCCACCGAGAGCTTCGTCGATAACCACGGCCGCGCCGACGCCGCGGGCGGTCATTCGCCGCGCGGCCTCGCGCAGCGTATGGTCGGGTCCGGCGGTGACGACGATCGGGTTCATTCCATCGCGCACCAGCATGGTCGGTCTCCTATCGGGCCTACGCCCGGGGGTTGCGGTTGACCTGGGGACGGGAGCTGCGGCCGGCGTCGGGGCTTGGGGCGGCGCCGAGCCGTCAGTAATTCCGTCGTGAGCCCCTAGGTAGCACAGGTAGCTGCCCAACCCGGCCACGGGCATCAGGATGCTCCGGTCACACCCAGTCAGGCGCGCATCGCGGTCGGGCTCGAGCATGATCTCGGCCTCGACGGCGTCCGCGACCGCGGTGGCCAGCAGATCGAAGATCAGCGCGCGTGCCTCCCAGCGCTGGCCCGGCACGTCCAGACAGACCTCGTAGACGCACCAGGCGCCGTGATCGAGGATCGCCTGGGCGGCCTGCTCCACCCGCCCGCGTTCATAACCTGGCATAGCTGATGGATACCGGGCCCCACCGCCTGCATCCATCGGATTTCTCCGCGCTCGTGCGCCGGCGTTCTATGCGTCAGGGTCGGCCGAGACGGCCGTCGCCTTGGCCTCGGGATCAGCGGACCTGTCGCCAGCGACGACGACGGCCACCCCCGCGTCCGCCGAGCTCACCCGCGGCACCAGGTCCAGCTGGGACTCCCTGGCGCAATCGGCGATGTCGTCACCCAGTCCGGCCGCCCTCAGCACGCGTGCGTCGGCCCCCGCCCCCAGCGCCCGGACCGACGTCGGAAACGCCCGCGCCACCGCCTCGGCGACCAGCGCAGCGTCGGTCTTTGGCCCGGGCAGACGGGCGCTCAGCCGCCCGGCGACGTAGACATCCTCGAGTGCCACCGCGCCGTCGGTTCCCGAGCACACCAGCTGCAGCTCACGCGTGCCCGGATCCCGGCGTCCGAGCTCGGCCAGCACCGCCTCGAAGTTCAGCAGACACGCCAGCAGCACCTCCGCCGCCAGCCCCGCCGCGGCCAGGATCGCCGGCGCGCCGTTGGTGGTGGCCAGCACCAGCTCGTGTCCACGGCGGTGCCTGGCCTCCCGCGGGGAGTTGCCCTGATCGAATCCCTCAGGCTTGAGGCAATGCCGCTCGCCCGCCAGCACGCGACCGTCTCCCCGCAGGGTCTCGGCGCGCTCGATGCTCTCGGCGCAAAGCACGCGCTGATAGCCGGCGGCCAGCGCCTGGGTGGCCACGGAGGTCGCCCGCAGTACGTCGATCACGACCGCGATCTCGCTGCTGCGCAGCTCGGCCCGGGTCAGCGCGACGTCGATCACGCCGCAGCCCGCGGGCCCTGGAGCCGGTTGGTATGGCGGCACAGGTTGGCCGTAGCGGGCGAGCACGCGGGCATTGGCGGAAATGCTATATCGGTTCGGTTTGACAGCGCGAAGCTGTGAGTCGCTGGTGGGCGACCGATAGACAAAATCATATATATATAAAATGACTTATTATTTGCTTTCTATGTGTGCCGGGCCGTAGCCTGAAACCTCGGACCCGATCGAAAGGCTGCACCCCAGATGACGCTGACCGACGACAGGTTGACCGCCCCGCCACGGGATCGCTGGGCCGCAGGCGTCACCCCCTATGCGGAGATGGGCTACTGGGACGCCGACTACGAACCGCAGGACACCGACATCCTGTGCGCGTTCCGGATCACTCCGCAGCCGGGAGTCGATCCGATCGAGGCGGCGGCCGCGGTCGCCGGAGAGTCCTCGACCGCGACCTGGACCGTGTGCTGGACCGACCGCCTCACCCCCCACGAGCATTACCAGGCCAAGGCCTATCAGGTCGACGAGGTCCCGGGCGCCGAGGGCCAGTACATCGCCCGGATCGCCTACGACATCGACCTGTTCGAGGAGGGATCGGTCGCCAACCTGACCTCCTCGATCATCGGCAACGTGTTCGGCTTCAAGGCGCTGCGGGCGCTGCGACTGGAGGACATGCGGATCCCGGCCCACTACCTAAAGACCTTCCAGGGTCCCCCGCACGGGATCGTGATGGAGCGCGAGTACCTGGACAAGTTCGGCCGCCCGCTGCTGGGGGCCACGACCAAGCCGAAGCTGGGTCTGTCGGCCAAGAATTACGGTCGCGTCGTCTATGAGGCCCTGCGCGGCGGCCTGGACTTCACCAAGGACGACGAGAACATCAACTCACAGCCGTTCATGCGCTGGCGCGACCGTTACCTGCACGCGATCGAGGCCGTCAATCGCGCGTCGGCCGCCACCGGCGAGATCAAGGGCCACTACATGAACGTCACCGCGGCCACGATGGAGGATATGTACGAGCGCGCCGAGTTCGCCAAGGAGATCGGCAGCGTGATCATCATGATGGACCTCACCGTCGGCTACACGGCGATGCAGTCGATGTCGAAATGGGCGCGGCGCAATGGGATGCTGCTGCACCTGCACCGCGCCGGCCACGGTACCTACACGCGCCAGAAGACCCACGGCGTCAGCTTCCGGGTGATCGCCAAGTGGTGCCGGATGATCGGCGTCGACCACATCCACGCCGGAACCGTGGTCGGCAAGCTGGAGGGCGACCCCAACATGATCCGCGGCTACTACGACGTCTGCCGCCAGCGCTTCAACCGGGCCGACGCGAGGCGGGGGATCTACTTCGATCAGGACTGGGCCTCGCTGGCGCCGGTGATGCCGGTCGCCTCAGGCGGGATCCACGCCGGCCAGATGCACCAGTTGCTGCACTACCTCGGCGAGGACGTCGTGCTGCAGTTCGGGGGCGGCACGATCGGGCACCCAATGGGGATCGCCGCCGGCGCCACCGCCAACCGCGTCGCCGTCGAGTCGATGATCAAGGCCCGCAACGAGGGCCGCGATTACTACTCCGAGGGTCCTGACATCCTGCGCGATGCCGCGAAAGGCTGCCCCGAGCTCGACGCCGCGCTGGAGGTCTGGAAGGACATCACGTTCGACTTCGAGTCGACCGACACCCCCGACGCCGTGGTGACCGCCACGGTCAGTCGCTGATCGGCGAAGGGAGCAGCCATGAGGATCACACAGGGAACGTTCTCGTTCCTGGGCGACCTGACCGACGAGGAGATCGAGGCCCAGATCCGCTACGGGCTGCGCAACGGGTGGGCGATCATGGTCGAGTACACCGACGACCCGCACCCTCGCAACAGCTTCTGGGACGTCTGGAAGCAGCCCGAGTTCGACCTGACCCCCGACGAGGCCGACGTCGCGATGCGCGATGTCAAGGCGTGTCGGCAGGCCTACCCGAACCACTACGTGAAACTGGTCTGTTATGACAGCTCGCTGGGGCGCCAGTCCTCGATGCTCAGCTTCATCGTCAACCGCCCCGCCGAGGAGCCTGGGTTTCGCCTCGAGCGCCAGGACAAGGCCGATCGCCAGATCCGCTACACGATCCACCCCTACGCCGTCCAGGACCCGGTCGGGCGCCGCTACGGCAACCGGGGGGACCTCGCGAGCACGCGCGACCCGGCGGCCGTGCAGGACGCCACCCCTGGCCGGGACTCGGCGAGCGCGGGTTCCGCGAGCGCGCCGTCGCGCAACGGGATCGCGATCTCGACCGACGACGGGATCGGGGAGTCCTAGTGGCGCCGCGTGGTCTCGACACCACGGGTCGGCCGCTTGACCGCAGTGGCGCCGCTCCCGCGGGCAGGTCGCGAGGCATGCACCCCGGCGACCGCGGATCGCCGTCGTTTGCCGACGAGTTCACCGGCCTGGTCGTGAGACCGGCCCAGGGAGCGCAGACCGGCTCGGCCGTAGCGGCCGTGAACTTCTCGGAGTCGATCGCCGAAGGGCAGGCCGACGTGCAGTCGGTCGTGCGGGACTCAGGCGTACGCGAGGTGCTCGCAGAGCTCGACCGCGACCTGATCGGGCTGGCGCCGGTCAAACGACGGATTCGCGAGATTGCGGCGCTGCTGGTGATCGACCGGCTGCGCGAGCAGATGGACCTCGGCTCTGAGCATCCGACGCTGCACATGAGCCTGACCGGCAGCCCGGGCACCGGGAAGACGACCGTAGCCCTGCGGATCGCGAGCATCCTGCACCGTCTGGGGTACATCGAGAAGGGCCACCTGGTCTCGGTGACGCGCGACGATCTGGTCGGCCAGTACGTGGGGCATACGGCCCCCAAGACCAAGGACGTCGTCAAGCGCGCGCTCGGCGGGGTGCTGTTCATCGACGAGGCCTACTACCTGCACCGCCAGGAGAACGAACGCGACTACGGCCAGGAGGCGATCGAGGTCCTGCTGGCGGTGATGGAATCAGAGCGCCAGAATCTGGTCGTGGTGATGGCCGGTTACGAGGACCGGATGGAGGAGTTCTTCCAGGCCAATCCGGGAATGGGATCGCGCGTCGCTCACCACATCCGCTTCCCCGACTACGACACCGAGGAGCTGTTCGAGATCGCCCAGATGATGCTCGACCGCCAGGGCTACGTGCTCAGCCAGGATGCCGTCGCCGCGCTGCGCCGGTACATCGAGCATCGAATCCGGCGTCCCCGGTTTGCCAACGGACGCAGCATCCGCAACGCGATCGAGCGCGCGCGGATGCGCCAGGCCGCCCGGTTGTTTGGCAGTGAGCGGAAGCTGACCAGGCGCGACCTCGTCACGATCGAGGCCGACGACATCCTGCGCAGCTCGGTGTTCAGCGAGGGACAGAATCCCGGCGGTGGCCGATGAACCCACGCCCGATCATCCTCGGCGTGGTCGGTGATTCGGCCGCGGGCAAGACGACGATAACCCGCGGGCTGGTGCGGATCCTCGGCGAGGAGCACGTCGCCCACATCTGCACCGACGACTACCACCGCTATGACCGCCGCCAGCGCGCCGAGTACGGGATCACGCCCCTTCATCCCGACTGCAACCACCTCGACATGATCGCCCAGCACCTCGCCCACCTGCGTGACGGGGAGCCGATCCTCAAGCCGGTCTACCGCCATCACGACGGCACCTTCGGACCAGCCGTCTACGTGGCGCCCGAGCGCTTCACGCTGATCGAGGGCCTGCTCGGCTACTACCTGCCGGAGATGCGCGAGATCTACGACGTGCGCGTGTTCCTTAACCCGCCGGAGGAGCTGCGGCGGCGATGGAAGGTTCAGCGCGATTGCTCGCGGCGCGGTTACACGACCGATCAGGTGCTCGCCGAACTCGATCGCCGCGAGCCCGACTCGGAGTCGTTCATCCGCCCGCAACGGCGTTGGGCGGACATGGTCGTGTCGTTTCTGCCGTCCGACGGCGACAGTGATCAGGACCAGATGCACCTCGATGCGGAGCTGACGCTGTCAGACGGGCTTCACCATCCCGACCTGAGCCCGTTCACCAACGGCGAGCCCGATGGACTGACGCTGATGCAGAGCGGCGAGGCCCGGGTTCTGCACATCCCGGGACGGATCGACCACGATCATGCCGCCGCCGTCGAGGAGGCGATCTGGGCCCGGATGCACTTTGCGACGCATCTGCGCGCGCGCCGTCTGGGCGAGTTCACGATTGGAACCGAGCTGCATCGCTCCGAGTCACTCGCGCTCGTGCAGCTGCTGATCCTCTATCACCTCGTCACCGCCAAGGCGGCCGTCGCGCTCGGAGGCGCCAGCGCTCGAAGCGATGACGGGGGCAGTGGCGACCGGGACGTTGGCGGCGGCGGGGTCGGCGGTGTCGGTGGCGGGGTCGGTGGCGGGGTCGGCGGGGTCGGTGGCGGGGTCGGTGGCGGGGGTGCCGGCCGTGGCGGTGATGCGCTCGGCACCGACACGCTGGCTCGACCCTCCGTGCCCGCCTGAGGCCGACGCCCCGGGGGCCAGGGGCTGGAGCGGACCGACACGTTCGGCCGACCCGCGAGCGTCACCCCGGGGCTGGAGCCGGGCCGAGTAGATCGACGGTGCACCCAGCACGCGGGCGACGATCGTCGCCTCGGCGACCGCCAACAGGATCGGGACTATCAGGCCGTCGGCGGTGTGGGTCAGCTCGAGCATCAGCACGACCGCCGACAGCGGACCCTGCATCGACGCCGCCAGCACCGCCGCGCCGCCGATGATGGCGTAGCTACCGATCGCCGCCCCGGGCCACAGGGCGGCCCAGCCATGGCCGAGCAGAGCTCCGAACAGCACTCCCATGGTCAGCGTGGGCGTGAACAGACCGCCGGGCGCGCCGCTGCCAAGGCAGGCGGCGGTCAGCAACGGCTTGAGCACCAGCAGGATCGCCAGCAGCGCCAGACCCAGGTGGTTGGTGAACACCTGTTGCACGAGATCCTTACCGTTGCCGAGCAGTTGCGGATAGGCGATCGCGATCGCGCCGAGCGCAGTGAAGATCACGACCGGGGCCACCGCCCGGCCCCACCGCGTCGGCTTCAGGACGTTGACGGCGGCGATCACGCGCACCCACCCGACCGCCAGCAGGCCGGCCAGCGGACCGATGACCACCGCCCAGACGATCTGGGACCCGGTCACGCCGAACGTGGGGATCGAATAGGTGGCGCGGTCGGGCACCACGATCCAGGCGACGGCGGTCGCGACGCCGCTGGTCACCAACGCCGGCAGGACAACGGGCAGCGTCAGCGTCCCGAGCAGGACCTCGACGGCGAACAGCGCTCCCCCCAGCGGAACGTTGTAGATGGCGGCCATGCCCGCGCCGGCGCCGCAGGCGACGAGCAACCGGCGCTGCCAGGCCGGCAGCTTGGCCCACTGCGAGAGGCTGGAGGCGAACGCCGCGCCGGTCAGCTGCGGCGCGCCTTCCCGCCCCAGCGAGGCGCCCATGGCGACGATCACGATCGACAGCAGCCCGCGCGCCTGGCTGCTCCAGAAGCTCAGGCGCCCCTCGGCCAGCCACAGCGCCTCAGAGATCTCGCCGGCGCCCGAGCCTCGCACCCGCTTGATCAGCAGGCCGCCGATCCCCGCGATCACGCCCGCGCCCAGCAGCACAGCCACCCGGCGGCCAGACCCAGTGCGGTTGACCGCATCGAGCAGCTGCCCCGAATCGTAGGACCAGGACGTGTGCTCTGCGAATCTCAGCAGCAGGGTCAGGAGTGCGCCACCGATCCCGGTCGCCACCCCGATCGCCACGACGATCCCCCAGAAGCTGAGCGTGTAACCGGCGATGATGCCCTGGCCCGGGACGTTGGGCTGCAAGGAGAAATGCCGGTTGATATGGCCCAACGGCAGACGGCCACAGCGCGCCCGGCCCGCCTTGAAAGGCGGGCGCACGATCCGTGACCTCCATTCCCGGGGTCTCATCCCGGAGCCTCGTAGGCCCAGGGCAGCGATGGCTTGCGCACGCGCAGCGAGGACAACTCCACGACCAGGCTGTAGCGATCTCCCCGGACCAAGCTGTGGCGCCACTCGATCGGTGCATCGTCGCTGTGGACGAGCCGCTCGATCGCAAACGCCGCCACGTCAGAGCCGATGCCCAGCGCGTGCCGCTCTCTGGCCGTGGGTACCACCGCTGAAACGCGCTCGCTGCCGCCGGTGATGCGCACGCCGCACAGCCGGGCGAGCTCGTCGTAGAGGCCGGCGTGGGCCAGCGAGGCCTCCAGCAGCCCCCGCGCCACACTCGCCGGCAGCCAGCTGCGATCGAGCGCCAGCGGCTCCCCGTCGGCCAGCCGCAGCCGCTCGATCTCCACCAGCAACGCCCGTGCCGGCAGCTTCAGCCGCTTGGCGATCGCGGCGTCGCGCGTCTCCTGGCACACGCGCACCACGCTGGTCTGCGTCGCGCCCTGGGCCTCAACCTGGTGAAAGAGGCCCTCCAGCGTCCCCGGCGTGTGCTCAAAGGCCAACCGGCGTACCTTGGTTCCGCGGCCACGCTCACGGGCCAAAAGGCCATCGTCGGCGAGCCGCCTGACCGCCTCACGCGCCGTCTGACGGGACACGCCATAGGCGGCTACCAGCTCCTGGTCGGTCGGGAAGCCCGCATCGAACTCCCCCGCGTCGAGCCGCCGGGTCAGGTCGGCCAGCACCTGCGCCCACAGCGGCAGTGGGCTCATCCGGTCGACGGCCCGCTCCGCGCCGATCATCGTGGCGGCCGAGGATGCCATATGTCATCAGCATATTCGAATGTACGTACATTTGTCTATGAGAATCGGAAATCGAATGCCTGTGCCTCCTCTATGGGTCAGTGCGTGACCGGCACCGCCTCTATGAGTCCACGGGAAATCGTGATGGACGGCGAGGCGCTCGGCAGGCACGATGTCGGAGCAGCTCGTGGCAATCAACACAAGGAAATCGGATCAAAAGCCTTCACGTGTTCTTCTCGTCGCCAACCGGACCGCCACAGATCAACCGCTGATCCAGGCCGTCCGGCAGCGCGCGCAGCGCGGACCGGCGTCCTTTCACCTATTGGTGCCGGCCAAACCGCGCGGACTGCACCGCCTCGTGGACCCCGAGGTGGCCGGGCGTGACGTGGCGCGCAGGCGGCTGGAGCTCGCGCTGCCCGGCCTTCGTGATGCCGCCGGGCACTCAGTCACCGGCCAGGTCGGTGACGCAAATCCCCTGGCGGCGATTCACGATGCCCTCCACCTGCACGGCTTCGACGAGATCATCATCTCGACGCTGCCCTGGCGTCTGTCGCGCTGGATGCGGGTCGACCTGCCCAGCAAGGTCCGCGCGCTCGGTCTCCCGGTAACGCACGTGAGTTCAACCACGCCCGAAGCGGCCGATGGCGTGCTGGACGCTGCTCGGGTTGGATCCGGCGTCTCATCGTCGCGCGGCTTGCAGGGGGCGTCGGTGCACTAGACGGGTCCGCCGATGCCCGGTGAGCGCGGCGATTGGCCGCTGCGTGCTCAATCGCCCGGCGGCTCGCTGGTCTGCAAGCGCTGGTCAAGCGCCCGGTGACTCGCTGGTCAATCGCCCGGTGACTCGCCCGGCGGCTCGCTGGTCTGCAAGCGCTGGTCCGCCGCCCGCCCGCCGTCTCGGCACCGACGCAGATTGCGTCGCTGTGCTACGAAGGTCGGCGATGCACTCGTTCCGGACCGCCCCGCACGCCGCAGGCGATGGACCTCGGGCTCGATAGCAAGGTTGCCGTCGTGACCGGTGGCGCCAGCGGCGGCCTCGGCGAAGCAATGCTCGTCGCGCTGCTGCGGGAGGGCGCCAACTGCGTGGCGGTCGATCTTGACGCACAGCGCAACGCCGAGCTCGTGGAGCGGCTGTCGGCGGGCGGCCAGATCCTCGGGCACGTGGCCGACGTCTCCACCGCCGAGTTCGCCGATGGCGTGGTGGCGAAGGCGGTCAAGGCCTTCGGTGGCGTGGACATCGTCGTCAACAATGCGGCGATCTACCCGTCCAAGGCCTGGGATGAGTACGACCTGAAGGAGTTCGACAGCGTGATCGACACCAACCTGCGCTCGGCCTACGTGATGGCCAGGGCGGCGGTGCCGGAGATGGTGCGGCGCGGCGGCGGCAGCATCATCAACATCGGCTCGATCACCTTCCAGCTCGGGATCCCCAAGCTGCTGCCCTACATCACCTCCAAGGGCGGTCTGGTTGGCCTCACCCGTGCGCTCGCGCGCGAGGTCGGCGTGCACAACGTGCGCGTCAACACCGTCGCGCCCGGCGCGTTTCCGACCGGCGGCGAGACGATCCATCCTGACCCTGAGGGGTTCAGCCGCTACGTGATCGAACAACAGTGCCTCAAGCGCCGCGGGACCCCGCCAGACCTGGGCGAGGTGGTCGCGTTCCTGGCCAGCGACCGCGCCTCGTTCATCACCGGGCAGATGCTCCAGGTCGACGGCGGCTGGACGCACTGGTGAAAGCGCGCCGGTCCGGATGACCCGCCTCGCGACGCCCGACGCCGGTCGGCTCACCCCCGGCGCGCGTAAACCGCGAAGAAGTCCCGGTCGTCTGGCATGAGGTAGCGGGTCGCGTCGCGTGTCATGTCGGGTAGCAGCTTGTTCGGGTCGCTGGCACCGGGCGTCCCGTAGAAGTTGAACGTCACCCATTCGGAGTTGATGTCGAGCTCCATCGCGCGGACCGCGCCGGCGCGCTGGAGGATCTCGGCCAGGCTCTGGGCGGTCTGGTCGTCGGCCGCCGCGTAGATCAGGTTGCCCCTCGCGTCGACGCCCACTCCCGAGCGCCACACGCGCACCGCGTTGCCGAGCGTCGCGCCCCACCGGGACCCGTTGCCGATGCTCGGGTTAAGTTGGCCCCCGTCGACGAGCAGCACCAGGTTCTGGCGCGCGAAGGTCACCTCGGGCCCGGGGGTGGCGCCGCCGGTCCAGGTGCGCACGTCGGCGGTCCCGTCGCGCAGGCGCACCAACGTGGCCATCCCGTCGTGCAACGGCGCGTACGTCTGGCCGAAGGCGACGAAGCCGCCGCCTGAGTCCTCCAGCTTGAAGCCGCCGTTGAACGTGGCCAGGAGGCCAGAGCGCAGCGCCGGCGGCACCTCGGCCAGCGCGTTGCCGGAGTTGGGCGGTTCGTAGCGCCCCGGGTACAACTGCAGCCACGTGCGCGTGGCGTCGATCCAGGCGACGCCGGCGACCATCTGCGGATACAGCGGGTCAGGGCGGAAGGTCGTGACCAGAACCGGCGGAGCCCCTCCGACCAGCGGGCCGGTGCTCTGCCACTGGCCCTCGCCGGGCAGCGCCGGAGTTATCGCGGGGGCGATCGGCGGCGGCCGGTAGGTGGACGCCGAAAGCCCGGCGGCGACGCCCACCTTGGGCAGATGCTTGAGCGCCGGACCGCCGGTCGACGGTGCGTTGAGCGAGTAGTAGAAAGACTCGACGTCGGACACCAGCCAGGCCGCGCCGTTGTCACGCAGCCACTCGACGCTGTTGACCGCCAGACCCGTGTTGGACGGCTTGGTCATCGCGCCGACGTAGGAGATCGAGCAAGCGGCGATCAGGAACAACAGCATCAGCGCGAAGATCCGCCGGAGCCGGGCACGCGTTGCGCCACGGCGCGGCGGGCGTGACACTGCGGCGCTTGGGCGCCGAGGTGCGGCGGCCCGGCGGGGCGTCGTCCATTCACCCGAGGTCCATGCCTGTTCGGGCGCGGCGCTTCTGGATGTCGCTCGCACAGGCTGCATCGAGGATTCGCTCTCCAAAGCGATGGCTGGCGCCTCACCGTCGCTCGGTGTCCTTCAACGAACTCTTGTCCACTCCTGCGCGCGCAGGCTCCGCCGCGAATGAGAATCCTCCTAAGAGCTGGTCCCAACCCCACCTCGGGCACCTGGCTCACGGCCGGGCCCGGACGCTACCCGCCACCCCCTCCCCCTCCCCCGCCCCCGTCCCCGTGAAGTTCCGCACCGCTGGCACCCCAAGCACGGCCAACGTCAGCACCAGGAACATCCCGGCGGCCCCATACAGCGTGCTTGAGATGCCGATCGCGGCGGCCACCGGGCCCGCCAGTCCCTGTCCGAGTGGCTGCAGCGCCAGCGCGCCCAGGTAGTCCCAGGAGCTGACCCGAGAGAGCTCTGACGGGGGCACATCGGACTGCAGCGCCGTAAACCAGAGCAGATTGAACAGCGTGCCCGAGCCGCCGTCGAGGACGGCGGCGACGATGATCAGCCACAGCGGCGCGTGCGCGGCGATCAGCGCGAACAGTGCGGGTCCCCCGGTCAGGAAGGCCAGGAACGCGACCCGCAACGGATACCGGGGCCGCCAGCGCAGCCCCACCACCCCGGCGACCACGGCGCCCACCCCCAGCGCGACGCTGATCGCCGCCCACGCCCCCGGGCCGCCGAGCGAGACCCGGGCGATCTGCGGCCCGAGCACCTGGAACGGGCTGAATACGAACCCGAGGTAGATGGTGAAGTAGGCGACGGTGATCCACAGCCACTCGCGAGAGCGAAACGCCCGCCAGCCGGCGCGGAGCTCGGCGAGCGTCCCGCTCCGCGCGGTCGCCACCGGCGATCCGACCCGCAGGCGGCTGAGGAACGCGGCGCTGGCGACGAATGTGGTGGCGTCGATCGCCAGCCCCCACTTCGGCCCTAGCGTCGCGACGATCACGCCGGCGATCGCGGGGCCCAGCACCATGGCGACGTTGTTGGTCAGGCCGAGCAGCGCGTTGGCCGGCTGGAGCTGGTCAGCCTCCACGGTCTGAGGTACGAGCGCCGTGGAGGCGGGCCCGAAGAACGCCTCCGCCGCGCCGTAGGCCGCCTGCAGGGCCGCCAGCTCCCATATGCGCGCGCTCCCGGTGAGCAGCAGGGCGGCACTGGCGCCCTGGGTCACAGCGCGAACGCAATCCGACGCGAGCATCACGCGCTGGCGCGCCAGGCGGTCTCCCCAAACCCCTCCGAGCAGCACGAACACGATCAGCGGCACGGTCTGAGCGGCGAGCACGATCCCCAGGTCGCTGACCGAGCCGGTCAGATCCAGGACCGCAAAAGCGAGCGCCACCGGCACCAGGCGGTTGCCGACCGCCGAGATCGCCTGCCCGGCGAACAGCAACCGAAACGGCCGTGAACCCAACGCCGCGCCGAACACGCGGCAAGACTACGGGCCGTTAGGCCTGAACCCCGACGTCGCGGCCGAATGCGCGGCAAGACTACGGGTCGTTATGCACGAACCCGACGTCGCGGCCGATTGCGCGGCAACTATGGGTCGTTATGCACGAACCCGACGTCGCGGCTGATTGCGCGGCAACTATGGGTCG